>NZ_JBEZKP010000011.1:36352-156397 GCF_040706335.1 Streptomyces sp. NPDC048389 | reverse complement strand
CATTCCCGGGTCATCAGGTCGCCGACGAGGGTGCGCACATCGGGCCAGCGGCGGTAGAGGGTCATCCGCGAGACCCCCGCGCGCCGGGCGATGTCAGTGGCGGGTCATGGCCCGCGTCAGGGCCGCAGGGGGAGTGGATCGTCGAGGCGCTCGGCAGGAGCCCGTCCCCGAGGTGCCGTACGGCGCTCGTCGCCGCGTCGTCGGCGTAGCCCTCCGGGTCCTCGTCGGCGACCGGCCGGGCGCGTACCTGCCGGGGGGTGCGGATCCTGCGCACCGCCCGGCCCCCTGGCAGCCTCCGCCACCGCTTCGTCGGCCTCCGCCACCGTTCGTCATGAGTCCGACGCTTCCGAACGGGCCGACACTTCCGACGCTTGCGACGCTACGGAACGGGCGGGTACGGGGTCAGGTGTCGCAGTCGAGAATCGTCCCGCACAGGCCGCAGCGGGCCCGCACCCGTCCCCGCACGGGCACCCGGATGCGCTGGTGGCAGGTGGTGCACGGGAAAGAGACCCGCAACCCGTCCGGCGCCTGCTCGAAGGCGTACGCGAACGGTCCCGCGGTCCGGCCGTCCGGTTGCTCCCGGGCGCGCCGGCGGTCCTTGGCGTAGCGGAGCCGGCCCAGCCGGCCGGCGGTGGTCAGCGGGGGTTGCTGCGCGTCGAGCAGCGCCCGGGAGCGGCCCTTGGTGTACGCGTGGTACGCCTGCGGACTGGTGAACCAGGTCCGTGGATCCTCGTCGAAGGCCAACGCCCGCCCGGCGAGTACGTACCCGAACTCCTCCGGTGTCAGATAGCCGAGTTTCTGGCTGGAGAGGGCGTCCTCGCGGAAGGCGTCCAGCAGCAGCCACCCCGCTCCCAGATACGTGGTCACCGTGTCGGTGAGGATCTCGTTGTCACGGGTACCTGGGAACGACAGGCCGAGCCGGTGCAGCAGCACATGAGTGATCTCGTGCGCGAGGGCGGCGCCGATGTCCCGCCGGTGCGTGCGGAACCGGTCGTTCAGCTCGATGAAGTACTCGGGGCCGGCCGTGAGTTCGACGCTCGCAGCGTGCTCCATCTCGCGGAAGCCGACGATCACGCGGGCGTCCGGCAGCCGCAGATGGTGCACGAGGGCGCGGGCCACCCGCTGCGCACCCAGGTACAGGTCGTCGTCGTCCCCGAAGGCCACGTCTCCGGGGAGCACGCTGGGCGCGTACGTGTGCACGCCCTCGGTGGACAGCCGCCGGTACAGCGCGGTGATCGCCGACCGCACGGTGTCCAGGTGAGGGAAGCCGTGCACGACCTCGCTGCGGTTCGCCACGTCCCCTACCCCCATGCATGTGCCCGGCGGTTGCTGCGCCTGCCAGTCCCGGCGGGCCCTGAGCGCGGCGGGCCCTGCACCCGACGGCTGTTCTGCACCCGGCGGCTCCGAACCCGACGCCCTGGAACTCCGCGGTCCTGAACTCCGCGGTCCGGCAACTCTACGGCCGGCACGGGGGCCGGAGGCCCCCACGGCGCCGGGACATTGGCCGAAAGGTGCTTCTTGTGGCGTCCGGTGAGCGGGTCCCATACTCCGGGCAACGTCTTGTCGGGCACATGTCATTCATCGTGTCGATGTCGGCCGGTGTCTGTCGGGCGATCCCCTCACCCCCCACGAGAGGCACTCCGTTGAAGCTCCTGAGCACCCTCAAACGATGTCTCGCCGCCGGCGCCGTCCTGCTTGTCGCCGGCGGGCTCCAGCCCGCCACCGCATCCGCCGCATCCGCCGCCACCCCGCCTGTCGTCGGCGGCACCCGCGCCGCCCAGGGCGAGTTCCCCTTCATGGTCCGGCTCTCCATGGGCTGCGGCGGCTCCCTCTACGCCAAGGACATCGTGCTCACCGCCGCACACTGCGTCAGCGGCTCCGGCAACAACACCCGCATCACCGCCACCGCCGGCGTCGTGGACCTCCGCAGCTCCGCCGCCGTCAAGGTCCGTTCCACCAAGGTCCTCCAGGCGCCCGGCTACAACGGCACCGGCAAGGACTGGGCCCTGATCAAGCTCGAACGGCCCATCGACCTGCCCACCCTGAAGATCGCCGACACCACGGCGTACAACAACGGCACCTTCACCGTCGCCGGCTGGGGCGCGGCCCGCGAGGGCGGCGCGCAGCAGCGCTATCTGCTCAAGGCCCAGGTCCCGTTCGTCTCCGACGCCACCTGCGGACGGGCGTACGACGATCTCGTCGCCGGCGAGGAGATCTGTGCCGGCTACAACGACGGCGGGGTCGACACCTGCCAGGGCGACTCCGGCGGCCCCATGTTCCGCAGGGACAACGCCGGCGCCTGGACCCAGGTCGGCATCGTCAGCTGGGGCTACGGCTGCGCCAGGGCCGGCTACCCCGGCGTCTACACCGAGGTGTCCACCTTCGCCTCCGCGATCAGGTCCGCCGCCGCGAACCTGTAGAGCGACGGCCGCAGGGGAGGGGCGGGCCCGGCGGCCCGCCCCTTCGCCGTCACCGCAGCCGCACCGCACCGTCCGCCGCGGTGCCTCCGGTTCCGGCCTCCGGACCGCGCTCCCGCCCGCGCGCAGCGACGGCCCCGGCATGTACAGCGGCAGGCCCCGGCCCGGCCGGCCGACAGGAGCCCCGGTCGAAGCCGTCCCCCAGCAGACCCCGAGCCGGCCTCCCTCTCCCGCCTGTACACCCGCCGCTTCGGCCTCCCGCCCGCCGCCTCAGGGAACGACAGCGCCGCACCTTCCCCGGCGGCCGGAGCAGCCGCGTCCCGGACCCTGAACACCCCCCGACCCTCCGCCCCACCTCGACGTAAGCTCCTTGACCATGACCACGAGGGACATCGACGACACCGTGCGCGCCGAGCTCGACCGCCTGCGCGAGAGCATCGACAACATCGACGCGGCCGTCGTCCACATGCTCGCCGAGCGTTTCAAGTGCACCCAGCAGGTCGGCCATCTCAAGGCCGAACACCGGCTGCCGCCCGCCGACCCGGCCAGAGAGACCCGCCAGATCGCCCGGCTGCGCCGACTGGCGGAGAGCGCGAAACTCGACCCGGCGTTCGCGGAGAAGCTGCTGAACTTCATCATCGCCGAGGTGATCCGCCACCACGAGCAGATCGCCGACCAGCCGGGCCAGAGCGATCCCGGTGTGCGCTGACAGCGCAATCACCACCCCGTGTGCTCGCCCGGGCCCATCAGGCAGCATGGGCCCATGTCCGTACTGACGCGCGACGAAGCGCAGAACCGAGCCCGGCAACTCGACGTACAGCGGTACACGATCGATCTCGATCTCACCACCGGCGACGAGAACTTCGACTCCCGGACCGTCGTCCACTTCACCGCGAAAGCGGCCGGTGACACCTTCGTCGAGATCAAGCCCGCCGAACTGCGCTCCGTCACGCTCGACGGACAGCCCCTCGACCCCGCCCGCCTCACCGGGAACCGGCTCCCGCTCACCGGCCTGACCGCCGGTGAACACGAACTGCGCGTCGACGCGCGGATGAGCTACTCCCGCACCGGCGAAGGCATGCACCGCTTCACCGACCCCAGCGACGGCGAGACGTACGTCTACACCCAGCTGTTCATGGACGACGTCCAGCGGGTCTTCCCCGCCTTCGACCAGCCCGACCTCAAGGCCGTCTTCCACCTCTCGGTCACCGCACCCGAAAGCTGGACCGTCCTGGGCAACGGCGTCGCCACCCACCACGGCGAAGGCCGCTGGACCTGCGCGCCCACTCCGCTGCTCTCCACCTACCTCGTCGCTGTCGCCGCCGGGCCCTGGCACTCCGTACGCACCGAACACGCCGGACTTCCCTTCGGCATCCACTGCCGGCGCTCCCTCGCCCCCCACCTCGACGCCGACGCCGACGAACTCCTCGACATCACCCGGCAGTGCTACGACCGCTACCACGAGAAGTTCGAGGAACCGTACCCCTTCGACTCCTACGACCAGGCATTCGTCCCCGAGTTCAACGCCGGCGCCATGGAGAACCCGGGCCTCGTCACCTTCCGCGACGAATTCGTCTACCGCTCCGCCGTCACCGACACCCAGCGCCAGACCCGCGCCATGGTCATCGCCCACGAGATGGCCCACATGTGGTTCGGCGACCTCGTCACCCTCAAGTGGTGGGACGACATCTGGCTGAACGAGTCCTTCGCCGAGTACATGGGCTACCAGACCCTCACCGAAGCCACCCGCTTCACCGACACCTGGACCGACTTCGCCATCGCCCGCAAGGCATGGGGCTACGACGCCGACCAGCGGCCCTCCACCCACCCCGTCGCCCCCGAACCCGAGGCCGTCCCCGACACCGCCTCCGCGATGCTCAACTTCGACGGCATCTCCTACGCCAAGGGGGCCTCCGCGCTGCGCCAGCTGGTCACCTGGCTGGGGGACAAGGACTTCCTCGCCGGCATCAACACCCACTTCGCCCGGCACAAGTTCTCCAACGCCACCCTGGCCGACTTCATCGACTCCCTCGCCTCCGCCACCGACCGCGACGTGCACGGCTGGGCCGAGTCGTGGCTGCGCACCACCGGCGTCGACACGCTCACCCCCACCGTCACCGACACACCCGGCGGCTGGACACTGACGGTCACCCGCGACGGCAGCCGCCCCCACCGCATCGCCGTCGGCGCGTACGACACCGACCCCATCGCGCCCGGCACGCTCGTCCTGCGCGACCGCTTCGAGACCGACGTACCGCACGACGGCGAGACGCCGGCGCGCCCGGGACGACGGCCCGCGCTCGTCGTCCTCAACGACGGCGACATCAGCTACGCCAAGATCCGCCTCGACGACACCTCCTGGCGCACCGTCCTCGCCTCGCTCACCGGCATCCCCGACGCTCTCACCCGCGCCGTCGTGTGGAACGCCGCCCGCGACATGGTCCGCGACGGCGAACTGCCCCCCACCGTCTACCTCGACGCCGCCCGCGAGCACCTGCCACGCGAGCACGACCTCGCCGTCGTCCAAGGCGTCCTCGCCTTCGCGGCGGGCCGGATCGCCGACTGCTACCTGCCCGCGGAACAGCGCCCCGCCGCACTCGCCACCCTCACCCGCATCTGCCGCGACCTGCTGCGCCGCACCGAGGACGGCAGCGACCCCGGGCTGCGCCTGACCGCCGTACGCCACTACATCGACGCGGCCTGCCAACCGGAACCGATCCAGGAATGGCTCACCGAGGGCAGCGTGCCCGGCGGCCCCGAACTCGACCCCGAACTACGCTGGCGCATCCTCCGCCGCCTCGCCGTCCTCGGCGCCACCGACGAGCCGGCCATCGCCGTCGAGCTGAAGAACGACCCGAGCGCCACCGGCCGGGAAGGCGCCGCCCGCTGCCGCGCCGCCCTCCCCACCCCGGAGGCCAAGGCCGCGGCGTGGGCCCGCCTCTTCAACGGCGACGACCTGTCCAACTACCTCTTCGCAGCGACCGCGCAAGGCTTCTGGCAGCCGGAACAGGCCGATCTCGTACGGGAATACGTGCCGCGCTTCTACCCCGAAGCGGTTGCCCTCGCCGCCCGCCGCGGCCCGGCCATCGCCGAAGCCTGCGGCCGCTACGCCTTCCCCGCTCACGCGGTCGACGCGGAGGCGCTCCAGCTGGGCGAGGCATGCCTCGCCCAGCCGGACATCCTCCCGGCACTCCGCCGCAAGCTCGCCGACCAGGTCGACGACCTGCGCAGGGCGCTGCGCGTCCGGGGGATGTGACGCGTCCCCAACCCCCGTCCCTTCCCGCCGTACCGAAACCTGTGACCCCGCCGCACGGCGGGGGAGGCCACAGACCCATGGACTCCCCGCACCCGGGCTCGGACCCGGATCCGGGCTCGGGCCCGGCGCCCCGCTTCGCGGGCGTGCGGGGTTCGCTCGGATCCCGGGACGGCCCAGCCGGGGCCGTCCCGGTGGACCGATACGCGCCTCCGCCGCGCGGGCGGATCACCCTGGGCCCGTAAGGCCGCCCCCGCGGCCGGTGCCCTGCTCCGCGGGCGCGCGGGGAGTCCCCCCGGCCGGGCAGCGCAGTTCGGGCGGTGCCGGGGTTGCACCCCGGACCCGCCCACCGTGCCCTGCGCGGTGACGCCTACCGGCGCAGCGGCCCCGGCCAACGCCACCCATACCGCACCGGCCCCTCCCAACCACCCCCTCCCGCAAGGCAATACCACTTTCGGGTTCCGATCGTTGAGATCTGCGGGCGCCCCACCGGGCCCCTCGTCACCGTTGGGTGACATCCCGCGCCTCGCCCAAGGACCCGACTCATGCCGCACACGCCGCCCCTCGCGGGAGGAATCACCGGCCCCGACGCCCTGCGACCTCTCCTCGCCCTCGTGCTGGACGCCCTCGGCGAGGGCGCCGTCGCGCGTGGCGGGCCGGTGCCCGCCGGCGGGCCGGGGGCCGTCGCCGCACGGGTGCGGCACGCCGCCGGCGACGTACTGCCCGAGCACGGCGACGGCGCCGTCCACGCCCTGCGCACCCTCGTCCGCGCCGTCGCCCACGGCGCCGCCGACCCCGCCGACCCCCTGTGCGCGGCGCACCTCCACACCCCGCCGCTCGCGCTCGCCGTCGCCGCCGACCTCGCCGCCTCCGCGCTCAATCCGTCCATGGACTCCTGGGACCAGGCACCCGCCGCCTCCGAACTGGAGGCGCAGGTCACCCGCGTCCTCGCCCACGAGGTGTACCCGCGGGGAGCCGCCCCCGACGCCCTCGTCACCACCGGCGGCACCGAGTCCAACCAGCTCGCCCTGCTCCTCGCCAGAGAGCGCCACGGACCGTTTCGAACCGTCTGCGGCAACACCGCGCACCACTCGGTCCGCCGCGCCGCCTGGCTCCTCGGCCTCCCCGAACCGGTCATCACCGACGTCCACGACCAGGCCGCACTCGACGCCACGCTCGCCGGCCTCACGGCCCACGCCGACAGCCCTCTTCTCGTCGTCGCCACGGCGGGCACCACCGACACCGGCCGTATCGACCCGCTCCCCGCGATCGCCGACACCGTCGGCCGGTACCGGGCCGAGCTGCACATCGACGCCTCCTACGGCGGGCCGCTCCTCTTCAGCGCCGACCGACGCCATCTCCTCACCGGCCTCGACCGCGCCGACTCCGTAACGCTCGACCTGCACAAACTCGGCTGGCAGCCGGTCGCCGCCGGTCTGCTCGCCGTACCCGACACGGCCCGCCTCGCACCGCTGGAGCACACCGCCGAATACCTCAACGCCGACGACGACACCGACGCCGGCCTGCCCGACCTCCTCGGCCGCTCGCTGCGCACCACCCGCCGGCCCGACATCCTCAAGATCGCCGTCACCCTCAGAGCCCTCGGCCGTACCGGACTCGGCGCCCTCGTCGACCGAACCTGCGCCGCCGCGCACGACCTCGCCGACCTCGTCGAGAAGCACCCACGGCTCGAACTGTACGAACGGCCCCCCCTCTCCACCGTCCTGTTCCGGCCCACCGGAGCCACCGACGACGAGACCGCCGAGATCCGCCGCAGCCTCCTCACCCAGGGCCGCGCCGTCCTCGGCCGCGCCCACGCCGACGGCAGGCTCTGGCTCAAGGCGACCCTGCTCAACCCCCACACCACCCCCGAGGTCCTCGAAACTCTGACCCGACTCGTGGAAGGCAGCACACCCCGATGACCGGCACGCCCCCGAACGAAGAACTCGACCGCCCCCACGACCTCGTGGGCATCGGCATCGGCCCGTTCAACCTGTCCCTCGCCGCCCTCGCCCACGGCGTCCCCGGCGGCCTCGCCGCCACCTTCTACGAACAGCGGCCCTCCTTCCGGTGGCACCCCGGCCTCCTCATCGACGGCGCCACCCTCCAGGTCCCCTTCCTCGCCGACCTCGTCACCCTCGCCGACCCGGCCAGCCCCTGGACGTTCCTCAACCATCTGCGCTCCCGCGACCGGCTCTTCCCCTTCTACTTCGCCGAGCGGTTCCACATCCAGCGCGCGGAGTACGACGCCTACTGCCGATGGGTCGCCGACGGTCTCCCCGGTCTCCACTTCGGCCATCAGGTCGACGCCGTCCGCTGGAACGCCGAACGAGATCTGTTCGAAGTCGACTTCACCCAGCTCGACGCCGACGGCGAGGCCGAGGCCCTCGGCCGCGCCTACACCCGCAACATCGCCCTCGGCGTCGGCACCGAGCCCTACGTCCCCGAGCCGCTGCGCCCCCTCGCCGACGCCGCCGCCGTCCCGGTCATCCACTCCGCCGACTACCTGGAACACCGCGACCGGCTCCTCGCCGCCGAACACGTCACCGTCATCGGTTCCGGCCAGTCCGGTGCCGAGGTCTTCCTCGACCTGCTGCGTGCCCGGCCCGCCGGAGCCGAGAAGCTCCACTGGCTGGCCCGCACCGAAGCCTTCGCACCCATGGAGTACTCCAAGCTCGGCCTGGAGCACTTCACGCCCGACTACACGCGCTACTTCCACGCCCTGCCGGAGAAGGTCCGCGGCGAGCTCGTCCCCCGCCAGTGGCAGCTCCACAAAGCCATCGACACCGACACCATCACCGCCATCCACGACGAGCTCTACCGGCGCAGCCTCCACGGAGGCTGGCCCGACGCCGTCCTCACACCCGGCGTCACCGTCCGCACCGCCGGCCGGGTCGCCACCACCCGGGTCGAGCTGCACCTCGAACACACCCAGCAGGGCACCCGCTCCCGGCTCACCACCGACGCCGTCGTCCTTGCCACCGGCTACCGCGAACGCCCGCTCGGCTCCCTCCTCGCCGGCCTCGACCCGTACATGCGCCGCGACGGCGCCGGACGGCACGCCGTCGACGCCGAGTTCCGGATGAAGCTCGATCCGGCCGTCACCGGCTCCGTGTACGTGCAGAACGCCGAACGGCACACCCATGGCGTCGGCGCACCCGACCTGGGCCTCGCCGCCTGGCGCAGCGCGAGCATCCTCAACTCCCTCACCGGAAAGGAGCCGTACCCGCTACCGCGCCGCACCGCCTTCACCAGCTTCGGCCTCGAACGGCGCGAGGCGCCCGGCATCCCCGGCCAGGCACCCGCACTCGTTCCTCTCGAATCGGAATGCTGACCGGCCCGGGAACCGGACCGGCTCCGCCCCGGTAACCGGCCCTAGAAGACGGGCACGCCGTCCCGCGTCAGCTTCCAGCCCACCGACGCGAACTCCGCCGGATCGACCGAGCCCTTCGCCTGCACCCAGCCGATGATCGTGTTCCGGATCTCCTCCGAGTTCGCCCACAACTGCTGGGCCGTGGCCACATGCGGGAAGTTCCCGCCACCACTCGCCCGGTAGTTGTTGACGGCCAGCACGAACCGCCCCGCCGGATCCACCGGCGCACCGTCGAACGACAGATTCACGATCCGGGAACCCGCCGGCTTCGCGATGTCGATGTCGTACGTCAGCCCGGACACCGCGTCATAGTTGTAGTCCGGCGTCCCGCCCGCGTTCGTCAGCTCCGACGTGTCGACCGGGGCCCCTGCCGCGGTCTGCACGTAGTACCGCGCGGAGAACTCCAGGTACTCCTTCAGCTGCGCACCCGTCATCAGCCGCGCCTCGAGGGTGTTCTCGAACGGGTAGAGCCCCGCCGCGTCCTTGAGCGTCACCTCGCCGGCCGGGATCACCGCCGAACGGGAGAAGCACGACGCCTGCGACAGCACCGGAAGCGCCGCGTGCTCACCGCCCGCCAGCGCCGCTCGCACCGTCTCGGCCTGGACATGGTTGATCAGGTCGATGATCGGCTCGTCCTTCCACGGCGCCCGGGCCGTGGACATCGAGACGGTGGACGTGCCGATGACCTGATTGACGTACGCGACGACCTTCGCGTGCTCGTCGCCGAGCAGTCGGGTGATCCGCGGGTCCTCCGCGACCGTGTTCGAGTTCAGAACCTCCGCCCCGACCCTCTCGACCGTCCAACGGCCCCTCTCCCACACCAGGTCGAAGTCGAACAGCGTCAGTCGCTGGCCCCACTTCAGCGGCTCGGAGAGCACGACCTGCTCGCCCGTCTCCTTGTTGGTGACGAAGTACTCCGGGATCTCGGTGTGCGCGTGACCGACCAGGATCGCGTCGATGCCCGGCACCTGCTCCGCCACCAGACCCGCCGCGTTCTCGACGTAGGGAAGCTGGTCACCGTACGACGACGTGCCACTCGAACCCGAGTGCGCCGACACGATCACCACGTCCGCGCCCATCGACCGCAGCCTCGGCACCCACTTCGCCGCCTGCTCCTCCAGCCCCGGGAACACCATCCTCCCGCTCACGTTCAGCTTGTCCCAGATCGCGATGCCCGGATTCGTCAGACCCAGGACCGCCACGCGCACGTCCCGGCCCAGCGGTGTCCGCAGCCGGTGCATGCTGTACGGCGGGAACGCCGGACGCAGCGTCTTCGCGTCCAGCGCGTTCGCGCCCAGCAACGGGAAGTCGCACTGCTCCTCGAACTTGCGCAGCACCGGAATGCCGTAGTTGAACTCGTGATTGCCGAGCGCCGCGGCGTCATAGCCGATCGCGTTCATCGCCTGCGCCATCGGATGCACCGGACCGCGCCGCGCCGTGATCGGATCGACCTTGGCGTAGTAGTACGACAGCTGCGTGCCCTGGATCGTGTCACCGGCGTCGATCAGCAGCGTGTTGCACCGGCCCCTCTCCTCACGCACCCGGTTCACCAGCGTCGAGATCTTCGCCAGACCGACGTCGTTGTGCGCCTTGTCGTCGAACTCCCGGTCGGTGAAATAGTCCCAGTTGAAGATATTTCCATGCAGATCGGTCGTGCCCATGACCGTGAACGAGTACCGCTTCCGCGGACGCCCGTGCCCATGGCCCTTGCCCTGCTCCTCTGCCGCCGCAGGCGCGGCAGCGGCACCCGCGACAGCGACACCCGCCCCGGCTGCGGCGGTCCGCTCCAGGAACGTCCTACGGTTCAGCGGCATTTCGTCTCCCTCGGTCAACCATGCACAACGCGCGTAGATTCTGACCCACGAGCCACTCCGGCAACACCCCTGCCAGGTTGCGATCGGATGTCCGGCGCGACTGTCGGACCCGGATGCGAGAGTGGAACGACCAGCCCTCGCCCCAGGGAGCCACCCATGACCGACGCCGCGCCCCCCACCCCCGCAACGGCCCCGTACACCACGGCCACCGCCCCGTACGCCACCCCCGAACAACCACGAGTCGCCGTACGAGGCGAGGCGCGCCTCGAATTCGATGCCGAGATCGCCCGCATCAGCATCACCGTCAGCGCCCGCGGCAAGGACCGCCGCGCGGCCCTCGAAGACCTCACCCGCCGCAACTCGGCCGCCCTCGAACTCGTCAAGTCGTACGGGCAGGCAGTCGAGAAGCTGGAGACCGGCGCCTTCTCCGTCACCCCCGAACTGACCAGGAACGGCCGCACCGAACGTGTCCACGCCTACCACGGCCGCGTCCACATCACCGCCGTCCTGGCCGACTTCACCGCCCTCGGCGAACTCACCACCCGCCTCGCCGACCTCGAACTCACCCATGTCACCGGCCCGTGGTGGTCACTGCGCCCTCACTCACCCGCCCACGGCGAGGCCCGGCGCCAAGCCGTCCGCGAAGCCGTCCAGCGCGCCCGCGAATACGCCGAGGCGATCGGCGGCAGACTCTCCGCGCTCGTCGAACTCGCCGACATCGGGGCCGAAGCACCCGCGCCCGCCTACCCGATGCCGGCCCCGCCGGGCGCCGTACGCGGCTTCGCCGGAGCCGCCGCGGAGGCGGCGCCCGCCCTCGACCTCGAACCGAAACGCCAGACCGTCTACGCCCAGGTCAACGCGCGCTTCACCATGACGCCGCCGCAGCTGTGACCGCATTCCGGCGGGTGCTCATCAGAGCACCTCCGCGCACAATTCAACACTTGTCAATAGCCCTTCATACAAAGGTTGTTGAGTAGTAACGCGCGACCAATTCTCTACCGGTCGGTAAGACTTAGGCTCGAAACATGCGCCGAGCGAAAATCGTCTGCACCCTGGGCCCCGCCACCGACACATACGACCAGATCAAGGCACTGGTCGAAGCCGGAATGGACATCGCCCGCTTCAACCTCAGCCACGGCATCTACGCCGACCACGAGGAGCGCTACCGGCACGTCCGCAAAGCGTCGGACGAAACCGGCCGCAGCGTCGGCATCCTCGCCGACCTTCAAGGTCCGAAGATCCGTCTCGGTCGCTTCCGAGAAGGACCCGTACTGCTTGAACGGGGCGACACCTTCACCATCACCACCGAGGACATGGAGGGCGACCGCCATATCTGCGGCACCACCTACCAGGGCCTCGCCGCCGATGTCACCCGCGGCGAGCGCATCCTCGTCGACGACGGCAAGGTCGCCCTCGAGGTCACCGGCATCGACGGCCCCCGTGTCCGCACCACCGTCGTCGAAGGCGGCATGGTCTCCGACCACAAGGGCCTCAACCTGCCCGGCGTCGCCGTCTCCGTCCCCGCCCTCTCCGAGAAGGACATCGAAGACCTCCGCTGGGCCCTCGGCATCGGCGCCGACGTCATCGCCCTCTCCTTCGTCAGAAGCGGCCGCGACATCGAGGACGTCCACCGCGTCATGGACGCCGGAGGCCGCCGCCTCCCCGTCATCGCCAAGGTCGAAAAGCCCCAGGCCGTCGACAACATCGACGACATCGTCGCCGCATTCGACGGCATCATGGTCGCCCGCGGCGACCTCGGCGTCGAAATGCCCCTCGAACAGGTCCCCCTCGTCCAGAAGCGCGCCATCAAGCTCGCCAGACGCAACGCCAAGCCGGTCATCGTCGCCACCCAGATGCTCGACTCGATGATCGACAACTCCCGCCCCACGCGCGCCGAGGCATCCGACGTCGCCAACGCCGTCATCGACGGCACCGATGCCGTGATGCTCTCCGGCGAGACCAGCGTCGGCAAATACCCCGTCGAAACCGTCCGCACCATGGCCCGTATCGTCACCGCCGCGGAAGCCGACGTCCTCGCCAAGGGCCTGCCCCCACTGACCGAACGCAACAAGCCCCGCACCCAGGGCGGCGCCGTCGCCCGCGCGGCCGCCGAGATGGGCGACTTCCTCGGCGCCAAGTTCCTCGTCGCCTTCACCCAGTCCGGCGACACCGTCAAACGCCTCTCCCGCTACCGCTCCCCGATCCCCCTCCTCGCCTTCACCCCCGACCCCGCCACCCGCTCCCAGCTCAACCTCACCTGGGGCGTCGAGACCTTCCTCGGCCCCCACGTGGAGTCGACCGACGCGATGATCGCCCAGGTCGACGAGGAACTGCTCCGTATCGGCCGCTGCCGCCCCGGCGACATCGTGATCATCACCGCCGGCTCACCCCCCGGCGTCCCCGGCTCGACCAACCTGGTCCACGTCCACCACATCGGCGAGAGCCTGAAGTAACGGGCGGCATTCAGTACTTGGCCCCGACGTGCGCGTCCATGAGCGCGACGGACGCGCGGCGGGCCACGGAGATGTTGACGCCGCCGCGTGGGCGGCTGGTGGACTTCCACGCCACACCCACCAGGTCGAGCGCACCGGTGAAGAGGCCGACGATGTCCAGGGATACGTTGGTGAGGAAGTACCGGGGGTACTCGTAGCGCTTCTGAACGCCGCCGACCAGCCGTGTCGTCCAGTTGGTGATCCGGCAGCCATCAGAGTGGATCAGCCCGCGGACGAAATCCCACGGGCGCGTTTCCACGATCTCCTGCTGCCACGGTTCGAGTGAGATCTCGCGCTGGTGCTTTCTCCCGGTGCCGTGCTGCGGGAACTGACATGGCCAGTGCTTGCTGGCCACTGTCACGTACTGGCAGCCCTGGCTCTGGACGTGGAACACCTTGTTGTCGGGCCTGATGATCCGCATCGCTTCGGCACAGGCATCGATGAGCCCCGGCCAGTCATCGGCGCAAGCAATACGTAGGACATCAACGCCCCGGCGGGAGGAGCTGATGCAGCCATCACCCAAGTAGAGGCCGAGCAGGTAGCTGTACGCGGCGAGGTCCTCCGGCAGACGCGGGGAGGCTTCGCAGCGGAGGCATGGAGTGCCTCTTCCGAGCGGTTCGAGTCGCGATTGCCACGAGCGTATCGCTGCTCGAGAGACGCCGGTCTCCTGACTCACGGAGTTTGGGCTGCGGCCTTGGCCGACGAGTGCGAGCGCGCGTTTCCGAGTGTCGAGGTCGTACATGCTGTCGAGCATGTTTCACTCGGGACCCTGGGGGAGTCGCTATTCGACTCGATCACCCGATCGCCTGAACTCCGCGACCCGACATGTGACCTTGGAATCGAAGGTGAAGTGCCCCGGGTCGGACTCGAACCGACACTGTATGGGTTTTGAATCCATTGCCTGCTGCCAATTGGGCTACCGGGGCTTGCGAAATCGAAGGTTGTCCTTGATCGGCTGAGCACTACCTTACCGCAGCTGGGTAGGCTCAGGGGTAGCACCCCGCATTGGAACAAGGAGCCCCGTGACCGCCCCCGAGTCGCCCCAGCCCACCCCCGAAGACGACGACCAGTCGCATGTCCCGCCGCTGACGACCCGTGTCGTCATCGCCGAGGACGAGGCCCTGATCAGGCTCGATCTCAAAGAAATGCTCGAGGAGGAGGGCTACTCGGTCGTCGGTGAGGCGGGCGACGGACAGCGGGCGGTGGAGCTGGCGCGGGAGCACCGGCCGGACCTCGTGATCCTGGACGTGAAGATGCCCGTGCTCGACGGGATCTCCGCGGCGGAGAAGATCGCCGAGGAGTCGATCGCGCCGGTTCTGATGCTCACCGCCTTCTCGCAGCGCGATCTCGTGGAGCGGGCGCGGGACGCCGGGGCCATGGCGTATCTGGTGAAGCCCTTCAGCAAGAGCGATGTCGTGCCGGCGATCGAGATGGCCGTGTCGCGGTTCACGGAGCTGAAGGCGCTGGAGAAGGAGGTCGCTGATCTTTCGCAGCGGCTGGAGACGCGCAAGCTGGTGGACCGGGCGAAGAGCATTCTGCAGACGCAGTACGGGCTGACGGAGCCGGCGGCGTTCCGGTGGATCCAGAAGACGTCGATGGACCGGAGGCTGTCGATGCAGCAGGTCGCGGAGGCGGTCATCGAGGACGCCGAGGAGAAGAAGGCCGCGAAGGGGCAGTAGCGGCGAGCGGACTCGGGCAGGGCCCTCGGTCACAGGGTGGCCGGGGGCCCTGTGAGGTTCCGGGGGATGTTGTGAAGGTCGTTTTCGATTCGGGCGTGTGGCGGTTGGTCGCGCGCTACGGTGTCGCGTCCCGGCACGATGGGGTTGTCAGGTGAGACGCCGGAGCCGTTCCCGAGGTGTGGGGCGGGGTGCGCAGGGGCATGGTGAAAGCGGTTCGTCCGGGTGGCAGCGGCCGGAGATTGCCTGCTCAGGGCCTTGTCGGCGGCTCGAGGAGCGTGGCGGTGAAGATCACGTAAGGGTATGTCGGGAAGTTCTGGATCATTGCTGAGATGTCCGGTCGCCGGTAAGGAGTGTTCTGTTTCCGGCGCATGACTCAGGTCACAGGGCGATCACACATCGTTCGGTCACCTATCCGTGTGCCCGAACGCGCGATTACATTCCCCGCACACCGCACCGATTGGCGGTGTCCTGCGAGGGAAGGGCAACTTCCTCCGCAGACAAGATCGTTCGGGCGGCTCCAAGGGGTTCGTAGTGCTGAACAAGAACATCGTCAGGCTTGCCATACCGCTGGCAGTGGGCGCTCTGGCGCTCACCGGTTGCGCGAGTGACTCCGGCGGCAGCGGCGACACGCTGAAGATCGCCTTCCAGGGCCCGCTCTCCGGTGACAACGTCGCGCTGGGCCAGAACATGGAGCGCGGCATCCAGCTTGCCATCGAGCAGGCCAACGCCAAGGGCGACCTCGGCGTGAAGCTCGAGTACTTTGCCGCCGATGACCAGGGGCTGCCTGAGAAGGCGACGGCCGCGGCGCAGAAGGCGATCGATGACCCGGATGTCATCGCGCTGGTGGGTCCGGCGTTCTCCGGTCCCACGAACTCGGCGGCTCCGCTGCTGGGTGACGCGGGTCTGACGGCGATTTCCCCGTCGGCGACCAACCCGGGCCTCACCGACCAGGGCTTCAAGACGTTCCTGCGTGGTGTGCCCAACGACAGCGCGCAGGGCGCCGGCATGGCGGACTACTACGCCAAGAAGCTGAAGGCCAAGAAGGTCTACGTGGTCGACGACAAGTCCGACTACGGCGTGGGCCTGGCCGAGGTGGCGAATGAGAAGCTGACGGCGGCCGGTATCGAGGTCGTCAAGAAGTCCGTTCCGGCGAAGACCCCGGACTACAGCGCCACCGCCAAGGACGTCGTCAACTCCAAGGCCGACGCGCTGATCTACGCGGGCTACTACCAGGACGCGGCTCCGTTCGCGGTGAAGCTCGCCGAGGCCGGTTACAAGGGCGCGGCGATCTCCGGTGACGGTACGAACGACATGAAGTTCGTCGAGCTCGCCGGCAAGGCGGCGGAGAACTGGTTCCTGACCTGCCCGTGCACGGACGCCACGGTGGAGGCGAGCACCAAGCAGTTCACCGCGGACTACAAGAAGAAGTTCAAGGTCGACCCGGGTACCTACTCGGCGGAGGCGTACGACCTGACCAACTACGTCGTCCAGGAGCTGAAGAAGCTGGGTGACAAGGCGGACCGTGCGAGCGTCTACGACGCGCTGGCGAAGGGCTCGTACAAGGGTCTGACGAAGGAGTTCTCCTTCGACGACAAGGGCGAGCTGAAGATCTCGAACATCTACCTGTACCAGATCAAGAGCGGCAAGATCGGGTACCAGGGGTCGATCCAGGAGCTGGCCGGCAGCTGATCCGGGTGCCGGGCCGCGTCCACTCTCCGTAGGACGCGGCCCGGTGCCGTCCCCGCACACATGGCGCGGGTCCCAGTCGTGTGCCGATCGCACCGCCGGCCCGCCCGCACAGCTCCCACAAGGAAGTACGTTCGATGTCCCTTGTTGAATTCTGGGACTATCTGGTCCTAGGGGTGGTGCTCGGCTCCATCTATGCCGTCATCGCCATCGGTTACACCCTCGTCTACGGTGTGCTCCAGCTGATCAACTTCGCGCACAGCGAGGTGTTCATGCTGGGTGCCTACGGCGGTCTCATCGCTCTCACCGTAGTGGCGCCGGGGGAATCTCCCTCGGGTCTTGCCTCGGCCGGATTCGTGGTGCTCGGCCTTGTGGCCGGCGCGGCGTTCGGTGCTCTTACCGCGTACGGCCTGGAGAAGGCCGCCTATCGGCCGCTGCGTCGCAGAGGCGCTCCACGGCTCATCTTCCTGATCACCGCGATCGGTGCCTCCTTCTTCCTCTACAACCTCGCGGGCAAGCTCTTCGGCCGCGACCCGCTGCCGATGCCCGCGGCGTACGAGAACAAGAAGGTTCTCTCGGTCTTCGGTGCCGATCTGAATGTGACGCAGCTGCTGCTGCTCGCGTCGGCCGTGGTCATGATGGTCGGTCTCGACCTGGTGGTGAACCGTACGAAGCTCGGTTCCGGTATCCGGGCGGTGTCGCAGGACGCCGAGGTCGCCGGTCTGATGGGCGTGGACATCGACAAGGTGGTCTCGCGTACGTTCGTCATCGGTGGTCTGCTCGGTGGCGCGGCGGGTTTCCTGTACGGCACGTTCACGCAGGTCAAGTTCGACATGGGCTTCATTCCCGGCATCACCGCGTTCGCGGCGGCGGTTGTCGGGGGTATCGGCAACATCCGCGGTGCCATGCTCGGTGGTCTGATGCTGGGCATCGTGGAGACTCTGACGGTGCCGATCTTCGGCGGTGAATGGCGCCACGTCGGTGCGTTCGTCGTGCTGATCGCCGTTCTGATGTTCCGGCCGACCGGCATTCTCGGCGAGCGTGTGGGGAGGACGGCATGAGCGCGAACACGTCGGTGAAGTCGCCGTCCGCGGCGGCGAAGCTGCGCAGGACCGCGTGGTACCAGCAGCCCCGGTTCCAGCGGCTGGGTGCCTTGTTGGCGCTGGGTGTGGTGCTCACCTTGATGGTGGGCGAGCAGGGCAACACCCGTGATCTGTTCTACTCCGTGAGGACCAGCTTCACCGGGGTGAACCTCTGGGTCTGCCTGGGTATCGCCGTGGCCGTCTGGTGCGTGCGGGAGTTCGGCTCCCGGTATGTGTCGAAGGCGGCGGGAGGTGCCAAGGCGGCGGCCGGCTGGGGCCCGTGGGTGCAGGCGCGGAACGCCGTGCGTACCCAGCCGAAGGCCAAGTGGGCGGCGATGATCGCGCTGCTGCTCGCGGTGCTGTTCGTCCCCGGTCAGCTGACCGGTTTCTGGCAGACGGTGCTGATCGACCAGATCGCCACCTACGCGCTGCTGGCGATCGGCCTGAACGTGGTGATCGGCTGGGCGGGCCTTCTGGACCTCGGTTTTGTGGCGTTCTTCGCGGTCGGCGCGTACAGCGCGGCGTTCTGGACGGGCAGTCTTCCGGTGGAGCCGCCGATCGTTCTGAACAACTTCCTGATCATTCCGGTGGCCGTGGTCACCTGTCTGCTCGCGGGTGTGCTGCTGGGTGCGCCGACGCTGCGGCTGCGCGGTGACTATCTGGCGATCGTGACGCTGGGCTTCCACGAGATCGTGTACCTGGTGGCGAAGAACGCCGACGGGATCACGGGTGGTCCGGCCGGTGCGCGGCAGGTGCCGAAGTTCTCCGCCTTCGGGTACGAGTGGACGCTCGAGAAGATGCCGTACTGGTATCTGCTGGTCACGTTGATCGTCATCCTGATCATCGTCTTCGCACGGCTGGAGCACTCCCGGGTGGGCCGTGCGTGGACGGCGATCCGTGAGGACGAGGTGGCCGCTGCGGCCAACGGTGTCGACACGGTCCGCTTCAAGCTGATGGCGTTCGCGATCGGTGCGTCGACCTCGGGTGTCGCCGGTGTCGTCTACGCCAGCAAGGTGGGGTACTTCAACCCGGAGAACTTCATCATCCTGAACTCCATTCTGGTGCTGTCCTACGTCATCTTCGGTGGCATGGGATCGATCCCGGGTGTCCTGTTGGGTGCGGCGATCCTGGTGTGGCTGCCGGAGGTGCTCCGCGACTATGTGGACCCGGCCGACCGCTACATGTACCTGGGTGCGCTGCTGGTGGTCATGATGATCTACCGGCCGCAGGGTGTGTGGCCTTCCCGGCGCCGTCAACGCGAGTTGAAGAATGTGCAGGAAGGCGTCGGTGATGCCGATGCGATGACGGAGCCGGCGGGAGGTGCGGTCCGATGACGACGGATGTGACGAAGGGCGTGGTCACTGAGGCCGGCGGCTCCGGCGCGGGTCAGGACAATGTCCTGGAGGCGTCGGGGGTGACGCTCCGGTTCGGTGGTCTGACATGTCTGGACAACGTGGAGCTGGGGATGCGCCGCGGCGAGGTTCTCGCCGTGATCGGTCCCAACGGTGCGGGTAAGACGTCGCTGTTCAACTCGCTGACCGGTGTGTACAAGCCGCAGGAGGGGCGGATCGCGTTCCGTCCCAAGGACGGTGGCGAGAAGCAGCTGCTCGGCAGCAAGCCGCACCTCGTCAACCGGCTGGGTCTGGCGCGTACGTTCCAGAACATCCGGCTGTTCTCCGCGCTGACGGCACTGGAGAACGTGAAGATCGCGGCGGAGACCCGGCAGAAGGTCGGGCCGGTGTCGATCATGCTCGGTCTTCCGAACGCCCGTAGGGCCGAGCGTGAGAGCGACGAGAAGGCTCACCGGCTGCTGAAGTTCGTCGGGCTGGAGAGCAAGCTCAACGAGATCGCGGGCAGCCTCTCGTACGGTGACCAGCGCAGTCTGGAGATCGCCAGGGCCCTTGCCACCGATCCGCAGGTGCTGCTGCTCGACGAGCCGGCCGCAGGTACGAACCCGACGGAGAAGCTGGAGCTGGAGCAGCTGATCCGCCGGATCAACGTGGAGCTGGGCGTCAGTGTGCTGCTGATCGAGCACGACATGCGTCTGGTGATGTCGGTGGCGGACCGGGTGATGGTTCTCAACTTCGGCAAGAAGATCGCCGAGGGGTCGCCCAGTGAGGTGCAGCAGCATCCGGCGGTGATCGAGGCGTATCTGGGTGCGTCGGCGGAGACTGTGGCCGAGGCCGGGGCTGAGGCGGTCGTGGCTCAGGCGGTGATCGCGGAGCAGCGTGGGCCGGTGGACGAGTCCGATGAGGTGGTGGCTGCGGCCGGTGCTTCTGTCGAGGAGCCGGTCGCCGAGGATTTTGTCGCCGGGGAGCCGGAGGAGTCCGGTTCGGGCGAGCAGTCCGGTTCGGACGAGCAGTCCTCGGACCAGTCCGCGTCGGACGAGACGGTGTCGGGCGGGTCCGCGCCGGACGAGGAGAGCGGCAAGTGAGCACGACGACCGAACTCGAGAAGGACGCCGGCGGCGCCGGTGCTTCGCAGGACACGCTGCTTGAACTCAGGGGTGTCCGGGTGTTCTACGGCGCCATCGAGGCGATCAAGGGCATCGACCTGACGGTCCGCAAGGGCGAGATCGTGGCCCTGCTCGGCGGCAACGGCGCCGGGAAGACGACCACGCTGCGTACGATCTCCGGCATGCTCCAGCCCCGCCACGGCGAGGTGCGGCTGCACGACGAGCGCATCGACGGCATCAAGTCGCACGAGCTGGTGCAGTTCGGCATCGGGCATGTGCCGGAGGGCCGCAGGGTCTTCTCGCGGATGACGGTGCGTGAAAACCTGGAGATGGGCGCCTACCGGTTCAAGTCGCCGGATTCGGCCGAGATGGACCGGGTGTACACACTCTTCCCGCGGCTGGCGGAGCGGCGTTCGCAGCTCGCCGGCACCCTGTCGGGCGGTGAGCAGCAGATGCTGGCGATCGGCCGCGCCCTGATGGGCAAGCCGGAGCTGCTGCTGCTGGACGAGCCGTCGATGGGTCTGGCGCCGTTGATCGTGCAGCAGATCTTCGACATCGTCGAGGAGATCAACAAGCAGGGCACGACGGTGCTGCTCGTGGAGCAGAACGCCACTCAGGCTCTGGGGCTGGCCAACCGCGGCTATGTCCTGGAGACGGGGGCGGTCGCGATGTCGGGTCCGGCGACGGAGCTGTTGGCGGACTCCAGGATCCGGGAGGCGTACCTCGGCGAGGGTGCGGCCTGACGGTTTGTGAGTCGAGCGGGGCCGGGAAGCCTTCGGGCTTGCCGGCCCTGTGCCGTCGTGCCGGTGGCTCAGCCCTGGGGGGCGTCGCGCAGCAGGCAGGTGAGGCGTGCCGAGCAGACCCGCTTGTCGTGCTCGTCGGTGATCACGATCTCGTAGGTGGCCGTGGAGCGGCCGCGGTGGACGGGGGTGGCGATCCCGGTGACGATGCCGGAGCGGGCGCCGCGGTGGTGGGTGCAGTTGAGGTCCACGCCGACGGCGATCTTCGAAGGGCCGCCGTGGAGCATGGAGCCGATGGAGCCGAGGGTCTCGGCCAGCACGGCGGAGGCGCCGCCGTGCAGCAGTCCGTAGGGCTGGGTGTTGCCCTCGACGGGCATGGTGCCGATGACGCGGTCCGCGGATGCCTCGACGATCTGGACGCCCATGCGGTCGCCCAGGTTTCCAGCGGAGAACAGTGCGGGGAGGTCCACGCCGAGCTCTGCGTACTCCTCGATGACCCCTTGCGGGAACTTCACGGTGGTCTGCTCGCCCATGGGGCCGGCTCCGATCGTCGTGGCGTCTGGTCCTGGTGATGGTCCGCTCATCCTGCTTGCCTGAGCGAACGCTTAGACGGACGGTGATTGTTCCAGACGTACGATCACGGACTTGCTGGCGGGGGTGTTGCTGGTGTCCGCGGTGGAATCCAGCGGGACCAGCACATTGGTCTCGGGGTAGTACGCGGCGGCGCAGCCGCGGGCCGTGGGGTAGTGGACGACGCGGAAGCCGGGGGCGCGGCGCTCGACGCCGTCCTTCCACTCGCCGACGAGGTCGACGTACGAGCCGTCGGCCAGGCCGAGTCCGCGGGCGTCCTCGGGATTGACCAGGACGACCCTGCGGCCGCCCTTGATGCCGCGGTAGCGGTCGTCGAGGCCGTAGATCGTGGTGTTGTACTGGTCGTGCGAGCGGAGCGTCTGCAGCAGCAGCCGGCCCTCGGGGATCTTCGGGTACTCGACGGGTGCGGCGGTGAAGTTGGCCTTGCCCGTGGCTGTGGGGAAGCGGCGCTCGTCGCGCGGGGCGTGCGGCAGGGTGAAGCCGCCGGGGCGGGCGATCTTCGCGTTGAAGTCCTCGAAGCCGGGTACTACACGCGCGATGCGGTCACGGATCGTGCGGTAGTCCTGCTCGAACTCCTCCCAGGGCGTCGCGGAGGCGGGGCCGAGTACCGCACGGGCCATCCGCGCGACGATCGCGGGCTCCGACAGGAGATGCGGGCTCGCCGGCGGCAGGTTGCCGCGGGAGGCGTGGACCATGCCCATCGAGTCCTCGACGGTCACCACCTGCCGGCCGCCGGCCTGGACGTCCTTGTCGGTGCGGCCGAGGGTGGGCAGAATGAGCGCCCGCCGGCCGGTGACGGTGTGCGAGCGGTTCAGCTTGGTGGACACGTGCACGGTCAGCCGGGCATGGCGCATCGCGGCCTCGGTGACCGCGGTGTCCGGGCTCGCCGACACGAAGTTGCCTCCCATCGCGAAGAACACCTTCGCCTTCCCGTCGCGCAGTGCCTCGATGGACCGGACGACGTCCAGGCCGTGGCGGCGGGGCGGGGCGAAGCCGAACTCCTTCTCCAGGGCGTCGAGGAAGGCGGGGGAGGGCCGCTCGAAGATGCCCATGGTCCGGTCGCCCTGGACGTTGGAGTGGCCACGCACGGGGCAGACGCCGGAGCCGGGGCGGCCGATGTCGCCGCGGAGCAGGAGGAAGTTGACCACCTCGCGGATGGTGGCGACGGAATGCTTGTGCTGGGTGAGGCCCATCGCCCAGCAGACGATGGTCCGGCGCGAGTCCAGCACCATCCGCAGAGCCTGCTCGATCTCGCCTCGGCAAAGGCCGGTCGCGGCGAGCGTGGTGTCCCAGTCGGCGGCCCGCGCCGCGGCGGCGAAGTCCGCGAAGCCATGGGTGTGTTCGCGGACGAACTGCTCGTCGACCGCGCCCTCGGTCTCGAGGATCAGCTTGCCCAGGAGTCGGAACATTGCCTGGTCGCCGCCGATGCGGATCTGGAGGAACAGGTCGTTCAGCGCGGTGCCCTTGAGCAGGCCGCGGGCGGTCTGCGGGTTCTTGAACCGTTCCAGGCCCGCCTCGGGCAGCGGATTCACCGAAATGATCCGGGCGCCTGCGGCCTTGGCCTTCTCCAGGGCACTGAGCATGCGCGGGTGGTTGGTGCCCGGATTCTGTCCGGCGACGATGATGAGGTCCGCCTGGTGCAGGTCCTCGAGCGAGACGCTGCCCTTGCCGATGCCGATCGTCTCCGTGAGCGCGGAGCCGGAGGACTCGTGGCACATGTTGGAGCAGTCGGGCAGATTGTTCGTACCGAACTCGCGGGCGAACAGCTGGAGCAGGAACGCCGCCTCGTTGCTGGTGCGGCCGGAGGTGTAGAACAGCGCCTCGTCGGGGGAGCCGAGCGCGCCCAGCTCCTCCGCGATGATCGCGAAAGCACGCTCCCAGCTCACGGGTTCGTACCGGTCGGCGCCCTCCGGGAGATACATGGGCCGGGTGATCCGGCCTTGCTGGCCCAGCCAGTAGCCGCTGCGGCTCGCGAGGTCGGGCAGCGGGTGTGCCGCGAAGAACTCGGGCGTCACCCGGCGCAGCGTCGCCTCCTCGGCGACGGCCTTCGCACCGTTCTCGCAGAACTCCGCGACGTGGCGGTCCTCGCCCTCGGGCCAGGCGCAGCCGGGACAGTCGAAGCCGTCCTTCTGGTTCACCTTCAGCAGGGTGCGCGCGGTGCGGACCGCCCCCATCTGCTGCTGCGCGACCCGCAGCGTGTGGCCGACGCCGGGCAGGCCGGCCGCCGCCTGCTGTGGGGCTGTGACCTGCGGGGCGTCCTGGACCGGGTCCCCTGCGGGCGGCTTGCTGGCCATCGCGCTCTCCTTTGAGCCGTGCCTGAGCTGGTACGTCCGATGCTGTGTCTCCGATCCTGTCACGGCCCTGTGACAGCCGATGCCGTCAGGTCGGGCGGTCGGGAATGTCAGTGGTGCATGGCAGGATCGGGGGCGTGGCTGAGACGGCATCGAAGAAGACGGCAGACAACCGACCGCGCCTGCTCCTCATGGACGGGCACTCCCTGGCGTACCGGGCGTTCTTCGCGCTGCCCGCGGAGAATTTCACGAGCGCGAGCGGCCAGACGACCAATGCCGTCTACGGCTTCGCGTCGATGCTCGCGAACACTCTGCGTGACGAGGCGCCCACGCATTTCGCGGTGGCGTTCGACGTCTCCCGCAAGACCTGGCGGTCCGCCGACTTCCCGGAGTACAAGGCGAACCGCTCCAAGACCCCGGACGAGTTCAAGGGGCAGGTCGAGCTGATCGGCGAGCTGCTCGACACGATGAACGCCCACCGGTTCGCCGTCGACGGCTTCGAGGCGGACGACGTCATCGCGACCCTCGCCACCCAGGCGGAGGCCGCGGGTTTCGAGGTGCTGATCGTCACCGGCGACCGGGACTCCTTCCAGCTGGTCAGCGAGCACACCACGGTGCTGTATCCCACCAAGGGCGTCTCCGAGCTCACCCGCTTCACCCCGGCGAAGGTCGAGGAGAAGTACGGCCTCACCCCGCAGCAGTACCCGGACTTCGCCGCGCTGCGCGGCGACCCGTCGGACAATCTGCCCGGCATCCCCGGTGTGGGCGAGAAGACGGCGACGAAGTGGATCAACCAGTTCGGTTCGTTCGCGGCGCTCGTCGAGCGCGCGGAGGAGGTCAAGGGCAAGGTCGGGCAGGCGCTGCGCGACCACCTGGAGGCCGTCAAACTCAACCGCCACCTGACCGAGCTGGTGCGTGACGTGGAGCTGCCCCGGTCCGTCGCCGACCTCGAGCGCGCGCCGTACGACAGGACGGCGCTGAAGGGCTTCCTCGAGGTCCTCGAGATCCGTAACCCGAGCCTGCGTGAGCGGCTGCTCTCCGTCGACCCGGGCGCCGCGGAGGACGAGCCGGCGGCCCCCGAAGCCGGTGTGGAGCTCGACGGCAGTGTGCTGGGCGCCGGGGAGGTGGCCCACTGGCTGGAGCAGCACGGCCGGCAGCCGCTCGGTGTGGCCACCGTGTCGGCGTGGGCCCTTGGCGTGGGCAACGTCAGCGAGGTGGCGCTGGCCGCCGCGGACGGCAAGGCGGCCTGGTTCGACACGACCCAGCTCGACGAGTCCGACGAGCGGGCCTTCGCCGCCTGGATCTCCGACCCGGCCCGGCCGAAGGTCATGCACAGCGCCAAGGACGCACTGCGGGTCTTCCCCGAGCACGGCTGGCAGATCGCCGGCATCACCATGGACACGGCCCTCGCGGCCTATCTGGTCAAGCCCGGGCGCCGGTCCTTCGCGCTGGACGCCCTGTCGGTGGAGTACCTGCACCGCGAGCTGGCCCCGGCCGCTGCGGACGGCCAGCTGGCCTTCGGCGCCGACGAGCAGGCCGAGGCCGACGCACTGATGGCCCAGGCCCGCGCGGTGCTCGACCTGGGCGAGGCGCTCGGCGAGAGACTGAAGGAGGTCGGCGCGGCCGAGCTGCTGCACGACGTGGAACTGCCCACCTCGCTGCTGCTGGCCCGGATGGAGCGCAGCGGCATCGCCGCCGACCGCGCCCACCTCGAAGCGATGGAGCAGCAGTTCGCGGGCGCCGTGCAGCAGGCGGTGAAGGAGGCGCACGCGGCCGTGGGACACGAGTTCAACCTGGGGTCCCCCAAGCAGCTCCAGGAGGTCTTCTTCGGCGAGCTGAACCTGCCGAAGACCAAGAAGACCAAGACCGGCTACACCACCGACGCGGACGCGCTCGCGTGGCTGGCCGCCCAGACCGAGCACGAGCTGCCGGTCATCATGCTGCGCCATCGTGAGCAGGCCCGGCTGCGCTCGACGGTCGAGGGGCTGATCAAGACCATCGCGGCCGACGGCCGGATCCACACCACGTTCAGCCAGACGGTCGCCGCGACGGGTCGGCTGTCCTCCACCGACCCGAACCTGCAGAACGTGCCGGTCCGCACCGACGAGGGCCGCGCGATCCGCCGCGGGTTCGTGGTGGGCGAGGGCTTCGAGTCCCTGATGACCGCGGACTACAGCCAGATCGAACTGCGGGTGATGGCCCATCTCTCGGAGGACGAGGGCCTCCTGGAGGCGTTCACCTCGGGGGAGGACCTGCACACGACCGTCGCCTCCCAGGTGTTCTCCGTGGAGCGCTCGGCCGTCGACGCGGAGATGCGGCGCAAGATCAAGGCCATGTCGTACGGGCTGGCGTACGGCCTCTCCGCGTTCGGCCTCTCCCAGCAGCTGAACATCGAGCCGGCCGAGGCACGGGTCCTGATGGACACGTACTTCGAGCGGTTCGGCGGAGTGCGGGACTATCTGCGGCGGGTCGTGGACGAGGCCCGGGCGACGGGGTACACGGCGACCATGCTCGGCCGTCGACGCTACCTGCCCGACCTCACCAGCGACAACCGGCAGCGGCGGGAGGCCGCGGAGAGGATGGCGCTCAACGCCCCGATCCAGGGCACGGCGGCGGACATCGTGAAGGTCGCCATGCTGAACGTGGACCGCGCGCTGTCGGAGGCGAAGCTGTCGTCCCGTCTGCTGCTCCAGGTCCACGACGAAATCGTGCTCGAGGTGTCTCCCGGGGAGCGCGCGGAGGTCGAGGCACTGGTACGCCACGAGATGGCGTCGGCGGTGTCGCTGCGGGCGCCGCTGGACGTCTCGGTGGGCTCGGGACCCGACTGGGAGTCGGCGGCGCACTGACGGGGGTGCGACCCGGGCCTGGCGGGAACCGCGGCCCGGGGGCATGCTCGCGGACGCCGGTGGTCCACGACCGGGCCGGGTGGGTGCGTGGCGGGCGGACGCGGTGAGCGCGGACGCGGCGCCCCGGGGCCGGGTGGTCGAGGGACCGGCGCCACCGGGCGATCCCGCCGGGCGCCGCGTCGAGACATGGTGCACACGGGCGCGTGCCGCCCGGTGCGTGCTTTCCGCTCCGGGCCACGGACCCGGTGGTGAACGGCGTCTGCCTAGGCGACGCCCGCGCGGTCCGGTTCGGCGGTGCCCGGCGTCTCCGCGCCGGGCGGGCGGCCGCGCTCCCGAAGGCGTACCGCGGTCGCGTACAGGACCAGGCCCACCGCAAGCCCCGCCCCCGCGCCGAAGCACGCCGTCGGGATGATGTCGAGCGGCGTGTCGATACCGCTCCAGTACCGGTACCAGCGCACACAACGGTGCACGATGCCCGCCGCCACGCACCCCCCGATCAGCCCGGCCGCCAGCAGACGGGCCGGGCGGCCGAGTGCCGGGACGGGCGCCGCCGGTGAAACCGGTGCCCGGCGCAGCGCGGTGGCCACGAACCACACCAGCGCGACGAGCGCAGCCGCCGAACTGCCGTACTGCGTGTACGTGTAGAGGGGAAAGCCGGCCACGGGCTCCGCGAGCACCGGCACCACCCGCACACCCCATCGGTCGAAGTGGGTGAACGCGTCCCACACCACATGCGTACTCGCTCCGATCACCGCCGACACGTAGAACCACAGCCCGGTCGCCAGCGGCGGCCGGCCGGTCGCGGACCGGCCCCGCAGCAGCGCGTGCGCCCGCCCCTGCCATGCGGTCGGCAGCAGCGCCACCAACGGGTCACGCACCAGCAGCCAGAGAGCTACGAGCGCCGCCGTGATGGCGACATCGACCGTCAGCACGCCGAGAGGTCCGTGCGTCACCGACCCGAACTCCATCGCACCGGGAAGGACGCTGGCCGCGAAGTAGGTCATGTCCGGTGAGAACGAACCCAGGACGAGCGCCGAGGCGACCAGTGGCCCACGGGCGGTCCCGTCTCTCCGGAGACCCGGTAGTACCGCAGCGGCGTGGCTGAGTGTGAACGGCATGATGATGCCCCCTGTGGCCGTTTTGATCAGTGCCGATCAGTATGCGTGATGCCCTGGCGGGACCCCGGGTTCGCAATCCGGGACGTGCGGGTGATGGCGAAGTGGTGAAAACGGGTCAGTGCGCGGTGTTCCGATGTCTCACCGTGCATTAGGGTCACGTGGGTCCGCGCTGGGGAGCGCGAACAGCCGCCGACGGGGAGGGAACGACGTATGGCAGCGCAATTCGGCCGCCGACTGCGCAGGGGAGCGACGACGACGGCCGTGGCCGCCGCTGCGGTGGCCGCCCTGTCCGCCTCACAGGCACCCGGCGTCACGTCCGCCGCCTCGGGCACCGGACACGAGGCGTCGGACGTCACCCTGCCACCCGGCACTCCGGTCACCGGCAACTCCCCGTACTACACGGAACTCCCCCCGCTGAACACACCCGACGATTCCGCCACTTCGGTCGAACCGGCTCTTGGCGCGGGTGAAGCCGGGATACCCGCCTCCGTCCTCGCCGCGTACAAGCAGGCCGAGCAGGCCATCGCCGCGTCCGACCCGGCGTGCCGGCTTCCCTGGCAGCTGCTCGCCGCGATCGGCAAGGTCGAGTCCGGCCAGGCGCGCGGCGGCCGGGTGGACGCCGACGGCACGACCCTCTCCCCGATCCTGGGTCCCGTGCTCAACGGTGTGGGCTTCGCGAACATCCCGGACAGCGACGACGGCGCCTACGACGACGACCCGGTGTACGACCGCGCCGTCGGGCCGATGCAGTTCATCCCGCAGACCTGGCAGACCTGGGGCCAGGACGCCAACGGCGACGGCCGCAGGGACCCCAACAACATCTACGACGCGGCGCTCGCCGCGGGACGCTATCTCTGTGCCGGGGGCCGGGACCTCGGCAACAAGGCCGACCTCGACAGGGCGATCCTCGGCTACAACCACTCGCGGGAGTACCTGCGTACGGTGCTGTCGTGGTTCGAGTACTACCAGCGCGGCACGCACGTGATCCCCGACGGCCAGGGTCCCCTGCCGGTGGGCGAGGGTCCTGACAGCTCGGGCCCGCTCCCGACTCCGACCCCCACGCCGTCGCCGAGCCCGTCGAAGCCTGCGGCGAAGCCGAAGCCGAAGCCCGACTCGTCGCCGCGTCCGTCCGAGCCGACCCCCACGCCCACACCGACGCCGGCCCCGACCCCCACGCCGACCCCGCCTCCCACCACGCCGCCGGCGGTCGCGCCCGTGACACGGATCGAGGACGCCGGCACCGGGCCGCTGACAGCCGTGGCCGGCCGCGATTTCGCCGAGCGGCCCACGGTCCGCGCAGAGAACGCCAAGGGCCGGCCCGTCGCCAAGGTCGCGGTCCGGTTCATGGTCGTCGGGGAGACCGACACCCGGTTCACCGGTGGCCGCACGAGTGTTGTGGCGGCAACCGGAGCCGACGGCACGGTCAGAGCCCCGATGCTGATCGCCGGTGAGCGGACCGGTGACTTCACGGTGCGGGCCACGGTCGTCGAGCGTCCCCTGCCCGGCATCGAGTTCACCGCCACCGTCACCGAGCGGGAGGCGGACACCCTCGTCCGGACCGAGACCACGGCACTCGAGACCACCGCGGGCGGCGAGTTCGCCGACGTCATCCGGGTCAGGGCCGCATGTGACGGCGTGGCCGCATCCGGTGTCGCCGTCACCGCCACGATGATCGTCTCCAGGGACGATGCGGTGGAGAACGCCGAGGGCCCGTACTTCAAGGGCGTCGACGAGGAAGTCGTTCGCACCCTGACCGGGCTCAGGACCGGCGCCGACGGTGTCCTCGAACTGCCCGACGTCTTCGCCGACGACACAGAGGGCACCTTTGTGCTCCGGCTCACGGCACCTGGCGGCGGCAGCTTGGACATCGAGCTGAAGGTGACGGCACCGCCGACGGAAACCCCCGCCCCCGCCCCTTCTCCCTCCTCGTCCCCGTCTCCTTCGCCTTCGCCGACGGCCTGATCGAGCGTGCCCCGCGCCGCCCTGCCCCGTGCCCCCCGGGCGCCGGGAGCGGGGCGGTGCTTTGTGTTCTCTTCTCCCGGCCGGGTTGTTACGGTGCCCAGACCTGACGGCCTATCAGTTCTGTGTCTCCGGGAGGCAGAGCATGCGCGCGCTCGTCGCTGCCGCGATCGGACTGGTCGCCGCCCTCGCTCTCGTGCTGACCGTCACGGCGATCGGCGCGCCCGCCGGTCAGACGTCGCCCGAGCCGTTACTGACCACCGTCCCCGGCTTGAAGAAGTAGGGGGAAACCGTGCGCCGCAGAGCATGCCTCGTACTCGTCGCCCTCGCCGTCTTCTTCGCCGCCCTCGCGCCTCTGTTGCGCTGGTACGCCTTCCCACGGCTCGCCAAGGTCCCGGCAGGCCAATACCAGGAGATGGTGCTCGAGGCGAAACCTGCCGTCCTTCTCGACTACGGCACCCTCCAGTCGAAGCGGGTAGAGAAGCTCACCATCGTGCAGACCCTCAAGGGCAACGTCGAGGAATCGGAAAGAATCGAGCAGACCGCGGGGCGAGACGTCGTCGTGTGGGACTGCCTTTCCTACGTTCAGGGACCCGACGGCAGGATGGTCTCCCAGATTCCCGAGCGCTACATCTTCGACGCGCACACCCAGGAGCCCGTGCACGCCACCGGCGAGTCGGTCGACGGCGACCCCGTGCGGCGCGAGGGCATCGAGTTCAAGTGGCCGTTCCTCACCGAGAAGCGGGACTACGTGTACTTCGACGCTCAGGCCCGCACCTCCGCCCCCATCCACTACAAGGGAACCCGGCAGTTCCGCGGTCTGGAGGTCTACTACTTCGAGCAGACCATCCCCTGGACCAAAGTGCCGTTTCCGAAGAAGATGCCCTTCCCGGGCATCGACGCGGCCGCGCTGGAGAAGCAGACCGGCACCACGCGCTGGTACACCACCAAGCGGATGTTCTGGGTCGAACCCGTCACCGGAGCCCCCGTCAACGGCGAGGAGATCCACAAGGAGGAGCTGCGCGGCGGGTCCCTGCTCAGCGGCCGGGAGAAGGTCACAGCGTTCGCCGGGCACGTGAAGATGCGGCCCGACTACGTCGACTCCACCGTCGAACTGGTCACCTCACAACGCCGTCTGGTGCTTCTGCTGGCTTCGTACCTGCCATGGGGTTTCCTGTCCCTCGGCGGCAGTTTCCTCGGGCTCGCCCTGTGGCTCGAGGCACGCGTGCATCGCCGGCCCGGCGCCCCGGCGGAACAGCCCTCTCCCCAGCCTGCCCCGGTCTGAGCCTGCCCTGGCCCGGGCCTGGCCCGGGCCTGCCCCGGTCTGAGCCGGTCCGAGCCCGGTCCGACCCCGACCTGGCCCGACCGGGCCCGAGCCCCGTCCGAGCCTGCTCCGGCCTCGGTTTCGGATACGGCCTTGGTCGTGCAGGGCCCCCCGTGCAGGGCCCCCAGCCGGTCGCGTCGGAGCCGGTCGGCCTGAGCAGGGCAGGGCTCACGGCCCGGCAGGGCCTTGAGCAGCTCAGGGTCTGAGCCGAGCCTTGGTGAACCGGGTCGGTTCAGCTGCGGCAGGGTCCTCGGGCCATGGGTGCTTCGGGTAGCGTCCTCTCAGCTCCGCCCGCACCGCCAGGTACCCCTCCCGCCAGAACGAGGCCAGATCCGCGGTGACCGCCGCGGGCCGCCCGGCGGGCGAGAGTAGATGCACCAGCACCGGTACACCGTCAACCTGGGGCGTCTCGCGCAGCCCGAACAGCTCCTGGAGCTTCACCGCGAGTACCGGCTGCTCCCCGCTGTAGTCGACCCTTATCCGGGACCCGCTCGGTACCTCGATCCGCTCCGGCGCGAGGTCGTCCAGCCTCGCCGCGTCGCCGGTCGCCCACGGCAGGAGCCGCCGCAGCGCCTGACCCGCCTGGATACGCCCCAGATCCGCCCGCCGCCGGGCACGCGAGAGCTCCGGTTCCAGCCATTCGCCGGCCGCCTCGAGCAACTCGGCGTCCGACACCCCCGGCCACGGCGGGCCGGACACCCGGTGCAGGAACGCCAGCCGTTCGCGCAGGCCGCGTGCTTCAGGCGTCCAGTGCAGCAGCCCGAGCCCGTCCCGTCGCAGGCCCTCCAGCAGGGCGGCGCGGACGAGCGCCGCATCGGGGTTGCTCAGCGGCCGTACGGAGAGCTCGACGGCGCCGAGCCGCTCCACGCGCCGGGCGGTGACGTCTCCGTCCTCCCAGTGGACCTCCTCGTCGTCGGTCAGCAGATGCGAGGCGGCATCGCGGGCGCCGTCCTCGTCGAGCACGGCGGCCAGCCGGATGCGCGCGGACGCGGCTGTGGCGGGGCGGTCGGCGACGGCGACCGCCAACCAGGGGGCCTGACGCAGCGCCGACCCCGTGCCGAGGTCGCCGCCGGTGCCGGAGGCCATCAGGAATGCCCCGTCGCCGCGCCGTCGGGCCACCCGCTCGGGGAAGGCGAGGGCGGTGACCAGACCGGCGACGGCGTCGTCCCCGGCCGGCGGCACCTGCTTCCCTGGCGGCACCCGCCCGGGTCCCACGTCGCCGAGTGACGACTCCAGTCGGCGCACCTCCGCCCGCCACCTGGCCCCGTATGCGTCGCCGCCCCGCCGGGCCGCGCGCCAGGCGCCGGTCAGGTCGTCCCCGTATTCCCGCGGTGGCTCCTCGCTCAGCAGCGCGACCACCTCGGCAGCCTGCCGTCCTCCCACTTGCAGGGCGCCGTCCAGGAGTGCGCGGGCCAGCCGTGGATGCAGGCCCAGTCGTGACATCCGGGTGCCACGGTCGGTGGTCCGCCCTTCCGCGTCGACCGCGCCGATAGCGGACAGTACGGAGCGCGCGGCGGCCATCGCGCCAGGCGGGGGAGGATCCAGCAGCGCGAGACCGGTCGCCGCCGGGTCGCCCCAGCATGCGGTGTGCAGGGCGAAGGACGTCAGGTCCGCGACCTTGATCTCCGGTGCGGGGAAGCGTGGCAGACGGTTGTCCTCCGCCTCCGTCCAGCAGCGGTACACCGCTCCGGGCGCTTCACGCCCGGCGCGGCCGGCTCGCTGCCGGCCGGTGGCCTGCGAGGCCCGTACCGTCGTCAGGGCGCTCAGGCCGCGCGTGTGGTCGGTACGTGGCTCACGCGCCAGACCCGAGTCGACGACGACCCGCACGCCCGGCACGGTCAGTGACGACTCCGCGACCGAGGTCGCCAGGATCACTCGCCGGCCGTCCCCGCCGGCGAGCACGGCGTCCTGAACCGCGGCCGGCGCCCGGCCGTGCACCTGGAGGATCTCCGCGTCCACCCCGGACAACCGGCTCGCGACCCGGCCGATCTCCCCCACGCCGGGCAGGAAGCAGAGCACGTCACCTTCGCGCTCCGCGAGCGCCCTGCGCACCACCGACGCCACGTGCGCCAACAGCGCCGGGTCGACCCGCATCCCGTGCGGCGGCCGTACCGGGCGGGCCGGAGGGGCCCAGACCACCTCGACCGGGTGCGCGATGCCTTCGGCCCGCACCACCGGTGCGTCGCCGAGCAGCCGCGCCCAGCCCTCGGCGTCCGTCGTGGCCGAAGCAGCCAGGAGCCTCAGCTCCGGGCGCAGGGTGGCCCGTACGTCCAGCAGGAAGGCGGCGACAGTGTCGGCGTCCAAATGGCGTTCATGACATTCGTCGAGCATCACGACGTCGACGCCGGCCAGCTCCTGATCACGCTGCAGCCGCTGCAGCAGCACTCCCGTGGTGACGACCTCCACGACGGTCCCGCGACCGACCGCGCGCTCACCGCGCACGGTGAAGCCGACACGGCCGCCGGCCTTCTCGCCCAGCAGCCACGCCATGCGCCGCGCCGCCGCGCGCGCCGCTATCCGCCGCGGCTCGGCGACCACGACTCGGGCGCCGGCCTCGGCCAGCACCAGCGGCACCAGCGTGGTCTTGCCGGTGCCCGGCGGCGCGCACAGCACTGCCGTGCCGTGCGCGTCGAGCGCGGCCAGCAGCTCCTCGACGGCATGACGGACGGGGAGACGATCGGTTGCGTCGTTTCTGATCACGGGCTCAGTCTCGTACGTCCCGGCGGACAGCCGGCTCGGCTGTCCACAACCTCAATAGGCTCGTATGACCATCATGTCGGCCGATCGCCACCGCCCGATCGCCACCGCCCGATCGCCACCGCCCGATCGGCGGCGATCGTCCGGCCGGCCCGCCATCGCGGGGCGGATGTCGCGGGGATTCCGCCCGGTGGTTCCTACCCGCCCTTCCGGGCACCGCGCGGTACGTGCGCTCCGCAGGTCCCGTCCGCCCTGTCAGTCGCTCCCGACGTTTTCGGCCGGGGGGACCGCCTCTCTTCGCTCGCAGACGAAGATCGCCGTGCCCGGGATCATATTGCCGCGCAGCGGGGACCAGCCGCCCCACTCCTGGCTGTTCCAGGCGGGCCACTCCGGCTCGACCAGGTCGACCAGGTGGAAGCCGCCGGCCACCACGTCCCGCACACGATCACCGATCGTCCTGTGGTGCTCCACGTAGACGGCGTGGCCCTCCTCGTCCTGCTCCACGTACGGAGTGCGGTCGAAATAGGAGGCGGCCACCGACAGGCCCTCGGGCCCGGGTTCGTCGGGGAAGGCCCAGCGGACCGGGTGCGTGACGGAGAAGACCCATCGCCCGCCCGGCCGCAGTACCCGCCTGATCTCCCGGAAGACCCGGACCGGGTCCGCTACGAAGGGGACGGCGCCGTACGCCGAGCACGCAAGGTCGAAGGAGCCGTCCCGGAACGGCAGTGCCCCCGCGTCCGCCTCCACCAGCGGTACGCCGCCGCCGATCCGCAGCGCGTGCTGCAACTGGCGGTGGGAGAGGTCCAGCGCCACGGGCCGGGCGCCCTGCGCGGCGAGCCAGCGCGAGCATTGGGCGGCGCCCGCGCCGATCTCCAGGACGTCCAGGCCCTTCAGGGACACGGCGGGGCCCAGCAGCGCGGCATCGGCCTCGTCGAGTCCTTCGGGTCCCCAGACGAAGCGGTCGTCGCCAAGGAAGGGGCCGTGCTCGCTCTGGTAATCGTCGGCGTTCCCGTCCCACCAGCGGCGGCTGGCCCGGCTGCTCTCCGCGTCCCCCGCGTCACGGCGGGTGGCTTCCGGTTCGAAATCTTGGCTCATCGTCACCGTCGTTGTAGTTTGCGTTCCAGCGCGCCGATGCCACGTCCTCGAAAGAGGCCATCGTGGCCTCGGCCAACAAGAGTTGTGCCGGAATCGCGGCCTTCTGTGCCGGGTGCGCGCCTTCGCGCATTGACCGTGTCCGGCTGCCCCCGTATGCTACAAGTTGCGCTGCGGGCCTGCGTGCCTCGGACCGAGCAGGCCGCGCTCGCATCTGTATGTGTCCCTCGGTTCACGAGGCGCCTCCAGGATCCGTCGGATCCCATGTGTGGTGCTTCTGAGGCTGTCCGGCTTCTGCAGCTGCGATACAAGGCTCTCGGCGTAGCAGTACCTACGACTTCAATGTCCGCACCGGAGCCCTTTCCCACATGACGAGCAGCACCGAGACCACCGCCACCACCCCGCAGGTTGCGGTCAACGACATCGGTAACGAGGAAGCCTTCCTCGCCGCGATCGACGAGACGATCAAGTACTTCAACGACGGCGACATCGTCGACGGCGTCATCGTGAAGGTCGACCGGGACGAGGTCCTGCTCGACATCGGTTACAAGACCGAAGGTGTCATCCCGAGCCGCGAGCTCTCGATCAAGCACGACGTCGACCCGAACGAGGTCGTCAAGGTCGGCGACGAGATCGAGGCCCTTGTCCTTCAGAAGGAGGACAAGGAAGGCCGCCTGATCCTCTCGAAGAAGCGTGCCCAGTACGAGCGTGCCTGGGGCACCATCGAGAAGATCAAGGAAGAGGACGGCATCGTCACCGGCACCGTCATCGAGGTTGTCAAGGGTGGTCTCATCCTCGACATCGGCCTCCGTGGCTTCCTGCCGGCTTCCCTCGTCGAGATGCGCCGTGTCCGCGACCTCCAGCCCTACGTGGGCAAGGAGCTCGAGGCGAAGATCATCGAGCTGGACAAGAACCGCAACAACGTGGTCCTGTCCCGCCGCGCCTGGCTCGAGCAGACCCAGTCCGAGGTGCGCCAGACGTTCCTCACCACCCTGCAGAAGGGCCAGGTCCGCTCCGGCGTCGTCTCCTCGATCGTCAACTTCGGTGCGTTCGTGGACCTGGGTGGCGTCGACGGCCTCGTGCACGTGTCCGAGCTGTCCTGGAAGCACATCGACCACCCGTCCGAGGTCGTCGAGGTCGGCCAGGAGGTCACCGTCGAGGTTCTCGACGTGGACATGGACCGCGAGCGTGTCTCCCTGTCGCTGAAGGCGACGCAGGAAGACCCGTGGCAGCAGTTCGCCCGGACCCACCAGATCGGTCAGGTCGTCCCGGGTAAGGTCACCAAGCTCGTTCCGTTCGGTGCGTTCGTCCGCGTCGACGAGGGCATCGAGGGTCTGGTTCACATCTCCGAGCTGGCCGAGCGCCACGTGGAGATCCCGGAGCAGGTCGTCCAGGTCAACGACGAGATCTTCGTCAAGGTCATCGACATCGACCTCGAGCGCCGTCGCATCAGCCTCTCGCTGAAGCAGGCCAACGAGTCCTTCGGTGCCGACCCGGCCTCGGTCGAGTTCGACCCGACCCTGTACGGCATGGCCGCGTCCTACGACGACCAGGGCAACTACATCTACCCCGAGGGCTTCGACCCGGAGACCAACGACTGGCTGCCGGGCTTCGAGTCCCAGCGCGAGGCGTGGGAGACCCAGTACGCCGAGGCGCAGTCGCGCTTCGAGCAGCACCAGGCTCAGGTCATCAAGTCCCGCGAGGCCGACGAGGCCGCCGCTGCCGAGGGTGGCACCGCTGCCCCGGCCGGTGCCCCCGCGGGTGCCACCGGTGGCTCCTACTCCTCGGAGTCGGATGACAACTCCGGCGCCCTGGCGTCGGACGAGGCGCTTGCCGCCCTGCGCGAGAAGCTGGCCGGCGGCCAGAGCTGACGCTCTGCTCCTGGCGGCTGAACAGCTGAAGTAAGGCCCGCTCCCTTCGGGGGGCGGGCCTTACCGCGTTCAGAGGCCGCGCCCGCCGCCGACACAGCGCGCATGGAGCTGACCTGAGAAGCGCGCCCGTCGCTGGACCTGGAAAGGGCAGCGGCCCGTACGCACGGATCTGCGCGCACGCACGGCGCGGGTGCGCGCACGAACCGCCGGGGTGCGAGACCCGGCCGCAGACCGCCCCTGCCCCGCACGAACTGCCCGGACCGCACGAACTGCCCGGACCGCACGAACTGCTTGGACTGCACGAACGACGTGTACTGCACGAACTGCCTGGACTCTTCCGGCCGTTCGGCACCGACGGACGCCGGAACAGGGACGCCGGAACACGAGAGAGCGGGAATGCACACGCGCTGCCGCACGTTCTTGTCTTCGAACATGAGGAGGAGCGGTAATCGTGCTTGATCCGCAGGGTTTGTACGAGTGGGAGCCGAAGGGTCTCGCGGTCGTCGACATGGCGCTCGCGCAGGAGTCGGCCGGCCTGGTCATGCTGTACCACTTCGACGGCTACATCGACGCGGGAGAGACCGGCGAGCAGATCGTCGGCAATCTGCTGGAGACTCTTCCCCACCAGGTGGTGGCGCGATTCGACCACGACCGGCTCGTGGACTACCGGGCCCGTCGGCCACTGCTGACCTTCCGGCGCGACCGCTGGGCAGGATACGAGACCCCCTCGCTGGAGGTGCGCCTCGTTCAGGACGCCACCGGCGCACCCTTCCTGCTGCTGTCCGGACCGGAACCGGACGTCGAGTGGGAGCGCTTCGCCGCGGCGGTCGGCCAGATCGTCGAGCGGCTCGGAGTGCGCCTCGCGGTGAACTTCCACGGCATCCCGATGGGTGTCCCGCACACCCGCCCCGTGGGCATCACGCCGCACGGCAACCGTACGGATCTCACACCCGGCCACCGCAGCCCCTTCGACGAGGCCCAGGTGCCGGGCAGCGCCGAGGCGCTCGTCGAGTACCGCCTGATGCAGGCCGGTCACGACGTGCTCGGCGTCGCCGCCCATGTGCCGCACTATGTGGCCCGCTCCTCGTATCCGGACGCCGCGCTGACCGTGCTGGAGACCATCACAGCCGCCACGGGGCTCGTTCTGCCGGGAGTGGCGCACACGCTGCGTACGGAAGCGCACCGCACCCAGACCGAGATCGAGCGGCAGATCGGCGAGGGCGACGAAGAGCTGGTGGCCTTGGTGCAGGGCCTTGAGCACCAGTACGACGCGATGGCGGGTGCGGAGACACGTGGCAGTCTCGTCGCCGAGACCGTGGACCTGCCGTCGGCGGACGAGCTCGGCCGGGAGTTCGAGCGCTTCCTCGCGGAACGTGAGGGCGATGCCTAGGAAGGCCGGCAGACGGGCCCCGTGAGTGCTCGCGTAGGCTGCGGCGCATGCTGACAGTGGGCCTGACCGGCGGTATCGGTGCCGGAAAGAGTGAAGTGTCCCGGCGGCTCGTCTCGTACGGTGCGGTCCTCGTCGACGCCGACAGGATCGCCCGCGAGGTGGTCGAGCCCGGAACTCCCGGGCTCGCGGCCGTCGTCGAGTCATTCGGACCGGAAATCCTGGACTCCGACGGCGCCTTGGACCGTCCCAAGCTCGGTTCGATCGTGTTCGCCGACCCCGGGCGCCTCGCCACCCTGAACAGCATCGTGCATCCCCTGGTCGGCGCCCGGTCCCGGGAGCTGGAACAAGCGGCGGGACCGGACGACGTGGTCGTCCACGACGTGCCACTGCTCACGGAGAACAACCTCCAGTCGCTCTACGACCTGGTGATCGTGGTGGACGCATCGCCGGAGACACAGCTGGACCGACTCGTGCGAATGCGCGGGATGACGGAGAGCGAGGCGCGCTCCCGGATGGCGGCACAGGCGACGCGTGAGCAGCGGCGGGCCGTCGCCGACATCGTCATCGACAACGACGGACCGTTGGAGAAGCTGGAGCCCCAGGTCCGCGCGGTGTGGAACGAGCTGACCCGGCGTGCCGCGCGGGGGCGCCGGTCGACGGAATAGCGCCGGGGCGTCCTGTGTTGGAACGGGGCAGCCAGGGAAGGATGCGAGCGTGTCGAACAGCAACCCGAAGACCCACGTCATCGACTTCCGCGCCGCCGAACAGCTGCTGGCCGCGCGGGATCCGCGCGGGGCCGTCAAGCTGCTGGACTCCGTGATCGCGGACCATCCGGAGAACACCGCGGCCCGCCTGCTGCGCGCACGCGCGTTCTTCGCCGCGGCCCAACTGCGTCCCGCCGAACTCGAATTCGAGCTCGTTCTCGAGCGTGAGCCGGACAACGCGTTCGCCCACTTCGCCCTTGCCCGCACGTTCGAGCGGGCGGGCAGGCCGGAGCAGGCCAAGCGCCACTTCCGCCTGGCGGCGGCCCTGGACCCGAACCCCGAGTACCTGAAGGCAGCCCGTTTCGACCTGGAGTGACGGAGGGGACCGTCACCGTTCCGCCGAGGCTGAAGTCAGTCGCGACCGGGTGGTTCGTACGGTGGCACATCCCGGCCCGGCTGGTAGTGCGGGCCCTGGCGGATGTGGCGCACGACCAATGACAGGTCAACGGCCACGACGAGGAAGAGCACACCGCACACGACGGACCAGCCGAGCCGTTCGGCGAACGCGAAGGCGACCGTCCCTCCCGCCGTCCAGATCAGGCCCCACACGCCCAGCCAGAAGCGCATCCGCAGCGGGCTGCGTGCGGTGACCGGTTCATTGCCAGTGCGCATGGAATCGCATCTCCCCCTTCAGGATGCACCCGTCCCCCGGTGTGCGCCCATCTCCGGGCGCCTGCCCAAGGCTCCGGAAACGCTGCCGATTCCCCGGCCCGGTGCGACGACTTCGGCAGCGCACGGCGGTCCGACCGTGTGAAAGCGCCATGGAACCGTGTGCAGCGCCATGGAACGCCGAGGCCTTCGCCCCCTCACCGCTCACGTCCGAGGAGACATCCACGACCGGCACCGCTTCCTCTGCTTCGTGCGCCGATGCCGCTCCGATGAGCACCACCGGGCCTGGACGGCGCGCAGACCTTGCCGTCCGAACGCTGCAGATCTTCCTCGCCCTGTTCTTCGCGGTCACCGGCGCGGGCCCGAAGCTCATGGCGCACTCCTCCGCGAGGGAGGGGGCCGACGGAATCGGTTGCGGCCACCGGTACGTGTACCTGGTGGGCGGCCTGGAGCCGGCCGGCGCGATCGCCCTGGTCATCCCGGTCCTGGCCGGGGTCTCGGCCATCGCCCTGATGGGCTGGTGATCGGTGCGCTCGTCACGCAGCTGACTGTGTTCGACGGGCGGAACGCACTCACCCGGGTCGTCTTCTTCGTGCTGCCGGCGGTCGTCGCCGTAATCCGCAGGCGGCGCACGGCGCAGCTCGTCGACCTGGCGCGCCATCGCGGCTGAGACCAGAGGGGCGAGGGTAAAAGGCCAGGTCACAGGCCACCACGCCGTCAATGTCAGACCTCGCCCGTAAGGTCGTTCATGCGCAGTGCCACTTCCGGGTACACACGCATCCGCACGTCCGTGCACGCACCCGCGGGGGAGGAGATGACGCCATGACCTCGGAGCCGGACACGACAGCCGTCCGCGCCGCAGCAGCAGTCTTCCTGCCCGCCGCCCTGCCGCGCGAGGGCCGGATCGCCTTCTGGTCCCCTGGCGGGCATCCACTGCCCGGTGCGAGCGACGAGATCACCGTCGTCGGCCCGCACCGGGACGGGGACACGTCGTCCGTCCGCAGCGTCACCGTCCCCGCCGTCGTCATGTCCGTCGCGGCGGCCGCGCCGCTGCTGATCGCGGCCCGGCGGGACCCTGCCGCACATCCCGCCGCGGCCTGCTGGGGCGCGGCCGTGCTGCACGCGCTGCATCTCGTCGCCCGCGGCCGGCTGCTGCCCGGACTGACCCCCTCCGACCACGACGCCTGGCGCGCCGGACCGCTCGACGCCGATGACGTCGCTCAGCTGCGCGCCATCGCCGCCGCCATGCCCTACGAGGCGCACGCCGCCCCGGTGGACGGGGCCGGGCCGCTGCGGCTTCCGGAGCCCGAGTCACTGGTGCGCGTCTTCTTCGACGCGGTGGCCGACAGTCTGCCGCGTACCCCCGCCGCCGCTTCCGCCGTGGGCGCGCCGTTCGCGGCGGCCGAGCCGCAGCACCTCCCCGGGGCCCGTGACTGGGCGGCCGAGGCGGCGGCCGGGATGGACGCGGGCGTCCGGGTCTCCTTGCGTCTCGACCTGTCCGCGTACGAGCTCTTCGACGTCTCCGCGGACGGTGGTGCCGAGCGCAACGCGGGAGCAGCCGTGGTCCAGGTACACAGCCTTGCCGACCCGACCCTTGTCATGGACGCCGCGCGGCTCTGGACGGGAGACGGCGACGAGCACTTCGGGCCGCGGGCCCGAATCGACACGGTGCTGGCGCTGCGCCGTGCCGCGCGAGCCTGGCAGCCGCTCGCCCGGCTGTTGGAGCGAAACGTGCCGGACGTACTGCCGCTGACCGAGGACGAGCTGTACGAGCTGCTGGGGCCGGGCACCACCCGCCTCGGCGCGGCGGGAGTGAGCGTCCACTGGCCGAAGGAACTCGCGCGTACGCTCACAGCCGCCGCCGTCGTGCGCTCCGCACCCGGTTCCGCCACCGACGGCACACCCTTCTTCGACAGCGCGGACCTGCTCAGGTTCGACTGGCAGCTGGCACTCGACGGCGATCCGCTGACGGAGGGCGAGATGGACGCGCTCGCCGAGTCGCACCGTCCCATCGTGCGGCTGCGTGACCGCTGGGTCGTCGTCGACCCCGACCTGGTGCGCAAGGCGCGCAAGCGGGAGCTCGGCCTCCTGGAGCCGGTCGACGCCCTGGCGGTGGCGCTGACCGGTACGGCGGAGGTCGACGGCGAGACGGTGGAGGCCGTGCCGACGGGCGCGCTGGCCGCTCTGCGCGACCGCCTCACGGCCACCACCGCCCCTGCCGAGGCGCCCGACGGACTGCACGCCACCCTGCGGGACTACCAACTGCGGGGCCTGGCGTGGCTGGACCTCATGACGTCGCTCGGTCTCGGCGGCTGCCTGGCCGACGACATGGGCCTCGGCAAGACCGTCACCGTGATCGCCCTGCACCTGCGCCGTGCGCGCAGCGCCCCGACGCTGGTCGTGTGCCCGGCGTCGCTGCTCGGCAACTGGCAGCGCGAGATCGCCCGATTCGCCCCCGGCGTACCCGTACGGCGGTTCCACGGCACCGGCCGCAGCCTCGACACACCGGACGGTGGCTTCGTGCTGACCACGTACGGCACCATGCGCAGCAGTGCGGAGGAACTGGCGGCGCGTACCTGGGGAATGGTCGTCGCCGACGAGGCCCAGCACGTGAAGAACCCGTTCTCCGCCACCGCCAAGGCGCTGCGCACCATCCCCACCTTCGCCCGCGTCGCCCTCACCGGCACCCCGGTGGAGAACAACCTCTCCGAGCTTTGGGCGCTGCTGGACTGGACGACTCCCGGGCTGCTCGGCCCGCTCAAGGCGTTCCGCTCGCGCCACGCCCGCCTGGTGGAGAACGGCGAGGACGACGACGCCGTGGAGCGGCTCGCGCGGCTCGTCCGCCCGTTCCTGCTGCGTCGGAAGAAGTCCGACCCCGGCATCGTCCCCGAGCTGCCGCCCAAGACGGAGTCCGACCATCCGGTGCCGCTCACACGCGAGCAGGCGTCCCTCTACGAAGCCGTGGTGCGGGAGACGATGGCGGCCATCGAGGCGGCGGACGGCATCGCGCGCCGCGGCCTGGTGATGAAACTGCTGACGGCCCTCAAGCAGATCTGCAACCACCCCGCCCAGTACCTCAAGGAGTACGGCACCGACCAGGGGATCGGCGCCATCGCCCGGCTCGCGGGCCGCTCAGGAAAGCTCGCACTGCTCGACGAACTGCTCGAGACGATCCTTTCCGAGGACGGCTCCGTGCTCGTCTTCACCCAGTACGTTTCCATGGCCCGGTTGCTCTCCGCCCACCTCTCGTCCCGTGCGATCCCGAGCCAGCTGTTGCACGGCGGGACCCCCGTGGCGGAGCGCGAGCGGATGGTCGACCGCTTCCAGTCCGGCGAGGTGCCGGTGTTCATCCTCTCGCTGAAGGCGGCGGGCACCGGTCTGAACCTCACCAGAGCGGGCCATGTCGTGCACTACGACCGCTGGTGGAACCCGGCGGTCGAGGAGCAGGCGACCGACCGCGCCTACCGCATCGGCCAGACACAGCCCGTGCAGGTCCACCGCCTCGTCGCCGAGGGCACGGTCGAGGACCGCATCGCCGACATGCTCGCCTCCAAGCGCGCACTGGCGGACGCGGTCCTGGGCTCCGGTGAGACGGCGCTGACGGAGCTCACCGACCGGGAGCTGGCCGACCTCGTCTCGCTGCGGAGGCCCTCGTGACCCCTCGCGCGTACAGCGGCACACGACCCGGCTCACCGGCGGCGCCGCACCACGACGACCAGCGCCGGACCTTCCCCGCGCTCGAGCCGCTGGCCGGGCAGGAGACCGCCACGACCTGGTGGGGCAACGCCTGGGTGGAGGCCCTCGAGGACACCGCCCTCGACCCGGCGCGCCTGGTGCGCGGTCGCGCCTACGCCGCACGCGGCCATGTCACCGCGATCACGGTGACGCCCGGCCGTGTCATGGCGTACGTGCAGGGCAGCCGCCCCCGTCCGTACCGTACGGAGATCCGCCTGCGCACCCTCGGCGACGACGACTGGGACGCCTTCCTGGCCGCGGCGGCCGCCCGCCCCGACCACATCGCGGCCCTCCTCGACAAGGACGTCCCGCAGGCCCTGGCGAGCGCCGCCGAGTTGCTGCCGACACCGGGCGATCTGATCCCCGACTGCTCCTGCCCGGACGACGGCTACCCCTGCAAGCACGCCGCGGCACTCAGCTACCAGACTGCCAGGCTGCTCGACGAGGACCCGTTCGTCCTGTTCCTGATGCGCGGCCGCGGCGAACGGGAGATCCTCTCCGCGCTCTCCCGCCGCAACGCGACGCGATCCGCGGCCGAGCACACCGCTGCCGCGTCCGCGGCCACCCTGGCGACGGTTCCGGCGGGTGATGCCATCGCCGCGCTGACCGGGCTGCCGCCCCTGCCGCCGCCTTTCGACGCCCCGCAGCGACCGGGCCGCCCCCCGGCGTATCCCCACGTACCCGGCGCTCCCGATCCACTGGCCCTGGACTTCCTGGCCGGTGAGGCCGCCGGGCGGGCCCACGTCCTGCTGACCACGGGCCGCGACCCGGTCGCCGGCCTGACCGGCTGGCAGGACACCGTCCGGCTCGCCGCCGCCCATCCGGGCTCCGGCCTGACCGCCTCCACCCGCGCCCTGTACCGGGACCTTGCCGCAGCGGCCGACCGCACGCCCACCGACCTGGCCCGTGCCGTCGCGGCATGGCGGCAGGGCGGTCCGGAGGCCCTGTCCGTGCTGGAGGAGCCGTGGGACCCGCCCGCCGGACCCTTCGACCGGGCGCGGCCGGCACTGGCCGCCGCGGACTTCCCCGGGTTCCGGCCCTGGCGCAACCACCTCTCGGGGCGTTCACTCCAGCTCCGGCTCGGGCGCAACGGCCTCTGGTACGGGTACGAATCGGACCCCGACAGGGAGGACTGGTGGCCGCGCGGCATACCCGACACCGACCCGGTCGGGGCGCTCGCCGCGCTTCTCGGGAGGTGACGGCCGCTGCGGGAGGATGTCAGAAATCGACGCTCGTCGCTTCGTCGAGCCGTACCACCGACTCCTGTCAATACGCCTCGGCGTACGCGTCGCGGATCCGCTCGATCCGCGCATCGCGGGCACGGGACTCGGCGGCGGGATACAGCAGGATCAGCTCGTACGAACGTTCCCGTTCGATGACGCCGTTGGAGTCGCGCCACTGACCGCGGCCTTCCTGGACGGTCAAGCCCTCCGGGAAGTCCGGCGTGACCATCCGGTCGATGAACGCGGTGAACTGGGCGCCCGTCACATCGGGCCCGCCGTCGGGCCGTCGCGTACCGAAGAAGAGGCGCGTCTCGATGTAGGCATCACCCCGCGACGCCACCGCGGCCGGTGCCACAGCAGCGCTCCGCCTGTCGTGCAGGGTCGCCTGCGCGGTCGGTGCGCCGACCGCCAGGACGGCCACTGCCGCTCCGACGACTGCCAGCAGGGTGCGCTGTCGTACCGACAGGGGCTTCACCGGTCGGCGGAGAGACCGCATCGAGATCGGCACGGGCAGTGTTCCCTTCCTTCGGAGCGCGCGGGCCGGCGGTCCGGCCCGCGCCCACTCCTACCGCTCAGACACGCTCGCAATCCGCCGGACACCAGCACCGGCCGGAATCCATCCGCACGAGCGCGTCGCGCAGCGCATCCCGCAGTGCTGTTGGAGCGAGCCGGGCAGGACGGGACACGGATCCGGCGATCCCTACAAAGAGTGCCGGACAGAGTGCCGGACAGAGCGCCGACAAGTAGGGCCGACAAGGAGTTACGGATGAGCGCAAGGGAAGCGCGGACGGTCGGCTTTCCCACAACCGGCCACCCGGCACGCTCCACCACGCCACCGCACAGTGCGCGCGGGCGAGCAGGCCCTGGCGACCGGATCGGGTCCGGGCACTGAACTCGGCCGCCTCGCCGAGCTGATCCCGGTGGACCTCACCGGCTCGCGCGCTTTGCCGGTGCACGAGCTGGCCGCGATCCTCGTGCACCGTGCTCGACGGTCGGACGTCCGCACAGCGGTCGTGGACGGCACGGTCCTCACGGGGATCGCCGGCTGCTCACGCTGGACGTGCCCTGCTGCAGCCGCCGAACCCGCCCGGGAGCTGACCGCCGTGAGCCGCCGACGCGGCGGGCGGCGCATCCAGGGACACGGTACGCAGTACGACACGCAAGAGGAGGCCCGGTTCGGCCAGGGGTGCGAGCGCCGTTGAAACCTGACACACCCGAACGAGTGAATGCTGTGCTCCGCAGAACCGATGTGGTTCTGCGGCGTTAATTTCCGTGCGGGCAAATGTTCCGCGGAATTCCTTCTGAAGGCAGGCAACCCATGAGGCAGGTTCACCGAAAGGGCCTGGCGACCGTGATGCTCACGGGCGGCGCACTGGCCATGGCGACGGGTTATGCCCAGGCGGACTCGGGTGCGCACGGTTCCGCCGTCGGCTCTCCCGGCGTGCTGTCCGGCAATGGCGTCCAGCTTCCCGTGCACGTCCCGGTGAACGTGTGCGGCAACACGGTCAACGTCGTCGGACTGCTCAACCCGGCCGTGGGCAACAGCTGCGCCAATGTGTCGCAGGGCGGCAGCGGTGAGAACGGCAGCAGCGGCGGGAGCGGTGAGAACGGCGGCAGCGGCGGCAGTGGTGGGAACGGCGGCGGGACGCACGGGGGCGGCTCCCAGGGTTCGCAGGACGGCGCAGGGTCCCACAACGGCGGCGGTGCCCACGCCGACGGCGAAACGGCCCAGTCCCCCGGCGTGCTGTCGGGCAACGGCCTGCAGCTCCCCGTGGATCTTCCGGTCAACGTCAGCGGCAACTCCGTGAACGTCGTCGGCATCGGCAACCCGGCCATCGGCAACACGTCGGTGAACGACTCGGGCAGGCCGCCCGTCGAGGAGAAGCCGGCCACCCCACCCGAGGTCAAGCCCGAGCAGCCCGCCGAGCAGGACGAGGAGGCCCCGGCCCCGAAGCCCGCCGGAGCGTCGCTCGCCCACACCGGGTCCGACGAACTCGCGTTCGCGGTACCCGCCGGTGCGACGATGATCCTCGGCGGCCTCGTGCTGTACCGCCGGTTCCGCCCCTCCCGGGAGTCCTAGGCCGGGTCCACGGGCCGCCGCCAGGACGCCAGCACCGTATCGATCTCCCGAGCGACGCGGGCGCGTGCCTGGTGGCGGGCCACGCCTGCCATCAACAGGGCGTCGTATGCGGTGTCGAGGTGCCGCACGGACGCGCGCACCGCGGCCGTGACGGCTCCCTCCTCGAGCGAGCGGCCCGCCGCGGTTCGGCCCACGCGCCCACTGCCGCGGACGGACGAGTGCGAGGCGATGCGGGCGGCACGCTCCTCGGGACAGTCGGGGAACAGCTTCCGGATCACCGCTGTCAGTTCCGCGGTGAACCGCACGTCCTCGATAGCCCGGCGCGCCGCGTCCCGAGCGCGGCGGCGGGCCCGGGAATCCGTGTCCGCCAGGCAGGCGGACTCCGCGCGGGCAAGCGCGGGTTCCTCGATGAGCAGCCCTTGGCGCTCGTAGCGCCCGTGCCGCCGGTTGAGGCGGACCACCACCGCCCACAGCGAACTCGCCTCCCGTGCCCGCCTTGTCAGAGCGGCATCGCCCCGCGGCAGGTACACGAGGTGGCCGAGGTCGGCGCAGTCCAGACAGACCGGCGCGCCGGATTCGACGAGATGCATCGGAAGCGGGCCCCTGCGGCACTCCGAGCAGTGCCTTCCTTTGAGCGGCCGGATCACCACCAGGTCCATGCGGGGTAGGTACCCGGCGGGTGCCCTCCGCTCCCCTGGCCCTCAAGTGCGCGATTGCCGACGATCGTCGGCGAGCGGCCCAGGACAAGGATGGGGAGCGGCCCACGACAAAGGCGGCGAGCGCGGCACGTTGTCTCCCGCAGTGCCCAATCCCCTCTCCTCGCCCGGCTGTTCGATATCTTGGGGCGGTTTGCTCGGGAAATGAATCCAAAGGGAGGGCCATGCGCGGCTTCACGGTCTGCGGTCAGCGATTCGACCTACGGACGGTGCTGGTGCTGACGGCTTGTCTGGTAGCGCTTGCGGTCGTCCCGTCGGCCGCGAACGCGACGCCCGGCAGCGGGGTGAGCGGCACGGTCCTCGCGCAGGGCCGCGCGGAAGGCACCGTGCACATCACGGCCAAGGGCCGCACCGACGTGGTCGTACGCACCCTCACCATCGAACCGGGCGGCTCGACGGGCTGGCACCACCACCCCGGCCAGGTCCTCGCCGTCGTTCGGTCGGGCACCCTGACCCGGACTCTCGACGACTGCTCTCTCGAGGTCACGAAACGGGGCGGCGTCATCCTTGAACCTGCCGGCGCGCGCCACCGCCACGTCGGACGCAACCTCGGCACCGAGCCGGTCGTCCTGTACGTGACGTACTTCATGCCCGCCGGCAGCCCGCTCTCCGTCGACGAGGAGGCACCGGACTGCAAGGACGGCGCCGCAGCGGCGGGGCGATGACGGGCCCGTGCGACTCGAGGCGATCACCTGGGAGCGGCTGACCGAGTACTTGACCGACCAGGCCCTGCGGACCACCGCCGACGACGGCAGCCCCTGGCTGCGCATCGGCGTCGACGGTGCTCCCGCCGCGCGGCCCGGCGTGCTCGCGGAGCGGCTCGCCGAAGCGCTGCGGGTGCGGGGGAGAGGAGCCGTCGTGGTGGGGACGGGCGGGTTTCTCCAGCCGGCGTCGCTGCGGTTCGAGTACGGGCGCGAGGACCCCGACACGTACTACAGCGGCTGGTTCGACACCGGCGGCCTCCGGCGGGAGGTGTTCGGCCCGCTGGAGGCGGGCGGAACCGGCCGGGTCCTGCCCGACCTGTGGGACCCGGGGACCGACCGGGCCACCCGCAGCCCGCACGTCGCACTGCCCTTCGGCGGCGTGCTGCTGCTGCACGGGCCGTTCCTGCTCGGACACCGGTTCCCCTTCGACCTGACCGTGCACCTACGGCTCTCACCGGGGGCGCTGGAGCGCCGCACGGACGAGACCGAACAGTGGACCCTCCCGGCGTACGCACGGTACGAGGACGAGGTCGCCCCGGGCGGCGCGGCCGATGTGCTCGTGCGGGCCGACGACCCGCGCCGTCCGGCCTGGTCCCGCACCGGCTGACGGGCCCGTACCGGCGGACGGTCGGCGTCGTCGGCCTGGACGGTGCCGAGCCGACGTGGCTCAGGGCCGGCCGCCGGCTCTTCCCACCGCCTCGGCTCCGGCCCGGCAGCCCTCCGCCGCCGCCGTACGGGCATCCGCACCAGCCAGCCGCGCCGCGAGGAACGCCCCGGTGAAGGCGTCGCCCGCGCCCGTCGTGTCCAACGCCTCTGCACGGCACGGCGGCAGACGGGCCGTGACCTTGCCGTTCTCGGCGATCAGCGCCCCCCTTGCCCCCAGTGTCACCACCGTCAGCGGCACCAGGCGGCTCAGTTCCGCGGCGGCTTCGGCCGGGTCGGGCAGATCGGTCAGGAGCCGTGCCTCGTCCTCGTTCGGCAGCAGGACGTCCACGCCGCCGAGGACCGACAGCAGGCGCTCGACACCCAGTTCGGCGATGAAACCCGTGGAGGCGGGGTCCAGGCTCACCGGCACGCCCCTGCCCCGTGCCGCCGCCATGGCGCTCAGTGCGGCGGCCCGGCTGGTGTCCGAGAAGAACAGATAGCCGGACAGATGGAGATGGCCGACGCCGTCGAGCATCGACTCGGCCCAGTCCGCCGGGCACAGTCGCAGCACCGCGCCACTGTCGGTGAGGAACGTCCGCTCGGCGGTGGCGTCGACGAGCGCGACGACCGTCGCGGTCGCGACCTCGCCGTCGGGCACGAGCAGCGGCACCACCCCCGCCGCGCGCAGCCGTTCCGCGTGCCACTCCAGATCGGCGACGCCCGCCCGGGCGAGCAGCCGCACCTCGCGGCATCCGTGATGCGCCGCCCAGCACGCCACGTTGGAGCCTGCGCCGCCGGGCAGGACGCGGATGCTCGCGGCGGTGTCCGTGCCGGGGGCGAGCGGTGCGCTGTACCGGGCGACGACATCGGTGACGACCTCGCCCACGACGAGGAGTCCCCTCATGCGTACGCCGCTGCGATCATCGCCGCCAGCCGCACATTGCCGCGCACCGCCGCCAGGTTGGCCTCGAGCGACGCGCCGTCGGTGTACCGCATCAGCCGTTCGAGGAGGAACGGTGTGACAGCCTGACCCGTGACGCCCTCCTTCCGCGCCTCGTCGAGCGACCGCGCCAGCACCCGGTCGTGCAGCGCCGGGTCAAGCTGCTCGGCCACCGGGACGGGGTTGGCCACGACCAGTGAGGAGTACGGCTCGCCGACCGTGTCCTGGGCGCGCATCACGGCGGCGACCTCGGCGGGCGAGCGGACGGTCCAGTCGACGGGTTCGCCGGAGGACGCCAGATAGAAGCCGGGGAACCGGTCCGTGCCGTATCCGATCACCGTCACGCCGAGCGTTTCCAGCCGCTGCAGCGTGGCCGGGACGTCCAGGATCGACTTGACGCCCGCGCAGACCACGGTCACGCCCACCTGGGCGAGCAGCCGCAGGTCCGCCGACTCGTCCTGGATCTCGGTCCAGCCCCGGTGCACGCCGCCGAGCCCACCGGTCGCGAAGACCCGGACACCGGCCCGGTCGGCGAGGAACGCCGTGGCGGAGACGGTCGTCGCGCCGCTCGCGCCCGTCGCGAGGGCGGGGGCGAGATCGCGGTGGCCCAGCTTGCGCAGGTCCGGATCGCCGGCGACCCGCTCCAGATCGGCCTTGGTGAGGCCGACACGGGCTCTTCCGTCGAGCACGGCGATCGTCGCGGGCACGGCACCGCCGGAGCGGACGAGCGCTTCCAGTTCCTCCGCGACGGTCAGATTGCGCGGACGCGGCAGCCCGTGCGCGATGATCGTCGACTCCAGGGCCACGACGGGAGCGCCGGCGTCCAGCGCTTCCCGTACCTCTTCGGACACTATGACTGCGGTCTGGGACATGTCCCATCCCTGGCGCGGCGGAGCCGGCCGCAAACATCGGGGCCCGGCACCCCGGCCTACTTCGGGGCGAGCGCCCGCCGCATCGCCAGTCCCGCCATCGGCAGCAGCAGCAGTGCGCCGATCGCGTTCAGCCACCCGTACCCCGCCTGTGCCACCACCAGCCCGGCCGCCGCGCCGCCGATGCCCGCCGCCGCGTTCATCGTCAGATCGGACAGGCCCTGGGCCGCCGCCCTCGTGGGCTGGGGGACGGACTCGGTGAGCAGTGTGGAGCCGGCGACGAGCCCTGCCGACCACCCGAGTCCGAGGACGAACAGCCCGGCCGCGGTCTGACCGTGGCTCGCGCCCGCCGTCCCGGCCAGCAGCGCGGCCGTGCAGAGAAGCCCCGCCGCGAGGCCGATCACCGCGAGCCGTCCGAAGCGGTCCGTGAGCCGGCCCATCACCGGGGAGAAGGCGTACATGCCCGCGATATGGCCACTGATCACCAGGCCGATCAGCTCGATCCCGGCGCCGTGGTGGCTGAGTGCGACCGGGGTCATCGACATGATCGACACCATGGCGGTGTGTGAGACGGCCACGGTCACCAGGGCCAGCCTGGCCATGGGTGATTCGCGTACGGCCAGCAGTCCGGCCTTGAGCGACCGGCCCTTCGGAGAACTGTCCGCCGGTGACATCGCCCGGGCGGTGAGCAGCGGATCGGGCCGCAGCAGTACGAGGACGAGCACCGCGGAGGCGAGGAACACTCCGGCCGCCCAGAGGAACGGTCCTGCGGCCGCCGGGATGCCGAGCCCGGTCACACTCCGGCCGGCGGGGGAGGCGATGTTGGGTCCGAGGACCGCGCCAATCGTCGTCGCCCACACGACGGTGGAGATGGCCCGCCCGCGCCGCTCGGGCTCGGCGAGGTCGGCGGCGGCGAAACGGGCCTGCAGATTCGCGGACGACGCGCCGCCGAAACCGGCCATGCCGACGAGCAGCAGCGGGAAGCTGTCGATGACGGCGGCCAGGACGACCACTCCCGCGCCCAGCGCGCCGATCAGATAGGCGAGGACCAGCCCGGGGCGGCGGCCTCGCGAGGTCATCAGCGCGGCCAGCGGTACGGACAGCAACGCGGTCCCGGCGACGGTGGCTGTCGGAGCGAGCCCCGACAGCGCCTCTGTACCGCTGACCTCCTGTGCGAGCACCGCGGCCAGCGCGATTCCGGTGGCGACCCCGAGACCGCCGAGGATCTGGCTCGCGATCAGCACCGCGTTGATGCGCCGGCGTATGGAGGGCAGGTCGGCGGCGGCCGGTGCCGCGGCCTTGGGCGCCTCGGGTATGCCGGCAGCGTCGGGGGTCGTGGTCACTGACGCAGTGTGCCAGACCGGACATCCGGCGACCGGCGTGTCAGAACAACGGCTGCGGCAGTACGCCCTCGAGTGCGAGCAGCTGCCGCTTGGTCTCCAGTCCTGCCCCGAAGCCACCGAGCCCGCCGTCGGTCTCGACCACCCGATGGCACGGCACCACGATCGGCAGCGGATTGGACCCCATCGCGGCGCCCACGGCCTGCGCCGCACCCGGCTGCCCGACACGGGCGGCGAGGTCCCCGTAGGCGACGACCGTCCCGTACTCCACGCCGGACAGCAGCTCCCGCAACACCTGCCGGTTGAAACCGGTCGAGAGGGACCAGTCCAGCGGCAGCGCGAAGTCGTGCAGCGTGCCCGCGAAATAGGCATCGAGCTCGCGTATCGGCTCGGCGAGCCGGCCCGTCGCGTCTTCGACGGGCTCGGACCCGAGGCGGCCCGCCAGCTGCCCCACTACGCGGTCCCGCACGGTCGGTGAGGCGTGGAAGGCCACGCTGACCAGGCCCACTTCTGTGGCGGCGAGGAACAGCGGACCGACGTCCGTGCCGATCACGGTCCACTCGAAGGTCTTCATGCGGACCACGGTACGGCCGGCCACCGACCGGCGGGGCCGGTTGCGGTTCTTACCCCACCGCGTTCCGTACGACGTCGGGGTAGTCGGTGATGATCCCGTCCACGCCGAGGCCGGCCACCCGCTCGGCGGCGGCCGTGTCGTTCACGGTCCAGGTGTTGACCCGCAGCGGCTTCCCGTGGGCGCCCTTGAGCGCGTGCACCGCGGCCACGTACTCGGCGGTGAGGGACGTGTGCGAGGGATTGATCCGGTCGGTGAACGCCGCGTACGCGGGCAGGTCCGCCACCGCGGGTCTGCCGAGGACGCCGGTCGTGATGTCCGGGCGCTGCTCGTGCACGGCCCGGACGCTGTCCGCGCCGAAGCTCTGGATGACGAGCCTGCCGCGCACATGGCTCCGGTCGAGCCAGCCTTCCTCGCCGAGCACCCGCAGCGTGTCCCGCTCGATGCCCGGGTAGAGCTCGGGCTTCTTGATCTCCAGGAGAAGCTTCTGCCGGTTCTCGTCCACCCGGTTCAGGTACTGCTTCAGTGTGGGCACCCGGGCGCCGGCCCACTCGGCGCCGCGCCAGCTGCCCGCGTCCAGGGCGGCGATCTCCGCGGCGGTGAAGTCCTTCACCTTCCACGGCGCGCGGGTGGGGAACCTCTGCTCCACGTCGGTGGTCCGGGCCAGTGAGTCGTCATGGACGACCACGAGTTCGCCGTCCTTGGTCCGCTGGACGTCGTTCTCCACCCATGTGCAGCCCATGGCGTCGGCGAGGTCGACCGCCGCCAGAGTGTTCTCCGGCGCGTAGGCGGAGGCGCCGCGGTGTGCGATCACCTGTGGGCCGTCCGTGGCGGCGGCCGACTGCTCGGTACCTGACGCGGAACCGGGCAGGGCCGGCGAGGTGAGTCCCAGAGCCGTGGCGGCCAGTGCGGCGACGGGGCGTGCGTACACGGGTTCTTCCCTCACGTCGGTCGGATCACGGACGGGCCGGGAGTGACAGTCCCCGGCCAACGAGGCACAGGCGAAGTATGGCCGGAGAATGAACGTATCCGCCTGCGGAGCCTCCTCCGCCGGAGCGGGGCAGGCACGGCGGAAGGGACACCCCGCGGGGCCGACGGATCTCCGCCGAGACATGTGCATACACTTCCGCGAGCCGTACCCTCGCCCATAACCGGACGTTCCATCAGAGACCGCGGGGATCGTAGAGCGGCGGGGGATCATGCGGGACGAAGGGTGCGTAACGGATGCAGGGCACGGTGGACGGATTCGGCTACGGCCTCGTCACCCCGGTGGCGGCCTATCTGATGGCATGCCTCGGGGGTGCCCTGGGGCTGCGATGCACCACCAGATCCCTGGGGGACCGTGGCTCGTACCGGCCGGGCTGGCTGTTGCTCGGCGCGACCGCCATCGGCTCCGGCATATGGAGCATGCACTTCATCGCCATGATGGGGTTCACCGTCGAGGAGACCCCCATCGGCTACGACAGGGCGACGACCTTCGCCAGCCTGGCCGTGGGCATCGTGATGGTCGGTATCGGGATCTTCATCGTCGGACACCGGGGCGCCACCCGGATGTCGCTGGTCACGGGTGGGACGATCACCGGACTGGGCGTGGCGTCCATGCACTACCTCGGCATGGCGGGCATGCGGCTGCGGGGCAGCCTCGAGTACGACACCCTCACCGTCGCCCTCTCCGTGGTGATCGCCGTGGTCGCGGCGACCACGGCCCTGTGGACGGCCGTCGCGGTGCACGGGTTCCTGGCGAGCCTGGGTGCCGCCCTCGTGATGGGCCTCGCGGTGAGCGGGATGCACTACACCGGCATGGCCGCCGTCAGCGTCCACGTCCACGAGGCCGTAGAGGCGGTCGACGCCGCCGTCGCCGGTGATCCGCCCGCCGTGCTCCTCGGCCCCATGCTCGTCGGGCCCGCGGTGTTCCTGCTGCTCGCCGGGGCCGTCGTGATGGTCGACCCGCTCCTGGTGTCGGGCGGCGAGCAGCACGGGCAGGCGTACGGCGGGAAGGCCCCCGCGTACGGCATACCGACGAGAACCCTCCGACGCCCCGCCGGCCGGACCGCGGAGCGGGACCCCGGACGCGGTCGCCCCCGCGCGGAACGCTATTGAGCCTGCCGGTCCGCCGGGGTTCGGGGCCCGAGTGTCAGTGGGGGGCCGTACGGTTGTTGCATGCGGCCCGTTTCCAAGATCGAACGTACGGTGGCGCCTTTCGAGGTCGTCAGCCCCTTCCGGCCCAGCGGCGACCAGCCGACGGCCATCGCCGAGCTGGAGCGACGTATCCGTGCAGGTGAGAAGGATGTCGTCCTGCTCGGCGCGACCGGCACGGGCAAGTCGGCGACCACGGCCTGGATGATCGAGAAGCTCCAGCGTCCCACCCTGGTCATGGCTCCGAACAAGACCCTGGCCGCCCAGCTGGCGAACGAGTTCCGTGAGCTCCTCCCGAACAACGCGGTGGAGTACTTCGTCTCGTACTACGACTACTACCAGCCCGAGGCTTACGTCCCGCAGTCGGACACCTACATCGAGAAGGACTCCTCGATCAACGAGGAAGTGGAGCGGCTGCGCCACTCCGCGACCAATTCGCTCATCACCCGGCGCGACGTCGTCGTGGTCGCCTCCGTCTCCTGCATCTACGGCCTCGGCACCCCGCAGGAGTACGTGGACCGGATGGTGCAGCTCAGGGTCGGTGACGAGATCGACCGCGACCAGCTGCTGCGCCGCTTCGTCGACATCCAGTACACGCGCAACGACACGGCGTTCCAGCGGGGGACGTTCCGGGTCCGCGGTGACACCATCGAGATCTTCCCGGTCTACGAGGAGCTCGCCGTCCGCATCGAGATGTTCGGCGACGAGATCGAGGCCCTGTCCACCCTCCATCCGCTGACCGGCGAGATCCTCAGCGAGGACCAGTCGCTGTACGTGTTCCCCGCCAGCCACTACGTGGCGGGTCCGGAACGCATGGAGAAGGCGGTCAACGGCATCGAGGCGGAACTGGAACAGCGCCTGGCCGAGCTGGACAAGCAGGGCAAGCTGCTCGAGTCCCAGCGGCTGCGCATGCGCACCACGTACGACATCGAGATGATGCGCCAGATCGGCTCCTGCTCCGGCATCGAGAACTACTCGATGCACTTCGACGACCGCGAGCCCGGCTCCCCGCCGAACACCCTCCTCGACTACTTCCCGGAGGACTTCCTCCTCGTCATCGACGAGTCGCACGTCACCGTCCCGCAGATCGGCGCGATGTACGAGGGTGACGCCTCCCGCAAGCGTACGCTCGTCGACCACGGCTTCCGGCTGCCGTCCGCTCTGGACAACCGCCCGTTGAAGTGGGAGGAGTTCAAGGAGCGTATCGGCCAGACCGTCTATCTCTCGGCCACTCCGGGCACTTACGAACTCTCCCGGGGCGACGGTTTCGTCGAGCAGATCATCCGGCCCACCGGCCTCGTCGACCCCCAGGTCGTCGTCAAGCCCACGGAGGGACAGATCGACGACCTGGTGCACGAGATCCGCGAGCGCACCGAGAAGGACGAGAGGGTCCTGGTCACGACACTGACCAAGAAGATGGCCGAGGACCTGACGGAGTACTTCCTCGAGCTGGGCATCCAGGTCCGCTATCTGCACAGCGACGTCGACACGCTGCGCCGCGTCGAGCTGCTCCGTGAGCTGCGCGCCGGTGAGTACGACGTCCTGGTCGGTATCAACCTCCTGCGCGAGGGGCTCGACCTGCCCGAGGTCTCGCTGGTCGCCATCCTCGACGCCGACAAGGAGGGCTTCCTGCGCTCCGGCACCTCCCTGATCCAGACCATCGGCCGCGCGGCACGCAACGTGTCCGGCCAGGTCCATATGTACGCGGACAAGATCACCCCGGCGATGGAGAGGGCCATCGAGGAGACCAACCGCCGCCGGGAGAAGCAGATCGCGTACAACACGGAGAACGGCATCGACCCGCAGCCGCTCCGCAAGAAGATCAACGACATCGTGGCGACCATCGCACGCGAGGAGGTCGACACCGAGCAGCTGCTGGGCACCGGTTACCGGCAGATGCAGGCCGACAAGCCGGGCAAGGGTGCCAAGGCGCCGGTCCCGTCGCTCGGGTCCGGCGCGGGAGCGGGCCGCAAGGGCGAGATCCTCACCGACCGGCCGGCCGCCGAACTGGCCGGAATCATCGAGGAGATGACCGACCGGATGCGAGCGGCCGCCGCGGAGCTCCAGTTCGAGGTCGCGGCCCGCCTGCGTGACGAGGTGAGCGAACTGAAGAAGGAACTACGCCAGATGAAGGAGGCAGGGCTCGCGTGAGCCCGCTGCGGCGGACGTGACGGCCGGACACGCCCGTGTGTTGCAAGACCGACACAAAATCCGACGGCCCCGCCGCGCTGTCGGTGCGACTGCGTAGGGTACTTGGACAACCGCACACATGGGCGGTGGCAATTCGCGAGAAGGGGACAGCGCGTGACGGTCAATATGACCAAGGGCCAGGCCATCAGCCTGCAGAAGAGTGACGGGGGGACCCTCACGGCGGTGCGGATGGGCCTCGGCTGGCAGGCGGCACCCCGCCGCGGTCTGTTCGGCTCGCGTACGCGTGAGGTCGACCTGGACGCCTCCGCGGTGCTGTTCGCCGACAAGCAGCCGGTCGACGTGGTGTTCTTCCGCCACCTCGTCAGCGACGACGGCTCCGTCAAGCACACCGGCGACAACCTCGTCGGCGGCGCCGGTTCCGGCGGCGACGACGAGGCGATCCTCGTCGACCTGCAGCGCGTACCGGTCCACATCGACCAGATCGTCTTCACGGTGAACTCGTTCACCGGCCAGACGTTCCAGGAGGTGCAGAACGCCTTCTGCCGCATCGTGGACGAGACCAACGGCCAGGAGCTCGCCCGGTACACGCTCGACGGCGGCGGCCAGTACACCGCCCAGATCATGGCGAAGGTGCACCGCGCCGGCGCCGGCTGGCAGATGACGGCCCTCGGCAACCCGGCCAACGGCCGTACGTTCCAGGACCTGATGCCCGCCATCCTGCCGCACCTGTAGACCCGGCTGGGCCGAGTCGCACCGCAGCTCCCGGAGGCACGGCCGCCGGGGGCTGCCCGCATAGGACCGGACCGCGTACACGGACAGGGACCGCGGGCACGCGTATCCGGACCGCACGACGCGCACCGACCGCACGACGCGCACCGACCGCACGACGCGCACCGACCGCACACAGCAGAGCGCTGAGCAGAGCACTGAGGGGACAGAGCCATGACGGCCGAGCTGGTCCGGGGGCAGAATCACCCCCTGCCCGACACCCGACTCGAGATCCGGGTGTCGGCAGGCCATCCGGTCGTCGCCTGCGCCACCTGCTCCGGCGAGCAGGGCACGGTCCGCGAGGAGTGGGTGGCCCACCCCGGCGTACCGGCCCTGCCCGGTGTCGAGGTGCCGGGGCGCGCCGAGCAGTCGCCCCGCTTCGCCGTCGACCTTGCCGCGGTGCCGGGGGAGGTGCAGCAGGTCAATGTGCTGCTCGCGCTCCCCGAGGGCACCGGCGGCCCCGACCGCTTCGGCACCACCGCGGCGCCGTTCGTCGCGGTCATGAGTCAGGACGGTGCCGAGCTCGCCAGCTTCACCATCACCGGCCTGGACAGCGAGAGAGCGGTCGTCGCGGTCGAGCTGTACCGCCGCCAGGGCGCGTGGAAGGTCCGCGCGGTCGGCCAGGGCTACGCGGGAGGGCTGGCCCAGCTCCTGGCCGACCAGGGCATGGAGGGCGCCGCACGGACGGCGGCGGCGATCCAGGAGGCCGCTGTGCCGCGTACCCAGCGCGCCGAGCCCGCCCGGGTGAGCACGCCCATCGCGGAGGCCGCGGCGCCGGCGTCCGGCCCGGACCGCCCGTCCCCCGCGGACGGTGCGCCGGCCGACGGGCGCACCGGGCATCCGGGCCCGGCGATCGCCCCTCCGCAGCAGATGCCTGTGCCCGAAGCCGTCCCGCAGATGCCGACCGGGCCCATCGACTACGCGCATCCACGCCGGCAGTCCGCACCGCCCCCGCCGGCTCCCGCCGCCGGGCCGGCGGAGCCCGGCCGTCCGGCCGCACCGGTGGCGGGCGATGCCGGCGGCTGGTCCATGGAGGAGCGCCTCTACAACCAGGTCTGGGGCATGTTCGAGGACCTTGCCCGGACCGTCGCCGCGTACCGCAGCGCCGTCGAGTTCGCCGAGTCCCGGATGGACAAGGAGCTCGACCACGTCCTGTCCGACCCGCGCAGCCGCATCGGCAGCACGGGGGACGCCGCCAGGGCCGCGGCGCGTGCGAAGTGCGAGCAGCTGACCGACCGGGCGCGCCAAGTACTCGACCGGGACCTGGCCCAGCTTGCCGCCGAGTCGGAGGTCGTCGAGCCGGCGCTGCCGCCCGCGTTCGCCCGCTGGGACAACCCGTGCTGGCACGCCTACCGCGTCCCGATGGAGGTCCCCATGGCGCTGCGCCTCGGCGACCTCCACCTTCCCGAGAGCCCCGAACTGCGCATTCCGTGCCTGGTAAGGCTGCCGCTCGAGCGTGGCCTGTGGGTGGACAGCGGGCGCGCGAGCTCCGACGCCGCGATGGCGACGGACGAGGCGCAACTGCGGCGACTGGCCACCGACTCGGCGGTGGCGCTCGCCGCTCGCCTTCTCGCGGTGTATCCGCCCGGCGAGTTCACCGTGCACGCGATCGATCCGGCGGGCACTGCGGCGGCGTCGCTGGGGCCACTGGTCGACTCGGGGACCCTCGCGGGGCCGCCGGCCGCCGGAGCGCAGGGAGTGAGCGCCGTCCTCACCAAGCTCACCGAACGGGTCGACCTGGTGGGGATGGCGGTGCGCGGCGGCGCCGCCGACGCGCTCCCGCCCGACCTCGACACCGGTGAACAGCTACTGATCGTCAACGACTTCCCCCACGGCTTCGACGACCGCGCGGTCAATCAGCTGCGCTACCTGGCGGACGAGGGGCCGGCCGTAGGGGTCCATCTGCTGATGGTGGCGGACCGCGAGGACGCCACCGCCTACGGTCCCGTCCTCGACCCGCTGTGGAGCTCACTGCTGCGGGTCACCCCGGTCCCCGACGACCATCTCGCCGACCCGTGGGTGCGCCATGCGTGGACGTACGAGCCGCTGACGGTGCCGTCCGGCAGTGATGTGCTGCGCCAGGTGCTGTCCCGGGTGGCGGAAGCCCGCCGGTCCTGGGGCCGCTGATCCGTCGGCCTCTCCTCCACCCGTGCCGAACGGGTGACCTGAGTCTCACGCATCTCCGGCTTTACCTTTCCTTGTACTTTCATGTACCTTCCTTTACGCGGAGGGGAGTACTCCCAACTCGCGGCGTGCCCGTCAGTACGGACAGACAGAGATGTCCCGGGGCGCCGGCCCGTGGCGGGAGACTGCCCGGGTGGAGGAGACCTCCGGCAGCGACAACGCTGATCAGTTGCCGTACGACGCCGGAGGCGCAGTGGACGTTTCTATGACCCTCTGGGTGCTGACCATTCTCGGTCTCAGTGCCCTCATCGCGGTCGACTTCTTCATCGGGCGCAAGCCCCACGACGTATCGATAAAGGAAGCCGGCACCTGGACCGTCGTCTGGATCGTGCTGGCGGCACTCTTCGGCTTCGGTCTGTTCTTCGCCGGTGAGAGCCAGGCATCGGGTGAGTTCTTCGCGGGCTTCATCACGGAGAAGTCGCTGAGCGTCGACAACCTCTTCGTCTTCGTCCTGATCATGGCGAAGTTCTCGGTACCGTCACACCTCCAGCAGCGGGTCCTGCTCTTCGGTGTGCTGATCGCACTGGTACTGCGCGCCATTTTCATCGCCGCCGGTGCGGCCATCATCGCCAGTTTCTCCTGGGTGTTCTACATCTTCGGCGCGTTCCTGATCTACACCGCCTGGAAGCTCATCCAGGAGGCGCGCTCCGACGACGAGGAGGAGGAGTTCGAGGAGAACAGGCTCCTCAGGTCGATCGAGCACCGCTTCGGCGTCGCCGACAAGTACCACGGCACCAAGCTCTTCATCCGTGACAACGGCAAGCGCATCCTGACGCCGCTCATGGTGGTCATGCTCGCCATCGGCACCACCGATGTGCTCTTCGCGCTGGACTCCATCCCCGCGATCTTCGGCCTCACGCAGGACCCGTACATCGTCTTCACCGCCAACGCCTTCGCGCTGATGGGTCTGCGGCAGCTGTACTTCCTCATCGGCGGGCTTCTGAAGAAGCTGGTCCACCTCAGCTACGGCCTGTCGGTGATCCTCGGCTTCATCGGTGTGAAGCTGGTGCTGCACGCTCTGCACGAGAACGGGGTGCACGTCCCGGAGATCTCCATCCCGGTTTCGCTGGCCGTCATCTGCGGTGTCCTCGTCACCACGACGATCACCAGCCTGATCGCCTCGAAGAAGCAGGCGGAGCGGGAAGCGGCGAACGCCGCGGAGAAGGAGAGCGTCGAAACCTGACGGCGAGCGGCCTGCGGCCCCGAGCCCGAGCGACGCACAACAGCACTCCACCGGCGGGTGCGGACGGCAGGCCCGTCCGCACCCGCCGGTGCGCTTCACCGCCTGGATCGCACCGGCCCCCACGGCCTCGGCCTCGCATACCGTGACACGGGAGGCGACTGCCGGACGAAGCAGTTCGAGCCCCGACATCCGCAACCGCAGACCGAGGAAGTGATGGCCATCCTCATCCGCAGAGGCACGAAGGACACCGGGACCGCCGGCAGCGCGGCACTGCGCCTGGAGCGGTTCGCGACGCCACCGGAGGCCGCCGTCCTGCTGCTGCACGGCGGCCGCGCCGACGCGTTGGAGCCGCCGCCGGCGCTGAACCTGCCCGGTGCGCGGATGCGGCCCTTCGCCCGGTCTCTGGCCCGCGCCACCGCGGGGCACGGCGTCGCGCTGGGCCGGGTCCGCTACGCGTACCGCGGCTGGAACGGCTCGCGCGCCGACGCCGGCCGTGACGCGCTGCGAGCGCTGGACGAACTCGCGACAGCCCTCGGGCCCGTACCCACCGTCCTGGTGGGCCACTCGATGGGCGGCCGCGCCGCCCTGCACGCCGCCGGCCATCCCCTGGTGTCGGCGGTGGTGGGACTCGCTCCGTGGTGTCCCGCCGGCGAGCCCGTGGAACATCTGACCGGCAAACGGCTCGTGTTGCTGCACGGCGACCGCGACCGCGTCACCGGCCCCGAGGAAACCTGGGCCTTCGCCGCACGGGCCCGGGCCGCGGGCGCGGAGGTCCACACGCTGTCGATGCCCGGCGGCGACCACGCGATGCTGCGTGGCGCCGCCGACTGGCACACGGCGACCACCGGGACGGTCACCGGACTGCTGGGCCTCGGGCCGTTTCCGCCGCCCGGCGGGAACGGCTTCACGCCCGCGGCCGGCTGACGGCCGCGGCGCGACCTACCAGCCGCGTGCGCGCCACTGTGCGAGGTGCGGCCGCTCGTCGCCCAGGATGGTGTCCTTGCCGTGCCCCGGGTAGATCCAGGTCTCGTCCGGCAGTACGGCGAAGAGCTTCTCCTCCACGCCGTCCAGCAGGCTGGTGAACGCCTGCGGGTCCTTGTGGGTGTTACCCACACCGCCCGGGAACAAGCGCTTCCGCGTCAACCTCCACCCGAGGCAGCACGGCGGGGCCGCAATGGCTGGCTGAGCTGGGCCCGCCCTGCCCGGACCAATCGGTCCACGGGCGCCGGCCTCGGAGGCCGCAGAGTGGAAGTGACCGCCGGGCCTTCTGTCATGCAGGCCATGACTGATCTCCGGACACGAAAAGGGCCCGCGCGACCAGTCTCGGGGTCTTGCGGGCCCTTGCGCTGTGCGGGTGGGAGACGAGCCGGCTCACCTGGGGGCGCGGCCTCGTCGCCCGCCGCAGGGGAGAGGGCAGCCGCTAATAGCGGAGGTCCTTCTGCTCGGTGATCAGGCGCCCGGCAATGTGCAGGTTGCCGTCGGAGTCGAGCACCGCGATGATCTTCTTCGTCGAGCCGTGATGGGTCGTGAAGTAGATCTTGTCCGCCTCCTGCGAGGTGGAGTAGTTCGAGTTCACGGACAGCTCGATGCTCACAGGGGAGCTGATGAGCACGTCCTTCTTGGGCGAGTTCGGGTAGACCTGGTTCTGCCGCAGCTTGACGCGGCCGTGAGTGTCCCCCTCGTCCCAATCTGTCGCCACTCCGAGATCGATGTCGGCCATGCGACTTCCCCCTTCAGAACCGGTGAATGAGTCTTCGGCTTGGGCCGCTGTGGAGCTCCCGAACCACGGCTGAATCTATGCGGATAGCTCATGTTCCGTCACTGGGAGTTCTCTGCCTGGCTGGATTTCTGCCCAAACGGTCTGGAATCAGCGTTCAGGCCACCCACGGGCAGAAACGCCCGGAAATCGCAGTGACAGCCGAGGACCCGCCGACCTGTGCGGCCGTGCGGGCCTCGGCTGTGCCGGGGCTGCGGCCGACCCTCGGGGAGTCGCCGATCGAGGGTTGCTGGGACGCGCAGGGAGGCTTTGCCGCGCGGCCCCCACGTCGGACAGGTGAGGGGGATACCGGCTGCGCCGACGTTCTCCCGGACGCCGACGCGCACGGGTGCGGTCAGCTGCGCAGGATGTGCCGTGGCTACCAGCCTCGGGCGCGCCACTCCGCCAGGTGGGGGCGCTCGGCGCCGAGCGTGGTGTCGTTGCCGTGGCCGGGGTAGACCCAGGTCTCATCCGGTAGGACGCCGAAGAGCTTGGCCTCCAGGCCATCCATGAGGCTGTTGAACTCGTCGGGCTGTGTTGTCCGGCCAGGGCCGCCGGGGAACAGGCAGTCGCCGGTGAAGACGTGCGGGTGGCCGTGCGGGTCGTCGTAGACGAGCACGATGGACCCCGGCGTGTGGCCCACGAGGTGACGGGCGGTCAGCTCGACCCGTCCCACCCGGATCGTGTCCCCGTCGTCGACCGGTACGTCGGTCGGGACGGGAATGCCCTCCGCGTCATGACGGCCGGCGTAGGTGCGGGCGCCGGTCGCCCTGACCACGTCCTCCAGGGCCTGCCAGTGGTCGCCGTGCCGGTGGGTCGTGACGACGCCGGCGACGGAGTCGTCGCCGATCAGCTGCAGCAGCGTGTCCGGGTCCGCCGCCGCGTCGATCAGGAGCTGCTCGCCGGTGGCCCGGCAGCGCAGCAGATAGGCGTTGTTGTCCATCGGTCCGACCGCGACCTTGGAGATCATCAGGTCGGCGAGCTCGTGTACGTCCGCCGGACCGCCGACCTTCACAGCTCCGCTGTATGTCATGGGTCTCAGCCTATAGCTGCCGGCCTACAGTGCCGGCAGCACGGGCAGCGGGCCCCCGGTGCACTCCAGGCCCGCGCCGGGGCGGCGGCCCGAGAGCCAGCCCAGCACCTCGGCGGGGGAGCCGGAGACGGTGACCGGAGCGCCGTCAGTGCCGCCGGTCCGCCACTCGCCGCCGCCGGCCAGGATCCGGGTCGGGGGCACGTCCGCGCGGCCGCTCCATCGATCCGCCAGGAAGGCGGTCTCACGCTCGGTGAACTCCTTGGGCAGGTCCTCGAGCTCGTAGCCCATGTCGAGGTCGACATGGTGCAGCTCGACCTCGACGAGACGGCGGAAGGGGAGCCTGGCCGCGCGGTCGGTCACACCGTTGCGCAGTTCCACGGTCCGCTGCCAGTCGCCCGGTGCGGCGCCGGTGTCCTGGAAGCGCGCGGCGGTGGCGCGCAGGTCGTCGAGCTGCTCGGAGAGGGGGCGGGGCGCGTCGCGCTCGATATCGGCGTCGCGGGCCTCACCTGTGACATACATCGGTCGGCCCTCGAGAACATTTACGAGCGCGTCGGCGTTACGGGAGATGTGGGCCAGTACATGGCCGCGGGTCCAGCCGGGGAGCCGTGACGGCCCGGCGACCGCGGCGTTGTCCAGTCCGGCGGCCGCGGCGAGGAGCCGGTCCGTCGCTTCACGTACAGAGTGGAGGTCGCTCACGGGATCGATCATGAGCTCGACCCTAGCTCCGCCCACTCGATCGGGTGAAGGTCTCGGCACACGTCCGTAAATCGAATGCGCGTGCTATAGGCTCGGTGGAGGCATCCTTGAAAGTAAGGCATTCATCTTCTGGCCGCCCCCGAAGACTGGGTCCCAGTCCGGGACGGGGGCTGTGCCTCCGCTTCTATGGAGAAAGGTGCGGACCGGCGTGGCCGACCGTCTCATCGTTCGCGGCGCTCGCGAGCACAATCTGAAGAACGTCTCGCTCGACCTTCCGCGTGACTCCCTCATCGTGTTCACCGGGCTCTCGGGATCGGGCAAGTCCTCCCTCGCGTTCGACACGATCTTCGCCGAGGGGCAGCGCCGGTACGTCGAGTCGCTCTCCTCGTACGCCCGGCAGTTCCTCGGACAGATGGACAAACCGGACGTGGACTTCATCGAGGGCCTCTCCCCGGCCGTCTCGATCGACCAGAAGTCGACCTCGCGCAACCCGCGCTCCACGGTCGGCACGATCACCGAGGTCTACGACTACCTGCGCCTGCTGTTCGCGCGGATCGGCAAGCCGCACTGCCCCGAGTGCCGCCGGCCCATCTCACGGCAGTCGCCGCAGGCCATCGTCGACAAGGTGCTCGAGCTGCCCGAGGGAAGCCGTTTCCAGGTGCTCTCGCCGCTGGTGCGCGAGCGCAAGGGCGAGTTCGTCGACCTCTTCTCCGACCTGCAGACCAAGGGCTACAGCCGGGCGCGGGTCGACGGGAAGACCGTCCAGCTCGCCGAGCCGCCCACGCTGAAGAAGCAGGAGAAGCACACCATCGAGGTGGTCGTCGACCGCCTCACGGTGAAGGACTCCGCCAAGCGCCGGCTCACCGACTCCGTCGAGACCGCGCTCGGGCTCTCCGGCGGCATGGTCGTGCTCGACTTCGTCGACCTCCCGGAGGACGACCCCGAGCGGGAGCGGATGTACTCGGAGCATCTGTACTGCCCGTACGACGACCTGTCGTTCGAGGAGCTCGAGCCCCGCTCTTTCTCGTTCAACTCGCCCTTCGGTGCCTGCCCCGACTGCACCGGCATCGGCACCCGCATGGAGGTCGACCCGGAGCTGATCGTCCCCGACGAGGAGAAGTCCCTCGACGAGGGCGCGATCCACCCCTGGTCCCACGGCCACACCAAGGAGTACTTCGGCCGCTTGATCGACGGGCTCGCGCAGGCACTCGGCTTCTCCACGGACATGCCCTGGGCCGGGCTGCCCGCCCGTGCCAAGAAGGCCCTCCTCCACGGCCACAAGACCCAGCTCGAGGTCCGCTACCGCAACCGCTACGGACGCGAGCGCGCCTGGACCACCCCGGCCTTCGAGGGGGCCGTGCAGTTCGTCAAGCGGCGGCACTCCGAGGCCGAGAGCGACTCCAGCAGGGAGCGCTTCGAGGGCTATATGCGCGAGGTGCCCTGCCCGACCTGTGAGGGCACCCGGCTCAAGCCGATCGTGCTCGCGGTCACCGTGATGGAGAAGTCCATCGCCGAGGTCTCCGCGATGTCGATCAGCGAGTGCGCCGAGTTCCTCGGACGTCTCAAGCTCAACGCCCGCGACAAGAAGATCGCCGAGCGGGTCCTCAAGGAGGTCAACGAGCGGCTGCGCTTCCTGGTCGACGTCGGTCTGGACTATCTGTCGCTCAACCGGGCCGCCGGCACCCTGTCCGGCGGCGAGGCCCAGCGCATCCGGCTCGCCACCCAGATCGGCTCCGGCCTGGTCGGCGTGCTCTACGTCCTCGACGAGCCCTCCATCGGCCTGCACCAGCGCGACAACCACCGGCTGATCGAGACCCTCGTCCGGCTCCGCGACATGGGCAACACCCTCATCGTCGTCGAGCACGACGAGGACACCATCAAGGTCGCCGACTGGGTCGTCGACATCGGCCCCGGCGCGGGCGAGCACGGCGGCAAGGTCGTGCACTCCGGTCCGTTGAGGCAACTGCTCGCCAACAAGGAGTCGATGACCGGGCAGTACCTGTCCGGCAAGCGGTCCATCGCGACACCGGAGCTGCGCCGCCCGGTCGACCCGGCGCGCCGGCTGACCGTGCACGGCGCCCGGGAGAACAACCTCCAGGACATCGACGTCGCGTTCCCGCTCGGGGTCCTGACAGCGGTCACCGGCGTCTCCGGCTCCGGAAAGTCGACCCTGGTCAACGACATCCTGTACACCCACCTCGCCCGCGAGCTGAACGGAGCGAAGTCGGTGCCGGGCCGTCACACCCGGGTCGACGGCGACGACCTCGTCGACAAGGTGGTCCATGTCGACCAGTCGCCCATCGGCCGCACCCCGCGGTCGAACCCGGCGACGTACACGGGCGTCTTCGACCACGTCCGCAAGCTCTTCGCCGAGACGATGGAGGCCAAGGTCCGCGGCTATCTGCCCGGCCGGTTCTCCTTCAACGTCAAGGGCGGCCGCTGCGAGAACTGCTCCGGCGACGGCACAATCAAGATCGAGATGAACTTCCTGCCGGACGTGTACGTTCCGTGCGAGGTCTGCCACGGAGCGCGGTACAACCGCGAGACGCTGGACGTCCACTACAAGGGCAAGTCCATCGCGGAGGTGCTGGACATGCCGATCGAGGAGGCGCTGGACTTCTTCGAGGCCGTCCCGACGATCTCCCGCCACCTGCGCACTCTCAACGAGGTCGGCCTCGGGTACGTCCGACTCGGCCAGCCCGCGCCGACGCTGTCCGGTGGTGAGGCACAGCGCGTGAAGCTGGCGTCCGAGCTCCAGAAGCGCTCGACGGGCCGGACGGTCTACGTCCTGGACGAGCCGACCACCGGTCTGCACTTCGAGGACATCAGCAAGCTGATCACCGTGTTGTCCGGACTGGTCGACAAGGGCAACTCGGTGATCGTCATCGAGCACAACCTCGATGTCATCAAGACGGCGGACTGGGTCATCGACATGGGTCCGGAGGGCGGCAGCGGTGGTGGTCTGGTGATCGCCGAGGGCACGCCGGAGCAGGTCGCGGGGGTGCCGGCCAGCCATACCGGCAAGTTCCTGCGGGACATCCTGGACGCGGAGCGGATCAGCGACGCGGCGGCCGGGGTGGCGGTGCCGGCGGCGGTGCGGTCGGCACGGGCCCGGAAGGTCTGACGCCCGGCGGGGCGGGGGCGCGCGTCTGCGGGTGTGGGGGCCACGCCTGCAGCAGGCGTGGCCCCCTCCCCGTAGTCGCAGTGCCGCCCGCCACACGAAGGCGCCGCCCCCTTGGACCCCGCCGCCGTCGGGGCGGTCTCCGCCGGTATCGTCGGGTCCGGCGGTACACGATCCGCCTCCCACCATGACGACCCGAACCGTGGAGTTCCGATGGCCCCGACCGCCCGCCGTACCGTCCTGAAGGGCGCTGCCCTCGCCGGGGCCGCCGGGCTGGGCGTCGCCGGGTGCTCCACCGAGTCCAAGCTCGGCCACGCGGAGAACCCCACCCCCACGGCACCGGTCGACCTGGGCGCCGCGGACGCCGTGCCCGTCGGCGGGGCCAGGCTGTACCGCGAGCAGCGCCTGATCGTGCACTGCCCGGCGGAGGGGGAGTACAAGGCGTTCAGCGCCCAGTGCACCCACGCGGGCTGTGTCCTCGACAAGGTGGAGGGCACCGAGGGCAACTGCCCCTGCCACGGCAGTCGCTTCGATGTGACGACCGGCAAGGCGCTGCGGGGGCCTGCCACGGTCCCGCTGCCGGAGGTGCCGGTCAGGGCGGACGGCGGCAGGCTCGTGGCGGGCCCGGACGCATAGAGGCTGCCCCGCCCGCACCGTCACTCCGGTCTTGCACCGTCACTCCGGTCCGGGACCGTCACTCAGGGTCCCGCACCGCCAATACCGGTCCCGGACGTCATGCCCAGTCCCAGCCGATTCCCAGTGTCCCCCGCCGCACTCCCTGCTCGACGAGGTGCACCGTGCGGTGCCGTCCGCTGAGTGTCAGCTCCGTGCGGGGACCGCGCGGCACTCCGGTGATGCTCCGGGAGAGGCGACGACAGCGCACGGGCAGCGGCGCCCCCTCGTCGAAGCGCACCTGCAGCATGTACTGCCCGCCCGCGGAGTCGAAGCCGCGCGCGTACTCCGTACTTGGGCCGCCTGTCCCGTCCTCGAAGCCGTAGCCGAAGACATACGTGTCGCCGACCCGCAGCCGGGTGTCGAAGAGCAGCTCGACGGCCACGATGCCGCTCGCCCGGTCCCGCCGCACCCGCCCTGTGCGGCAGTTCTCGCGGGCGGTGACCTCCACGGCCGAGGGGTCGCAGCCCGGATCGCCGTGATGGACGGCGAGGTAGCGGTCGACCCCGTCGCGGTGGACGCGTACGACATGCTGCGAGTCCCGTCCGAGCAGCTGTCCCCGCGCCCCGATCCGGACTCGTTCGTGGTGGCCGACGGTGTGCAGCCCGCCGTCCGCGGGTACCGCCGGGCCGAGGCCGGCGACGAGCCGTTCCACCGCTCTTGACCGGTCCGCGTGTCCGCAGGAGCGTTCGCGCTCGTCGCGGCCGTCCTCCCGGTCGTCCGTGCCCAGCAGCCGGACCAGCGAGTTCCCTGGCAGGCAGAGGACCTCTTCCAGGGCGCGGACCGCTCGCAGCGACTCGGGACGCTGCGGGCGGCGGGCACCCTGCTGCCAGTAGCTGAGGCTGGTGACGCCCACCTTGATCCCGCGGTGGGCGAGATGGTGCTGGACGCGCTGAAGCGGCAGACCGCGCACGGCAAGGGCGGCGCGCAGCGCCAGGTGGAACGGGCCGGTGTGCAGCGCCTGGGCCAGATCGGCCTCGGCGTGGCGCATGGATTCCTCCGGAAGGCGACGGAACGAGGGGCGAACGAAACGAGGGAGCGAGGGATGCGAGGGAACGACGGGGCGAAGGAACGGGGGCACGAAGATCGATGGAACAGAGGGCAAGCAACGAGGGGACGCCGGGCCGGCCGGTCGGAAAGGGGTGTATCCGGTGGGCTGTGCGCAGCGGCGTGTCTCCCGCGTCGAAGCGGGTCGGGGTCCCCCGCATTGAATCGGGTTGGTCTTGCGCCGACAAGGCTCGGCACGCATCCGTGTCCCTCGCCAGCCGTGAACGACCAGTGGTGGTCATGTACCTGGCGGTCTGTCTCCGTACTGTCACTGCCCGCCAGTAGGGTGGACGGCATGGCCGACCCCTCCAGCTACCGCCCCAAGCCGGGACAGATCCCCGACTCGCCGGGGGTCTACCGGTTCCGTGACGAGCATCGCCGGGTGATCTACGTCGGCAAGGCGAAGAGCCTGCGCTCCCGCCTCGCCAGCTACTTCCAGGATCTGGCGAATCTCCACCCGCGCACCCGGACCATGGTCACCACCGCGGCCTCCGTCGAGTGGACGGTCGTCTCGACCGAGGTGGAGGCGCTCCAGCTGGAGTACTCCTGGATCAAGGAGTACGACCCCCGGTTCAACGTCAAGTACCGCGACGACAAGAGTTATCCCTATCTCGCGGTAACGCTGAACGAGGAGTTCCCGAGGGTCCAGGTGATGCGCGGCGCCAAGAAGAAGGGCGTGCGCTACTTCGGTCCGTACGGTCACGCCTGGGCGATCCGCGAGACCGTCGATCTGATGCTGCGCGTCTTCCCCGTGCGCACCTGCTCCGCGGGCGTGTTCCGCAACCACGTGCAGAAGGGCCGCCCCTGTCTGCTCGGTTACATCGGCAAGTGCTCCGCGCCCTGCGTGGGCCGGGTCACCCCCGAGGAGCACCGCGAACTGGCCGAGGAGTTCTGCGACTTCATGGCCGGCCGCACCGGGACCTACATCCGCCGTCTCGAGAAGCAGATGCTGGCCGCGGCCGAGGAGATGGAGTACGAGAAGGCGGCCCGCCTCCGTGACGACATAGAGGCGCTGGAGCGGGCCCTCGAGAAGAACGCGGTGGTGCTGGCCGACGCCACCGACGCCGACCTGATCGCCCTCGCGGAGGACGAACTGGAGGCGGCCGTGCAGATCTTCCACGTCCGCGGCGGCCGTGTCCGCGGCCAGCGCGGCTGGGTCACCGACAAGGTGGAGAACGTGGACACCGCCGGCCTGGTCGAGCACGCGCTCCAGCAGCTGTACGGCGAGGAGAGCGGCGACGCGGTCCCCAAGGAGGTCCTCGTCCCGGCTCTGCCGGAGGACACCGGCGCGGTCACCCAGTGGCTGAGCGGGCGCCGTGGGGCGGGCGTCTCCCTGCGTGTCCCGCAGCGCGGCGACAAGAAGGCCCTGATGGAGACCGTCGAGCGCAACGCGCTGCAGGCTCTCGGGCTGCACAAGACCAAGCGCGCCAGCGATCTGACCACCCGCTCCCGTGCTCTGGAGGAGATCGCGGAGGCCCTGGGGCTCGACTCCGCGCCGCTGCGCATCGAGTGCTTCGACATCTCGCACCTCCAGGGTGAGGACGTGGTCGCGTCCATGGTCGTCTTCGAGGACGGGCTCGCCCGCAAGAGCGAGTACCGCCGCTTCCAGATCCGCGGCTTCGAGGGGCAGGACGACGTCCGGTCCATGCACGAGGTGATCAGCCGCCGCTTCAAGCGGTATCTCGCGGAGAAGGACCGGACGGGGGAATGGATCGGTGACGACGAGCCCGGCCACGAGGCCGCGGACGAGGAGGGCAGGCCGAAGAGGTTCGCCTACCCGCCGCAGCTCGTCGTCGTCGACGGCGGACAGCCGCAGGTCGCCGCGGCCAAGCGCGCCCTGGACGAGCTGGGCATCGACGACGTCGCGGTCTGTGGCCTGGCCAAGCGCCTGGAGGAGGTCTGGCTGCCGCACGAGGACGACCCCGTGGTGCTGCCGCGGTCGAGCGAGGGCCTGTACCTGCTCCAGCGGGTCCGTGACACGGCACACGACTTCGCGATCCGCTATCAGCGTTCCAAGCGTTCCAAGCGCATCAGGACCAGCCCGCTGGACGCGGTCCCGGGGCTCGGTGACACCAGGAAACAGGCTCTGATCAAGCATTTCGGCTCGGTGAAGCGGCTGCGGCAGGCGACAATCGAGCAGATCTGCGAGGTTCCCGGGATGGGCCGCAAGACGGCCGAGTCCGTGGTCGTGGCCCTGGCGGGGACGGCGCCGTCCCCGCCCGCCGTGAACACCGCCACAGGAGAGATCATTGAAGAGAACGACGGGGGCAGCACCGCATGACTGAGCACAACGGAGACGGAGCAGCAGACGTGACTACGGGCAACGGCACAGAGCCCGGCGGCGAGGCCACGGGTGACGCGGCCATCCCCGAGCTGGTGATCATTTCGGGTATGTCCGGCGCCGGTCGCAGTACGGCGGCCAAGTGTCTGGAGGACCTCGGGTGGTTCGTCGTCGACAACCTGCCGCCCGCGCTGATCCCCACGATGGTGGAGCTCGGCGCCCGCTCGCAGGGCAACGTCGCGCGCATCGCGGTCGTCGTCGATGTGCGCGGCCGGCGTTTCTTCGACAATCTGCGCGAGTCGCTGGCCGACCTGGACACCAAGCAGGTCACCCGCCGGATCGTCTTCCTCGAGTCGTCGGACGACGCGCTGGTGCGGCGCTTCGAGTCGGTCCGCCGCCCGCATCCGCTGCAGGGCGACGGCCGGATCGTCGACGGCATCGCCGCCGAGCGTGACCTGCTGCGTGAACTGCGTGGTGACGCCGACCTGGTGATCGACACCTCCGGTCTCAACGTCCACGAGCTGCGCGCCAAGATGGACGCCCGGTTCGCCGGCGACGAGGAGCCGGAGCTGCGGGCGACGGTGATGTCGTTCGGCTTCAAGTACGGCCTGCCGGTCGACGCGGACCTCGTGGTCGACATGCGCTTCCTGCCGAACCCGCACTGGGTGCCGGAGCTGCGCCCCTTCACCGGTCTCAACGACGAGGTGTCGAACTACGTCTTCAACCAGCCCGGCGCCAAGGAGTTCCTCGACCGCTACACGGAACTGCTTCAGCTGATCGCCGCCGGTTATCGCCGTGAGGGCAAGAGGTACGTGACCGTCGCGGTGGGCTGCACCGGCGGCAAGCACCGCTCCGTCGCCACCTCGGAAAGGCTGGCCGCCCGCCTGTCCTCCGCCGGTGTCGAGACTGTCGTCGTGCACCGGGACCTGGGGCGCGAGTGACCGGACGCAACATCCGTCTGCGGCGGCTGCGCAGGTCCACGCGCTCGCTGTCGTCACGGAAGCGCGGCGCACAGCCCAAGGTCGTCGCCCTGGGCGGCGGTATGGGTTTGTCGGCGTCGCTCGCGGCCCTGCGCCGTATCACCGGCGACCTCACCGCGGTCGTCACGGTCGCCGACGACGGCGGCTCCAGCGGGCGCCTCCGCGACGAGCTCGGCGTGCTGCCGCCCGGTGACCTGCGCAAAGCCCTGGCAGCACTGTGCGGCGACGACGACTGGGGGCAGACCTGGGCCCGGGTCATCCAGCACCGTTTCCAGTCCCGGGGCGAGCTGCACGAGCACGCGGTCGGCAATCTGCTGATCGTGGCCCTGTGGGAACAGTTCGGCGACCACGTCCAGGCCCTGGACCTGGTCGGCAAGCTGCTCGGCGCGCACGGCCGCGTGCTGCCCATGTCGGCCGTCCCGCTCCAGCTCCAGGCATTCGTACGGGGGCACGACCCGTCGCGTCCGGACGAGGTGGACACCGTGCGCGGTCAGGCGACCGTGGCGCTCACCCCCGGTGAGGTCCAGTCCGTGCACCTCGTACCGAACGACCCGCCGGCCGTCCCGGAGGCCGTGGCGGCCGTGCTGGACGCGGACTGGGTGGTCCTCGGCCCCGGCTCGTGGTTCTCCTCCGTCATCCCGCACCTGCTGGTGCCCGAGCTGCTGGAAGCCCTGGTCGAGACGAAGGCGCGCCGGGTGCTCTCGCTCAATCTCGCGCCGCAGCCCGGTGAAACAGATGGCTTTTCCCCGCAGCGTCATTTGGAGGTTTTGGGACGACACGCGCCTAAACTCACCCTGGACGTGGTGCTGGCCGACGAGGCCGCAGTGCCCGACCGCGAGTCCCTCGCCGATGCCGCCAAGCGGCTGGGCGCCGCGGTCGAGCTGGCTCCGGTGGCCTCTCCCGACAGCGTTTCGAAGCATGATCCGGAACTGTTGGCGGCCGCGTACGACCGTATTTTTCGGATGCATGGAAGGATCGGCCCATGGCGATGACGGCAGCGGTGAAGGACGAGATCTCCCGGCTCCCCGTCACCCGGACCTGCTGCAGAAAAGCGGAGGTCTCGGCCATCCTGCGGTTCGCGGGCGGTCTGCACCTGGTGAGCGGCCGCATCGTGATCGAGGCGGAGCTGGACACCGGTATCGCGGCACGCCGGCTGAAGCGCGACATTCTGGAGATCTTCGGTCACAGCTCGGAGCTGATGGTCATGGCTCCCGGTGGTCTGCGCCGCGGTTCGCGCTTCGTGGTGCGGGTGGTGGCGGGCGGTGACCAGCTGGCGCGGCAGACGGGGCTGGTCGACGGCCGGGGCCGCCCGATCCGCGGGCTGCCGCCCCAGGTCGTCTCGGGTGCGACGTGCGACGCGGAGGCCGCCTGGCGGGGGGCCTTCCTCGCGCACGGTTCGCTGACCGAGCCCGGCCGGTCCTCCTCCTTGGAGGTCACCTGCCCGGGGCCGGAGGCGGCCCTCGCGCTCGTCGGTGCGGCCCGCCGGCTCTCCATCGCGGCGAAGGCGCGCGAGGTGCGCGGCGTCGACCGGGTGGTCGTCCGGGACGGTGACGCGATCGGCGCCCTGCTGACCCGCCTCGGCGCGCACGAGTCGGTGCTGGCCTGGGAGGAGCGGCGGATGCGGCGCGAGGTGCGCGCCACCGCCAACCGCCTGGCCAACTTCGACGACGCGAACCTGCGCCGCTCCGCCCGTGCCGCGGTGGCGGCCGGCGCCCGGGTGCAGCGGGCCCTGGAGATCCTCGGCGAGGAAGTGCCGGAGCACCTCGCCGCCGCAGGCCGGCTGCGGATGGAGCACAAGCAGGCGTCGCTGGAGGAGCTGGGCGCCCTCGCCGACCCGCCGCTGACGAAGGACGCGGTCGCCGGCCGTATCCGCCGGCTGCTGGCGATGGCGGACAAGCGGGCGCAGGACCTGGGCATCCCGGGTACCGAGTCGAATCTGACGGAGGAGATGGCCGACGGTCTGGTCGGCTGACCGTCCCCGGCATGTAGCTCCAGAGCTTTACTGCCGACGCCCTTTCGGGGCGTCGGCAGTGTCGTTTCCGAACCGGTCCGGCCGATGGCCCTATTGACATGACCATGGAGAATCATGAGCCTGTCGCATGCCCGTCAACACGGCGGACACGAGCACTTTCCTGGCAGACAACAGCAAGGGGGGCTTATGAGACGCAGAGCGGGATCGATCCTCGCGGCGGCCTCACTCCTGATCGCGGGAGTGTCGGCGGCTCCGATCGCGCAGGCCGACTCCGGGGGCGGGAACGGCGAGGAACTCGCCGTATGGCACGCGGAAGTGAGCAAGGAACAGGTGCCGCTGGTCCTCGCGGCGGGCACCGACGGCCATGAGTTCGGCGAGCGGATCCCGGACGAGGGCACCGCCACCGTCGAGCTCCACCTCACCCGGCGGCAGGCCGGCGAACTGCGCGAGCAGGGCGTCGAGATCAGCAAGCACACCATCTCCGACCGGACGGAGCGGCGCCTCGCCGCCGCCGGAGACGGGGTCTTCCGCCCGTACAGCGGTGAAGGCGGCCTCAAGAGCGAGATCCTCGACACCGCGAAGGCCCACCCGGACCTCACCAAGGTGGTGAGCATCGGGAAGTCCGTGAAGGGGCAGGACATCCTCGCCCTCAAGGTCTCCAGGGGCGCCGACCGGCACCGCGACGGCTCCAGGCCGGCCACCCTGTACATGTCGAGCCAGCACGCCCGTGAGTGGATCACCCCGGAGATGACACGGCGGCTGATGCACCATTACCTCGACAACTACGGCAAGGACCCCCGGATCACCGAGGTCGTGGACACCACCGAGCTGTGGTTCGTGCTCTCCGCCAACCCGGACGGCTACGACTACACCTTCAACGGCCCTGAAGAGCGCCAGTGGCGCAAGAACCTCCGCGACAACAACGGCGACGGGAAGATCACCGCGGGCGACGGCGTCGACCTCAACCGCAACTTCCCCTACAAGTGGGGCTACGACGACGAGGGCTCCTCGCCCGACCCGTTCGACGAGACGTACCGCGGACCCGGTCCCGCCTCCGAACCGGAGACCCGGGCCATCGACCGCTTCCAGAAGCGCATCGGCTTCGAATACGGCATCAACTACCACTCCGCCGCCCAGCTGCTGCTGTACGGAGTGGGCTGGCAGGTCGCCACCCCGACCCCCGACGACGTGCTCTACGAGGCGCTGGCGGGCACGCCGGGCAACTCCGCGATCCCCGGCTACCGGCCGCAGGTCTCCTCGGAGCTCTACACCACCAACGGCGAGACCGACGGCCACGCGGCCAACGTCAACGGGACGATGATGTTCACCCCCGAGATGTCGACCTGCGCCGCGGCCTCCCGCGTCGACCCCGACGACGAGTGGCACCCCGCGGACTGCGCCTCCATCTTCACCTTCCCCGACGACGAGGAGCTGATCCGGCAGGAGTTCGCCAAGAACATCCCCTTCGCGCTCTCCGTCGCCGAGACCGCCGCCCACCCCGACCGCCCGTCGTCGGCGCTGGGGCTCGAGGCCGCGGACTTCACCCCGGACACCTTCACCACCTCCTACGCCCGCGGCGGCGACCAGGAGGTCTCCGTCACCGCCCGCAGATCGGTGCGCCACAAGGAACTCAACTACCGGATCAACGGCGGCCGTACGCACGACGAGAAGCTGCGACCCTGGAAGGGCGGCGAGCGCTACGGCGGCGAGGACAACCTCTACTTCGACGAGTACCGCGCAGAGGTCGAGGACGCCCGCCCCGGCGACCGGGTCGAGGTGTGGTTCACCGGCCGCACCAAGGACGGCGGGCGCACCGCCAGCGAGCACTTCACCTACACGGTCGCCGAGCGCCCGCGCGGCGACACACTGGTCGTCGCGGAGGAGGGCGGCACGGCCGCGGCACAGCACACCGCCGCCTACACCCGGGCTCTCGCGGACAACGGCAGGCGCAGCGCCGTCTGGGACGTCGCCACGCAGGGCACGCCGCACCCGCTCGGTGTGCTGAGCCACTTCAGGACCGTCCTGTGGTACTCGGGCGCCGCGGAACCTTCCTGGGCCACCACGCAGGCCGTGCGCTCCTACGTCAACGAAGGCGGGAAACTCATCACCGCGGGTGAACATGCCGGCGGTGACGCCGACCTCGGCGGGGCGCTCAGCGACGACTTCTCGCAGTACTACCTCGGCGCCTTCGGCCGCGCCTCACTCGTGGGAGTGAACGGCTTCCTCGGCACCGGGCGCCTCTCGGGCGCCTCCGGCGCGCTCGGCGACGCCGCAGGCAATCCCCTGGACGCGGCCGGCGCGTACACGATCACCTCCGACACGCTGCCGTCCGCCGAGTTCCCGCAGTTCCGCAGTGCGGCCGCGGGCGACTACCCGGGCGCGAGAATGCCGTTCTCGCCGTACGAGGGCGAGTGGTACGCGGCGGCCACCCACCACAACTCCTCCTGGACACGGCTGTCCCGCACCGTCGACCTGACCGGCACGGCCGCCGGCGAGCGGCCCAGGCTCGACATGCGGCTCAGCTTCAACACCGAGCCCGGCTACGACAACGCCGTCGTGGAGGTCCACACCGTAGGCCGGGACGACTGGACGACGCTCCCGGACACCAACGGCGGCACGTCCACCACCGTGCCCACCCAGTGCGACGCCGGTTTCTACGTCGACCGGCATCCGTTCCTGCGGCACTACCTCACGCTCGAGCAGGACGCGTGCACGGCCAGTGGCACCACCGGCAGCTGGAACTCCTTCACCGGAGCCTCCGACGGCTGGCGGGCCGCGTCGTTCGACCTGAGCGCCTACGCCGGCCGGCAGATCGAGGTCTCCGTCTCCTACATCACCGACCCGAGCGCCGGCGGCCGCGGGGTCTTCGTCGACCGGGCCGGTCTGGTCACCGACGGCGGGGCGCAGCCCCCGGAGGGCTTCGAGACATCCCTCGGCGCCTGGCAGGCCGGCGAGCCACCGGCGGGCAGCCCGGCCCCGCGGGGAAGCTGGGAGCGCAGCCGGGATCTCTATCCGTCGGGCTCCGCGGTGACCACGCGGGACACCGTGCTGCTCGGTTTCGGCCTGGAGCACCTGCGCAGCGCGGCGGACCGTGGGCGAATCACCGGTGCGGCACTGAGGGCCCTGCGCCGCTGACGGCGCAGATGACCGGGCGCGGGGCGGTGACACGTACGCCCCGCGCCCCGGTGTGCGAAACGGCGCCCCGTTCTTCCTACTGACGGGTACGGGCCACCGTCTCGCGAACCGGACATCTGGATGTCACTGCGGAGGCTTCAGAGGGGTAGGGTCGTAGGCGGTCGGGGACATCCCAAAAACAAATTCTCGCCGGCGTCGAAACCCGGCGTTCCTAACGAGGAGATCGGTTTCGTGACGATCCGCGTAGGCATCAACGGCTTTGGCCGCATCGGTCGTAACTACTTCCGCGCGCTGCTGGAGCAGGGTGCAGACATCGAGATCGTGGCTGTCAACGACCTGGGTGACACTGCGACCACGGCCCACCTGCTGAAGTACGACACCATCCTCGGCCGGCTCAAGGCCGAGGTGAGCAACACCGCCGACACGATCACGGTCGACGGCCACACCATCAAGGTGCTCTCCGAGCGCAACCCCGCGGACATCCCGTGGGGCGAGCTGGGTGTCGACATCGTCATCGAGTCGACCGGCATCTTCACCAAGAAGGCCGACGCCGAGAAGCACATCGCGGGCGGCGCCAAGAAGGTCCTCATCTCGGCTCCGGCCAAGGACGAGGACATCACCATCGTGATGGGCGTCAACCAGGACAAGTACGACGCCGCGAACCACCACGTCATCTCCAACGCCTCCTGCACCACCAACTGTGTGGCGCCGATGGCCAAGGTTCTGGACGAGAACTTCGGCATCGTCAAGGGCCTGATGACGACGGTCCACGCGTACACCAACGACCAGCGGATCCTGGACTTCCCGCACTCCGACCTGCGCCGCGCCCGCGCCGCCGCGGAGAACATCATCCCGACGACGACCGGTGCCGCCAAGGCCACCGCCCTGGTCCTGCCGCAGCTGAAGGGCAAGCTGGACGGCATCGCCATGCGCGTCCCGGTCCCGACCGGTTCGGCCACCGACCTGGTCGTCGAGGTGCAGCGCGAGGTCACCAAGGACGAGGTCAACGCCGCGTTCAAGAAGGCCGCCGACGACGGCGACCTGAAGGGCATCCTCTTCTACACGGAGGACCCGATCGTGTCCTCGGACATCGTCAGCGACCCGGCGTCCTGCACCTTCGACTCCTCCCTGACCATGGTCCAGGAGGGCAAGTCGGTGAAGATCCTCGGCTGGTACGACAATGAGTGGGGCTACTCCAACCGTCTCGTCGACCTCACGGTCTTCGTCGGCAGCCAGCTCTGACCCGCACCGCCTGATTCACCACGAGAGCACCACGATGTGAGCGGCAGGGCTCGGGCAGCGCAATGCGGCGCTGTCCGGGCCCTGCCGTGCGTCCAGTCCTCCGAGGAGCCGCAAGATATGAAGACCATCGACCAGCTGCTGGCCGACGGGGTCACCGGCAAGCGGGTATTCGTCCGCGCCGACCTCAATGTGCCGCTCGACGGCACCACCATCACCGACGACGGTCGGATCCGGGCCGTCGTGCCGACCGTCGCCAAGCTCGCGGAGGCCGGGGCGCGTGTCGTCGTCGCCTCGCACCTGGGCCGCCCCAAGGGCGCCCCGGACCCGGCGTTCTCGCTGGCCCCCGCCGCCAAGCGGCTGGGTGAACTGCTCGGCTCGCACGTGGAGTTCGCGACCGACACGGTCGGCGAGTCCGCCACGGTCGCCGTCGCGAACCTCGAGGACGGCCAGGTCGCCGTCCTGGAGAACCTCCGCTTCAACGCCGGGGAGACCTCCAAGGACGACGCCGAGCGCGGCACCTTCGCCGACCAGCTCGCCGCCCTCGCCGACGTGTACGTCGGTGACGGCTTCGGCGCCGTGCACCGGCGGCACGCCTCGGTGTACGACCTCCCGGCCCGGCTGCCGCACGCGGCCGGCTTCCTGATCGCCACCGAGGTCGGCGTGCTCAAGAAGCTCACCGAGGAGGCCCGGCGGCCCTACGCCGTCGTGCTCGGCGGTGCCAAGGTCTCCGACAAGCTCGGCGTCATCGGCCACCTGCTGGAGAAGGCCGACCGCATCCTCATCGGCGGCGGCATGGCGTACACCTTCCTCAAGGCCCAGGGCCACGAGGTCGGCACCTCCCTGCTCCAGGAGGACCAGGTCCCGGTGGTGCTCGAGTACCTGGAGCGCGCCAAGGCCAAGGGCGTGGAGTTCGTGCTCCCCGTCGACGTACTGGTCTCCACGGAATTCCCGGACCTCAAGACCAAGGCGCCGGCCAACCCGACCGTGGTCGCCGCGGACGCGATCCCGGCCGACCAGGAGGGTCTGGACATCGGTCCCGAGACCCGCAAGCTGTACGCCTCGAAGCTCGCCGACGCGGCCACCGTCTTCTGGAACGGCCCGATGGGCGTCTTCGAGCACCCCGACTACGCCGAGGGCACCAAGGCCGTTGCCCAGGCGCTCGTCGACTCCCCGGCCTTCACCGTGGTCGGCGGCGGGGACTCCGCCGCGGCCGTGCGGACCCTGGGCTTCGACGAGAAGGCATTCGGCCACATCTCGACCGGCGGTGGCGCGAGCCTCGAGTATCTCGAGGGCAAGACGCTCCCCGGCCTTGCCGCACTGGAGGACTGAACACCTTGACCACGCGTACCCCGCTGATGGCGGGCAACTGGAAGATGAACCTCAACCACCTCGAGGCCATCGCCCACGTCCAGAAGCTCGCCTTCGCACTGGCCGACAAGGACTACGACGCCGTGGAGGTCGCCGTCCTGGCGCCCTTCACCGACCTGCGGTCCGTCCAGACCCTGGTCGACGGCGACAAGCTGAAGATCAAGTACGGCGCCCAGGACATCTCGGCCCATGACTCCGGCGCCTACACCGGCGAGATCTCGGGTCCGATGCTGGCCAAGCTGAAGTGCACCTACGTGGCCGTGGGCCACTCCGAGCGCCGCCAGTACCACGCGGAGACCGACGAGGTCTGCAACGCCAAGGTGAAGGCCGCCTACAAGCACGGCCTGACCCCGATCCTCTGCGTCGGCGAGGGCCTGGAGATCCGCAAGGCCGGCAGCCAGGTCCAGTACACCCTGGACCAGCTCGACGGCGGCCTGAAGGACGTCCCGGCCGAGCAGGCCGAGTCCGTCGTGATCGCCTACGAGCCGGTGTGGGCCATCGGCACCGGCGAGGTCGCCACCCCCGAAGACGCACAGGAGGTCTGCGGTGCGATCCGCGGCCGTCTCGCGGAGCTGTACTCGCAGGAGCTGGCCGACAAGGTCCGGATCCAGTACGGCGGCTCGGTGAAGTCCGGCAACGTCGCCGCGATCATGGCGCAGTCCGATGTCGACGGTGCCCTGGTGGGCGGCGCGGCACTGGACGCCGACGAGTTCGTCAAGATCGTCCGCTTCCGTGACCAGTGAGTAACCGGTGAGTATGCGGTAGCGCCGATCCGGCGTACCCTTGCGGGGGCCTGGGGCTCGCACGTCGAGCCCGGGCCCCCGTCGTCCGTATTGAGTCCGAGAGAATTGCCAGGAAGTAGGGTCCAGCCGTGGTTATGGGATTCTCGATCGCCCTGATCATTTTCAGCGGGCTGCTGATGTTGCTCGTGCTGATGCACAAGGGGAAGGGCGGCGGTCTTTCCGACATGTTCGGCGGCGGTATGCAGTCGTCCGTCGGTGGCTCTTCGGTGGCCGAGCGCAACCTCGACCGCATCACCGTCGTGGTCGGTCTGCTGTGGTTCGCGTGCATTGTCGTGCTCGGTCTGCTGATGAAGCTGGAGAGCTGATTCTGCGACCCCGCCTCCGGAGCCGGTGTGTAACTCCAATCACTGGACGAGCGTTGGGCCTTACGTAGACTGGGGCACTCGCGGCGCAGCCGCTGTGAATCGCTGTGCAGCACCATCACGCAGGGAGTTACGACCGTGGCAAGTGGCAACGCGATCCGGGGAAGCCGGGTCGGAGCGGGGCCGATGGGCGAGGCAGAGCGAGGCGAGTCCGCGCCGCGCCTCCGCATCTCCTTCTGGTGCTCGAACGGGCACGAGACGCAGCCGAGCTTCGCCAGTGACGCACAGGTCCCCGATACCTGGGACTGCCCGCGGTGCGGGTTTCCGGCCGGTCAGGACCGGGACAATCCACCGGACCCGCCGCGCACCGAGCCGTACAAGACGCACCTCGCGTATGTACGGGAGCGGCGCAGCGACGCGGACGGCGAGGCGATCCTCGCGGAGGCACTCGCCAAACTGCGCGGCGAGATCTAGTTTTCCGGTCCGGCCGGCGCCCCTGATGAGGGCGCCGGCCGGACTTTCTCGTCACCGGGCCGCTTTCCGTGCGTCGCCCCACCGAGGCATTGCCGGCCGGCCTGATCAATTAGGTTGGGAACCGCAGCGGGGCATGCAGGCAGGTACGAGAAGAAGTGGGCTGATGTCCGAGATGAACGCAAGGCAGACCAGGCTCAACCAGATGCCCGAATGGACCGCTCTCGGCAAGCACCGCGAGCAGCTGGGCGACACGCATCTGCGGGAGCTGTTCGCGGCGGACGCCGAGCGCGGCAGCAGGTACACCCTCCAGGTCGGCGATCTGTACTTCGACTACTCCAAGCACCTGGTCACCGACGAGACGCTGGCGCTGCTGCGCGATCTGGCCGCCGCCACCGACGTCGCCGGGCTGCGGGATGCCATGTTCCGCGGCGAGAAGATCAACACCACCGAGGACCGCGCCGTTCTGCACACGGCCCTGCGTGCCCCGCGCGACGCCGTGATCGAGGTCGACGGCGAGAACGTGGTGCCCGCCGTCCACGCGGTACTCGACAGGATGGCCGCGTTCTCCGAGAGGATCCGCTCGGGCGAGTGGACCGGCCACACCGGCAAGCGCATCAGGAACATCGTCAACATCGGTATCGGTGGCTCCGACCTCGGGCCCGCGATGGCGTACGAAGTGCTTCGCTCCTGCACCCGGCGGGACCTGACGCTCCGTTTCGTCTCCAACGTGGACGGGGCCGACCTGCACGAGGCCGTACGGGACCTCGATCCGGCGGAGACCCTCTTCATCATCGCCTCGAAGACCTTCACCACCATCGAGACGATCACCAACGCCACCTCCGCCCGCGACTGGCTGCTCACCAACCTCCGGGTCGGCCCCGACGCCGTCGCCAAGCACTTCGTCGCCCTGTCGACCAACGCGGAGAAGGTCTCCGACTTCGGGATCGACACGGCCAACATGTTCGAGTTCTGGGACTGGGTCGGCGGCCGGTACTCGTACGACTCCGCGATCGGCCTCTCCCTGATGATCGCGATCGGCCCGGACCGGTTCCGGGAGATGCTCGACGGCTTCCACCTCGTCGACGAGCACTTCCGCACCGCGCCCGCCGAGGCCAACGCACCGTTGCTGCTCGGCCTGCTGGGCGTCTGGTACGGGGCGTTCTTCGACGCCCAGTCGCACGCCGTGCTGCCGTACTCGCACTACCTGTCCAAGTTCACCGCCTACCTCCAGCAGCTCGACATGGAGTCCAACGGCAAGTCCGTGGACCGTGACGGCAATCCGGTCGACTGGCAGACCGGCCCCGTCGTGTGGGGCACCCCCGGCACCAACGGACAGCATGCGTACTACCAGCTGATCCACCAGGGCACCAAGGTCATCCCGGCGGACTTCATCGGCTTCGCCAAGCCCGTCCCGTCCCTGCTCGCCGGCCTCGTCCCGCAGCACGACCTGCTGATGGCCAACTTCTTCGCACAGACGCAGGCCCTCGCCTTCGGCAAGACGCCGGAGGAGGTCAGGGCGGAAGGCGTCGCGGAGGAACTGGTGCCGCACAAGACGTTCAAGGGCAACCACCCCACGACGACCGTCCTCGCGGAGGACCTCACGCCCTCCGTGCTGGGCCAGTTGATCGCGCTCTACGAGCACAAGGTGTTCGTCCAGGGCGCCGTCTGGAACATCGACTCCTTCGACCAGTGGGGAGTCGAACTGGGCAAGGTGCTCGCGAAGAAGATCGAGCCGGTCCTGACCGAAGGCAAGGGCGGCGAGCGACTCGACAGCTCGACCGCGACCCTGGCCGGCAAGTACCGCACGCTGCGCGGTCGGTGAGCCGATGGCGGGGGAGAGCGCGGTGCGGCTGCGGCCGCCGAACAACCGGCTGAACGAGCGCGCCGTGAACTGGTGGCGCACCCAGTGCCTGCTGACGGCCGCCGTCCCGGCCGCCGTCCTGGCCGTGATGGGAGCCTTCATCGAACCGGCCAGGACCTGGCTGATGGTCCCGGCCGCCGTCATCGCCGGCGCCGGTCTCGCCGGCACCGCGTTCTTCCCCGCCTGGTGGTACCGGGTGCACCGCTGGGAGGTCACCGACGAGGCGGTGTACGTCCGCACCGGGGCACTGTGGCAGGAATGGCGGATCGCGCCCATGTCCCGCATCCAGACCGTCGACACGGTCAGGGGCCCGCTGGAGCAGGCGTTCCGGCTCGCCACCGTCACGGTGACCACCGCCTCCGCCAAGGGCGCCGTCAGAATCGAGGGCCTCGACCACGAGGTCGCGGCCGAACTCGCGCAGCGCCTGACCCGTATCACCCGGGCGACGCCCGGCGACGCGACATGAGCGCCCCGGAACCGGACTGGCGGCGGCTCGACGGGCGCACCGTCCTCGTCACGGCCCTGGTCATGACCGGCTTCACGGCCGGTGCCGGACTGCCCACGCTCGTCGGTCTCGCCGGCGGCATGCCCCTGTGGCAGGCCGCCTCCTGGGTGCTCGCCGGAGCCGGGCTGCTGATCGGAGCCGTCACCGGCGCCGACCTGGTGCGCTGGCAGCGCACCCGCTACCGCGTCGGGGCCGAGCGGGCCGAACTCCACACCGGACTCCTCCTGGTCAAGCGGCGCTCCCTGGCCCGCGAGCGGATCCGTACCGTCGACCTCACCGCCAATGTGCTGCTGCGCGTCCTCGGACTCGTCAAGGTCCGCATCGGTACGGGCGAGCACGCCGCCGGCGGCGAATCCACCCTGGAACTCGACGCGGTCACCCGAGCGGAGGGGGAGAGGCTGCGCCTCGAACTGCTGGCCAGGGCCGCCCCGCGCGAGCCCACCGACCACCCCGACGGGCCGCTGGCCCTCCTCGACCCGGCCTGGATCCGCTACGCCCCGGTCTCCTTCGTCGCCCCGCTGCTCGGCGGCGCCGCGGTGGGCGCGGTGATGCAGGTCAGTGAATGGTTCGGGGCACAAGGCGAGGTCATCGACTGGGTCCGGGACCGCTTCGAGGACACCTCGATCGCCACCATGATCGTGGTGCTCGCCGCTGCCGCGCTGCTCACCGGGGTCGTCGGTGCGCTCGGCCTGTGGATCGAGATGTGGTGGAACTACCGCCTCGAACGCGAACCCGGCGGCACACTGCGGGTCAGACGGGGCCTGTTCACGTCACGCTCGATATCGATCGAGGAGCGTCGCCTGCGCGGGGTCGACCTGGTCGAGCCGCTGGGCGTCAGACTCTTCGGCGCGGCCCGGCTGGACGCCGTCGCCACCGGCCTGGTCAACGACGAGAAGGACAGGAAGGCCGACGCCAACGTACTGCTGCCGGTGGTGCCGAGGGCGCGGGCCGACGAGGTCGCGGCGCACGTACTGCGGGAGGCCGTGTCGCCGACGACGGCGTCCCGGCTGACGGCCCACCCGCCGGCCGCCCGCGGCAGGCGGCTGCGCTGGGCGCTCGCCGGGGTACTGCTGCCGGTCGGTGTCCTCGTACTCCTCGGCGTGCTGCTCACGCCGGTGCTGCTGTGGACTGCGGCGGGGTGCGCGGCGGTCGGCGTCCCGGTGGCGGTACTCCTCGCGCTCGACGCGTACCGCTCCCTGGGGCACGGCATCACCGGGGACTATCTCCTCACCCGCTCCGGCGCGGTCCGCCGCAGCACGGTCGCCCTCCAGCGCACCGGCGTGATCGGCTGGACGGCCCGCCAGTCCCTCTTCCAGCGCCGCGCGGGCCTCATCACCCTGACGGCGACGACGGCGGCGGGCGGGGGAGCGTACGGCGTCTACGACGCGGAGGAGACCGAGGGCCTGATGTTCGCCTCGGACGCGGTGCCGGGCCTGCTGGAGCCGTTCCTGGAGCGGGACCAGCCGGCGCGGTGAGCCTGTCGCCCGCCCCGCGCACAGCGCGCGAGGCCCGGACCGCCGCAGGGGCGGGCCGGGCCTCGGGGGAGCGCCGCAGGCGTTACGCGGAGGCGGGCGGGTACAACGAGCGCGGCAGTTTCGACGCCGCCGCCACGTCCAGCAGCCACAGCGTCCGGGACCGCCCGTACGCACCGGCCGCCGGCGCCTGGATCTCGCCGGCGCCCGACAGGGCGATCTCCGCCGCTTGCGCCTTGTCCTCGCCGGCAGCGAGCAGCCACACCTCGCGGGCCGCACGGATGGCGGGCAGCGTGAGCGAGATGCGGGTCGGCGGCGGCTTGGGCGCGCCGTGGACGCCGACCACGGTCCGTTCCGTCTCCCGTACCGCCGGCAGCTCGGGGAACAGCGACGCCACATGCGTGTCGGGCCCGACGCCCAGCATCAGCACGTCGAACGTCGGCACGGGGCCGTGGTCCTCCGGTTTCGCCGCCGCGGCGAGTTCCGTCGCGTAGGCCGCGGCGGCCGCCTCGACGTCGGAGCCGTACGCGCCGTCCGACGCGGGCATGGCGTGCACCCGCGACGTGTCCAGCGGCACGGCGTCGAGCAGTGCGGCGCGAGCCTGGGTGACGTTGCGCTCCGGATCGCCCTCGGGCAGGAACCGCTCGTCGCCCCACCACAGGTCGAGCCGCGACCAGTCGATCGCGTCCCGGGCCGGGGACGAACCGAGCGCGGCGAGCAGGCCGTTGCCGTTGCGGCCGCCGGTGAGGACGACCGAGGCGGAGCCGCGGGCGGCCTGTGCGTCCACGATCTTCGTGATCAGCCGGGCCGCGGCCGCCTGTGCCATCAGCTCCTTGTCGCGGTGCACGACCAGCTGCGGTGCCGCGGTCACTTGGCCGCCGCCTTCTTCGCGGGGGCGGCCTTCTTCGCCGCGGGCGCCGCCTTCCCGGCAGCCGTCGCAGGTGCCTTCCCGGCAGCCGCCGCCGCAGGCTGCGCCTCACCGGCCGGCACGTCCGTGCCGAGACGCTCCACGCCGAACCGCAGCGCCGACGAGTACGTGTCGTCCGGGTCCAGCCGGCGCAGCTCCTCCGCGATCAGTTCGGCCGTCTCACGCCGCTTCAGCGCGACCGCCCGGTCCGGCTGGCCCTCGATGGAAAGCGTCGCGAGGGACCCGTCGGGCCGGTCGAGCACGATGGGGCCGCAGTTCGACTCCAGCCGCACCGAGGTGAGGCCGGGGCCGGCCGACGACATCCGTTTCACCGGTACGCCCAGCCGGTCGGCGAGCCACATCGCGAGCAGCTCGCAGCTCGGGTTGAACTCCTCACCCTCCACTTCGACGGAAGTGACCTCGCACGTGACCTGGTCCAGCGCCGCCGCGAGCATGGACCGCCACGGAGTGATCCGGGTCCAGGACAGGTCGGTGTCGCCGGGGGTGTACGCCTCCGCGCGGGCCGCGAGTTCGCGCACCGGCAGCTCGGCCGAGTAGGTGTCGGTCACCCGGCGCTGGGCCAGCGAGCCGAGCGGGTCGTTGGCCGGGTCGGTCGGCGCGTTGACCGGCCACCAGACGACGACGGGGGCGTCGGGCAGCAGGAGCGGGAGCACCACGGACTGGGCGTGGTCCACGACCTCGCCGTACAGCCGCAGGACGACCGTCTCGCCGGTGCCGGCGTCCGCGCCGACGCGGACTTCGGCGTCGAGCCGGGCCTTCGCCCGGTCGCGCGGGGAGCGCGAGACGCGCTTGATGACCACGAGGGTGCGCGAGGGGTGCTCGCGGGACGCCTCGTTGGCGGCCTTCAGCGCGTCGTAGGCGTTCTCCTCATCGGTCACGATGACCAGGGTGAGGACCATGCCGACGGCCGGGGTGCCGATCGCGCGGCGGCCCTTCACCAGCGCCTTGTTGATCTTGCTGGCCGTGGTGTCCGTAAGGTCGATCTTCATGGCCGGCGCCAGCTCCGTCCGTCTCGTGCGAGCATTTCGTCCGCCGCGTCCGGACCCCAGGTGCCGGCCGTGTACTGCGCCGGCTTCCCGTTCGCGTCCCAGAACTGCTCGATCGGGTCGAGGATCTTCCAGGACAGCTCGACCTCCTCCACCCGGGGGAAGAGGTTGGAGTCGCCGAGCAGCACGTCGAGGAGGAGGCGTTCGTACGCCTCGGGGCTGGACTCCGTGAACGACTCGCCGTAGGCGAAGTCCATCGACACGTCCCGGACCTCCATCGAGGTTCCGGGCACCTTGGAGCCGAACCGCATGGTCACACCCTCGTCCGGCTGGACGCGGATGACCAGGGCGTTCTGGCCCAGCTCCTCCGTGGCGGTGGAGTCGAACGGCGAGTGCGGGGCGCGCTGGAAGACGACGGCGATCTCGGTGACGCGGCGGCCGAGCCGCTTGCCGGTGCGCAGGTAGAACGGGACGCCCGCCCAGCGGCGGTTGTCGATCTCCAGCTTGATCGCGGCGTAGGTGTCGGTCTTCGACTTGGGGTCGATGCCGTCTTCCTGCAGATAGCCGACGGCCTTCTCGCCGCCCTGCCAGCCGGCCGTGTACTGCGCGCGGACCGTGCTCTGCGCCAGGTCCTTGGGGAGTTTCACCGCGCCGAGGACCTTGGTCTTCTCCGCCGCGAGGGCGTCCGCGTCGAAGGAGGCGGGCTCCTCCATCGCGGTCAGCGCGAGCAGTTGGAGGAGGTGGTTCTGGATCACGTCGCGGGCGGCGCCGATGCCGTCGTAGTAGCCGGCGCGGCCGCCGATGCCGATGTCCTCGGCCATCGTGATCTGCACGTGGTCGACGTACGACCGGTTCCATATGGGCTCGAAGAGCGTGTTGGCGAACCGCAGCGCCAGAATGTTCTGGACGGTCTCCTTGCCCAGGTAGTGGTCGATCCGGAAGACCTCGTTCGGCGGAAAGACCTCGTGCACCACCTGGTTGAGCTCCTTCGCGGAGACCAGGTCGTGGCCGAACGGCTTCTCGATGACCGCGCGCCGCCAGGAACCTTCCTTCTGATCCGCCAGCCCGTGCTTCTTCAGCTGCTGGACGACCTTGGGGAAGAACTTCGGCGGAACGGAGAGGTAGAACGCGAAGTTCCCGCCGGTGCCCTGCACCTTGTCGAGATCCTCGATGGTGGACTTCAGCTGCTCGAACGCGTCGTCGTCGTCGAAGGTGCCCTGGACGAAACGCATCCCCTGGATGAGCTGCTGCCAGACCTCCTCGCGGAACGGCGTACGCGCGTGCTGCTTGACCGCGTCGTGGACCTCCTGGGCGAAGTCCTCGTCGGCCCATTCGCGCCGGGCGAAGCCGATGAGCGAGAAGCCCGGCGGCAGCAGCCCCCGGTTCGCGAGGTCGTAGACGGCGGGCATCAGCTTCTTGCGCGACAGGTCGCCCGTGACGCCGAAGATGACCAGGCCCGACGGCCCCGCGATACGCGGGAGCCGTCGGTCGGCAGCATCACGGAGCGGGTTTGCTCCGCCAATACCGGACAAGTCGCTCAGCCCTCCGAGGGTGCGAGGCGCTTGAGCTCGGCCTCGGTCGACTTGAGCAGGTCGTTCCAGGACGCCTCGAACTTCTCGACGCCCTCGACCTCGAGCAGCTGGACGACCTCGTCGTAGGAGACGCCGAGCTTCGCGACGGCCTCGAGGTCGGCGCGGGCCTGATCGTAGGTGCCGCGCACGGTGTCACCGGTGATCTGCCCGTGGTCGCCGGTGGCCTCGAGGGTGGCCTCCGGCATGGTGTTCACCGTGCCGGGGGCGACCAGCTCGTCGACGTACAGGGTGTCCTTGTACGCCTTGTCCTTGACGCCGGTCGAGGCCCACAGCGGACGCTGCTTGTTGGCCTGAGCCTTGTCGAGCTCGGCCCAGCGGCCGGAGGACGGCGTCGATTCGTCGGCGGAGCCGAACACCTCCTCGAACGCCTCGTAGGCGAGGCGCGCGTTGGCCAGGGCGGCCTTGCCGCGGGCCTCCTTGGCCTCGGGGGTGCCCAGGGCGTCGAGGCGCTTGTCGATCTCGGTGTCCACGCGGGACACGAAGAACGAGGCCACCGAGCGGATCTTGGACAGGTCCAGGCCCGCGGCCTTCGCCTTCTCCAGACCGGCCAGGTAGGCGTCCATGACCTCGCGGTAGCGCTCCAGCGAGAAGATCAGCGTCACATTGACGCTGATACCGAGGCCGATGACCTCGGTGATCGCCGGCAGACCCGCCTTGGTGGCCGGGATCTTGATGAAGGTGTTCGGCCGGTCCACCAGCCAGGCCAGCTGCTTGGCCTCTGCGACGGTCGCCTTCGTGCTGTGCGCGAGACGCGGGTCGACCTCGATGGACACCCGGCCGTCCTGGCCGCCCGTCGCGTCGAAGACCGGACGGAGCACGTCCGCGGCGTCCCGCACGTCCGCGGTGGTGATCATGCGGATGGCTTCCTCGACGGTCACCTTGCGGGCCGCGAGGTCCTCCAGCTGCTGGTCGTAGCCGTGGCCCTCCGAGATCGCCTTCTGGAAGATCGACGGATTGGTCGTGACACCCACGACGTGCTGCTGGTCGATCAGCTCGGCGAGGTTGCCGGAGGTGATCCGCGTGCGCGAAAGGTCGTCCAGCCAGATCGCGACGCCTTCGTCGGAGAGGCGCTTGAGTGCGTCTGTCATGAGAAATGCATCTCCTACTAGTCGTATACCGGCGTCAGCGCGCGGCGGCTTCGATCGATTCCCGCGCTGCGGCGGCCACCGCCTCGGCCGTGAAACCGAACTCGCGGAAGAGAACCTTGCCGTCCGCCGAAGCGCCGAAGTGCTCCAGCGAGACGATGCGTCCCGCGTCGCCCACGTAGCGGTGCCAGGTCAGACCGATGCCGGCCTCGACCGCGACGCGTGCCTTGAGCGAGGGGGGAAGCACCGAGTCCCGGTACCCCTGGTCCTGCTCCTCGAACCACTCGACGGACGGCATCGACACGACTCGGGTCGGCACCCCCGCCGCCTGGAGCTGCTCGCGGGCCGCGACGGCCAGCTGGACCTCGGAGCCCGTGCCGATCAGCACGACCCGGGCGTCGCCGCCCTCCTCCTCGAAGAGGACGTAACCGCCCTTGGCCGCGTCCTCGTTGCACTCGTACGTCGGCACGCCCTGGCGGGTCAGCGCGAGGCCGTGCGGGGCACCCTTGCCGAACTCCTTGGTGTACCGCTTGAGGATCTCGCGCCAGGCGACCGCGGTCTCGTTGGCGTCGGCCGGGCGCACGATGTTCAGGCCCGGAATGGCGCGCAGCGAGGCCAGGTGCTCGACCGGCTGGTGGGTCGGGCCGTCCTCGCCGAGACCGATCGAGTCGTGCGTCCACACGTAGGTGACCGGCAGGTGCATCAGCGCGGACAGGCGCACGGCGTTGCGCATGTAGTCGGAGAACACCAGGAAGGTGCCGCCGTACACGCGGGTGTTGCCGTGCAGCGCGATGCCGTTCATCACCGCGGCCATCGCGTGCTCGCGGATGCCGAAGTGGATCGTGCGGCCGTACGGGTCGGCCTCCGGCAGCGGGTTGCCCGCGGGGAGGAACGACGACGTCTTCTCGATGGTCGTGTTGTTCGAGCCGGCCAGGTCGGCGGAGCCGCCCCACAGCTCGGGCACGACCGCGCCCAGCGCCTGCAGCACCTTGCCGGAGGCGGCACGGGTGGCGACGCCCTTGCCGGTCTCGAACTCCGGCAGTGCGTCCTCCCAGCCCTCGGGCAGCTCGCCGGAGCGGATCCGGTCGAACTCGGCGGCGCGCTGCGGGTTGGCCGTACGCCACGCGGCGAACGTCTTCTCCCACTCGCCACGGGCCTCACGGCCCCGGTCGAGGGCACCGCGGGTGTGCCCGAGGACCTCGTCGGAGACCTCGAAGTGCTTCTGAGGGTCGAAGCCCATGACCCGCTTGGTGGCCGCGACCTCCTCGTCGCCCAGCGCCGAGCCGTGCGCGGCCTCGGTGTTCTGCGCGTGCGGGGCGGGCCAGGCGATGATCGAGCGGGCCGCGATGAAGGAGGGGCGCTCGGTCTCGGCCTGCGCCGCCTTCAGCGCGTCGTACAGGCCGACCGGGTCGAGGTCGCCGTTCTCCAGCTGCGCGACGCGCTGGACGTGCCAGCCGTACGCCTCGTAGCGCTGGAGGGTGTCCTCGGAGACGGCCGTCTCGGTGTCGCCCTCGATCGAGATGTGGTTGTCGTCCCACAGCAGGACCAGGTTGCCGAGCTTCTGGTGGCCGGCCAGCGAGGACGCCTCGGCCGAGATGCCCTCCTGGAGGCAGCCGTCACCGGCGATGCACCAGACGGTGTGGTCGAACGGCGACGTGCCGGGTTCGGCGTCCGGGTCGAACAGGCCGCGCTCGTAGCGCGCGGCCATCGCCATGCCCACGGCGTTGGCGACACCCTGGCCGAGCGGGCCGGTCGTCGTCTCGACGCCCGTGGTGTGGCCGTACTCCGGGTGCCCCGGGGTCTTCGAACCCCAGGTGCGGAATGCCTTCAGATCGTCGAGCTCCAGGCCGTAACCGGCCAGGTAGAGCTGGATGTAAAGCGTGAGCGACGAGTGACCGGCGGACAGGACGAACCTGTCGCGGCCCGTCCAGTCGGCGTCAGCGGGGTCGTGCCGCATCAGCTTCTGGAAGAGCACGTAGGCGGCGGGGGCCAGGCTCATGGCCGTACCCGGATGGCCGTTGCCGACCTTCTGTACGGAATCCATGGCCAGGACGCGGACGGTGTCGACTGCCCGCTGGTCCAACGCGGTCCACTCGAGGTCTGTGGTGGTCGGCTTGGTGCTCACCCTGAGTCAGGGCTCCTCTCCACATGTCGAATCCCGGTGACGAGGGGTGTACCGGGCGCTGTCGAGCCTACCCTCGCAGCAACCCGCCTCTTTCGGCTGCGCGTCTTTCCCTTTGGACAATGTCAGGGTGCGGGGGCCGGGTGTTCCCCGCCCGTCGGGGAGGTATACGGCCGGTGTCCCGCGGCCGCTCAACACGAGCCGACCCCCGCGAAGATCGGCGTACAGGCAACGTCTAGAGTGGCGTGGTACGCGCGAGTCTGCCCGCTCTTGACTCCCCCACAGCCCTTCCGGCATGGGCGGGGCCCGGGCGGCTTGCTGGGATTTCTCTGTCAGGGGTGTGCGTGACGGCCGTCGAGTCCCGACCCGCAGGGGTCGTCTTGGCCACCGGCCCGGGGGGCCATCGGCCGTTCGGGGCCCGCGTCAAGGCGTTCGTGGCGCTGACCAAGCCGCGGATCATCGAACTGCTGCTGATCACCACGGTGCCGGTGATGTTCCTCGCCGAGCAGGGCGTTCCGGACCTGTGGCTGGTGCTGGCGACCTGCCTGGGCGGGTACCTCTCCGCGGGCGGCGCGAACGCGCTCAACATGTACATCGACCGCGACATCGACGCCCTGATGGACCGCACCTCGCAGCGTCCGCTCGTCACCGGTATGGTCTCGCCGCGCGAGGGCCTGGTCTTCGGCCTGACGCTGGCCGTCGTCTCCACCCTCTGGTTCGGCCTGCTCGTCAACTGGCTCTCCGCCGCGCTGTCGCTCGGCGCGCTGCTGTTCTACGTCGTCGTCTACACGATGCTTCTCAAGCGCCGCACCGCGCAGAACATCGTGTGGGGCGGCATCGCCGGCTGCATGCCGGTCCTGATCGGCTGGTCCTCGGTCACGAACTCGGTGTCGTGGGCCGCCGTCATCCTCTTCCTCGTCATCTTCTTCTGGACGCCGCCGCACTACTGGCCGCTGTCGATGAAGGTGAAGGACGACTACGAGCGCGTCGGTGTGCCGATGCTCCCGGTCGTCGCCGGCAACAGGGTCGTCGCCCGGCAGATCGTCGTCTACAGCTGGGTCATGGTCGCCGTCTCGCTGCTGCTGACCGTGCTCGGCTACACCGGCTGGTTCTACACGGCGGTCGCCCTGACCGCAGGCGGCTGGTGGCTGTGGGAGGCGCACGGGCTGCAGAGCAGGGCCAAGGCGGGGGAAACCGGCGGCAAGCTCAAGGAGATGCGGCTGTTCCACTGGTCCATCACCTATGTGTCGCTGCTGTTCGTGGCCGTCGCGGTGGACCCCTTCCTGCGCTGAGCGCGGAGCGGGTCGCGGCGTGGCCGAGGCCACGTCTCCCGGCCGTCGCCGAACGATCTACCCACGAGTAGCATGCGGTTCATGGCTGAAACCACGGTTGAAGAGACGACGCCCGGCGCCCGCGCGGAGCGCAGGGCGGCGAAGCTCGCCAAGCAGATCCAGGCGTTCTCCAAGGCGCACGGCGGCGCCGAGGGCCAGCTCGCCCACCTCGGCCGGACGGGCACCCGTATCGTGCTCGTCGGCGAGGACGGCGACTGGGGCGACCTGGTCGCCCCGAGTCACGCCGTAGCCGTCAGCGCCGCCGAGAAGTCGGGGATCACGCTGCACGAGTCCTTCGACGGCGACTTCGCCGCGAAGGTGCGCACCGGCCCGTACGAGTGGACCCGGATGGCGGGTATCCAGATCGGCGGCCCGTCCAACGGCTGAGCGGACCTCCGCGCAACACCTTGCACGGGGGTCGCCCGTTAGTCCTGTGGAAGCACGGTCCACAGGCAGGAGCTCCCGATGATCGACGCCGTGTCCTCTGTGCGTCTGGTCGACCAGTACTGCCACGGCGTGCTCCGCACGGAACTGGGCCTCGGCACCTTCGAGACGTACCTCGGTCCGGCCGCCGGAGCCCCGCCGGCCGCGGGCACCACCTTCTTCGACACCCAGACGGGTTTCGCGGTACGGCGCTGGTGCCCGCCGCTCCTCGGACTCGAACCGCACTGCCCGCCCGCCCGCTACCTGGCCCGCCGCCGCGAGCTCGGAGTGGTCGAGGCGGGCAGACGGCTGCTGCGGGGCACCGGGATCGCCACCTACCTCGTGGACACCGGCCCGCCCGGCGATCTGGCCGGACCCGCGGAGATCGCCGCCGCGGGCCAGGCGCAGGCGCGCGAGATCGTACGGCTCGAACTGCTCGCGGAGCAGGTGGCGGATACCTCGGGCACCGTCGAGTCGTTCCTCGGGAACCTCGAGGAAGCGGTGCACGCGGCAGCCGGCTCCGCCGCCGCCTTCACCACCGTCGCCGCCGGGTGGCAGCCGGAGCGGCCCGAGCCGCCGGGGCCGGGCGAGGTGCGCGGCGCGGCCGGACGCTGGCTGGCCGGCCGCCGCGTGGGCGGGCCGCTCAACGACCCCGTACTCCTGCGGCACCTGATGTGGGTCGCCGTCGCCACGGGGCTGCCGCTGCAACTCCACGTCGGCGCGGTCGACCCGATGCCGCTCGCGGACTTCGCCGCGGCGACGGCCGGGCTCGGTACGGACCTGGTCCTGCTGCACGGCTACCCGCACCATCGCAGCGCCGCGCACCTCTCGAGCGCGTTCCCGCACGTCTACGTCGACCTCGGCCCCGCCCTCGCCCGGACGGGCGCCCGGGCGGCGGCGGTGCTCGCGGAGATCCTCGAACTCGCGCCCTTCGGCAAGCTGCTGTTCTCGTCGGGAGCGCGCGGCCTGCCGGAACTCCACGTGGTGGCCGCGCGGACGTTCCGCGACGCGATGGGCCGGGTGCTGGGCGGGTGGGTCGCGGACGGCGCGTGGTCGCGGGCCGACGCGGAGCGGGTGGCCGGGCTGCTGGCGTGGGGCAACGCGGGACGGGTGTACGGCTTGCCGCGGGCCGCGTGACGGCTCCGGGCGCGTGCCGCCTGCGGCGGGCGTGTTCCCCTGCCCGCTCCTTCCCGGAACCGGGGCAGGCCCCGGACCCCGTACGGCCTTCGGCCGTGCACAAGCGCCGGGCGGGCCGACCGTGCCGGCCTCGCCGGCGTTGAGGCGCGAGGTCCCGGTGCGGAGCGCCCGGAACACCACGCGGGCGAGGTGCCGGGTCCGGGCGGAGCCCGGCCCGGGAGGGGCGGGGTGCGGTGGGGGACGGGCCCCGCGCGGCGGCCCCGTCCCGTCAGGCCCGTGTGAGGGCCTGGTCGCTCGCCGTCGGTGCCGCCGACGGCGACACCGACGCCCGCTCCCGCAGGCTCAGCGCCAGCCGCAGCACCGCGACCCACATCAGCGACGAACCGAGCATGTGCACCGCCACCAGCAGCTCCGGCACGCCGGTGAAGTACTGCACGTACCCGAGCGCCCCCTGCAGCAGCACCACCAGCAGCAGGTCACGGGCGCGCTCCCGGGTGTCCTCAGGGGCGTCGACCACCCGCAGGACGAGCCACATCGCGACGGCCAGCGCGCACACCACCCACGCGGCGATCGCGTGGACGTGCGCCGCCGCGACCCAGTCCCACGGCATGCGCGGGACATCGCTGCTGTCGCCCGCGTGCTTGCCGGAGCCGGTCACCGTCGTACCGAGGGTGATCAGCACCGCGGAGACCGCGACGATCGCCCACGACAGCCTGCGGACCGGCCGCGGGACCCGCGGCCGGGGTGCCGCGTCGCCCTCACCGGTGCGTACCCATGTCACCGTGGCGACCGTGAGCAGCGCGTTGGCGAGCAGGAAGTGACCGGCCACCGTCCACGGGTTGAGCCCCGCCCACACCGTGACGCCGCCGATCACGGCGTTGCCCATGACGATCCAGAACTGCGCCCAGGCGAGCCGGCCCAGGCCGCGCCGCCGCGGCTTCACGGCGCGCACCGCGACGATCGCCCAGCCGACGGCTGCCGACAGGACGTACGTCAGCATCCGGTTGCCGAACTCGATCGCGCCGTGGACGCCCTGCTCGGGTGTGGCGAAGAGGCTGTCGTCCGTGCACTTGGGCCAGGTGTCGCAGCCGAGGCCGGAGCCGGTCAGCCGCACGGCGCCGCCGGTGACGATGATGACGACGGTCATCAGGACGGCGGAGAACGCGGCGCGCCGCAGGATGTCGGGCGACGGAGTCCAGCGCTGGGCGATATGGGCGAGGGGGGTCTGCACGGCCACCATCGTAAGCGGGGGCTTGTGCACGGTTTCACGAGGGGTCGGCGGCCGGTTCACGAGGGGTCGGCGGCCGGCTCCTCGAACGCCTCCGACGTCATACGGACGCGGGAACCGTCCAGGTGTTCCTCCTCGTCCCACCACAGCGCGAAACGCCAGGGCGCCGGCGGCACGTCCGGCGACGTGCGGAAGGCGTCGATCAGGTCGGCGGCCGCCTCCTCCGCCGTGCAGTCGGTGACCGCGTCCATGCCGCGCCACGGGTGTGCCAGCGGCGCCCACGAACCATCGGCCGTCCGCATGTCGAACCGCCACACCGCCCGCCAGGACCGGGCGCGCAGCATCCGCCCCACCTCGGTCCGGCCGAGGCCGAGCCCTTCGGCGATCGCCCGCGGGTCCACGCCCTCGATCCGTGCCGCCAGGACCGCGAGCGGTACCAGGCGGTCCGGCAGCAGCCCGCGCTTGTGCAGCCGGGTGAGGCCGCCTTCGAACGGGCAGCGCCGCAGCCTGCGCTCCAGCTGGTCGCGGAGGTGGTCGAGGACGGCGGCATGGGCGCGATCGCCGGGGTCGGGCACCTGCCGGACGGCCTGGAAGCCGCGTTCCGCCCGTACGGCCCACTCCGCCGCGTCGACCGGCCTGCCGAGTTCCTCCAGCCGATCGCCGAGGAAGACGTACGCCTGGGCGAGGCCCTCGCCGTTGCGCGGGTCCGACCGGTCCAGTCGCTCCCAGACGGCGATCGCCCGGTGCGTGGCCTCCACGGCGGCCAGTCCCGCGAGGCGGTCCTCCGCGCACGGCTGCTCGCCGTTCGGAGGGAACGGGTAGCGGGGCAGGCCCAGCTCGTCGCTGAGCGGTTCGGCGAGGTACACGGCCTGGCTGAGCAGGGCTCGCGCGTACCAGCGGGCGTGCTCGGCGCCGTGCTCCGCGGGTCCGGCGCCGAGGCGCACGGCCTGGTCGACGGCGAGGAGCGCGTCGGTGCGCCTGCCGGTGTCGAAATGGTGCCGGGCGAGGTCCCCGTAGCGCAGGCTCAGCCGGGCGGCGAGGGAGGGGTCCCTCGCGGCGTGCGGGGCGAGGGCGGAGATCAGGTCGGTCAGCATCCGCTCACGTTGCGCGGGGGAGGCCGATGGCCGGCCGGCTCTGACCTTCCCCCACTCCGCGTCCAGTCGCAGTGCGGCAACGCGTTTCATCAGGGCCTCCCACCGTGCGGGTCTCGGCAGGGTCATCCTGGCGCGCGTGTCACTCCCAGCGGAAGGTCCGGGCGGCCGCGCCCAGTCCGAGCACCGCCCAGAGGGCGAGGATGCCCAGATTGCCCCACGGCATGCCGGCGCCGTGCTGGAGCACGTCCCGCAGCCCGTCGGAGAGCGCCGAGATGGGCAGCAGAGCGAGCACGGAGGCGACCGTGTCGGGGAACTTGTCCAGCGGCACGATCACCCCGCCGCCGACGAGGAGCAGCAGGAAGACGAGGTTGGCGGCGGCCAGTGTCGCCTCGGCCTTGAGCGTGCCCGCCATCAGCAGGCCGAGCCCGGAGAAGGCGGCGGTGCCGAGGACGAGCAGCAGTACGACGGACAGCGGGTTGCCGTGCGGCGACCAGCCGAGCGCGAAAGCGATCGCGGTCAGCAGGACGACCTGAAGGATCTCGGTCACGAGCACGGAGAGCGTCTTGGCGGCCATCAGGGCCCAGCGCGGTATCGGTGAGGCCCCGAGCCGTTTGAGGACGCCGTAGCGCCGCTCGAAGCCGGTCGCGATGGCCTGGCCGGTGAAGGCGGTTGACATGACGGCGAGCGCGAGGACGCCGGGGGTGAGGAAGTCGACCGCCTCGCCCTCTCCCGTGTCGACGACGTCGACGGTGGAGAACAGCACGAGCAGCAGCGACGGGATGATCACCGTGAGCAGCAGCTGCTCGCCGTTGCGCAGCAGCATCTTCGTCTCGAAGACGGCCTGTGCGGCGATCATGCGGGTCAGCGGCGCGGCGCCGGGCTTCGGCGTGTACGTACCGGCGCTCATGCGCGCAGCTCCTTGCCGGTCAGTTCCAGGAAGACGTCTTCGAGCGTGTGCCGCTCCACCGTGATGCCGTGCGGCAGGACGCCGTGCTGGGCGCACCAGGAGGTGACGGTCGCCAGCAGCTGCGGATCGACCGCGCCCGTGATCCGGTACGCGCCCGGCGTCAGCTCGGCGGCCGCCGACCCGTCGGGGAGGGCCTTCAGCAGCGAGCCGAGGTCGAGGCCGGGGCGTCCGGTGAAGCGCAGGGTGTTCTCCGCGCCGCCGCGGCACAGTTCCTCGGTGCTGCCGCGGGCGATGACCCGGCCGGCGTCGACGATGGCGACGTCGTCGGAGAGTTCCTCGGCCTCGTCCATGAAGTGCGTGCTCAGCACGGTCGTGACGCCGTCGGCGCGCAGTTCCCGTACGAGGTCCCAGGTGGCCCTGCGGGCCTGCGGGTCGAGGCCGGCCGTCGGCTCGTCGAGGAAGACCAGCTCGGGGCGGCCGACGACGGCCATCGCCAGGGCGAGCCGCTGCTGCTGGCCGCCGGAGAGGCGGCGGTACGGCGTACGCCCGCAGCTGCCCAGGCCGAGGCGCTCGATCAGGGCGTCCACGTCCAGGGGGTCGGCGTGCAGCCTGGCCATGTGGCGGAGCATCTCGTCGGCCCTGGCGCCGGAGTAGACGCCACCCGACTGGAGCATCACGCCGATCCGGGGGCGCAGGCGGTCGGCGTCGGCCACCGGGTCGAGGCCGAGGACCCGCACGCTGCCGGCGTCGGCGCGGCGGTAGCCCTCGCAGGTCTCGATCGTGGTGGTCTTGCCGGCGCCGTTGGGCCCCAGGACGGCGGTCACGGAACCGGTGGCGACATCGAGGTCGAGGCCGTCCACGGCGGCCTTGGGTCCGTATCGCTTGACCAGGCCCCGGATCCGGACGGCAGGCTCGCTCAGCATGCCGGGAAGTCTAGGCGGGCGCCCGGGGAGCACGGTCCGCGGGCTCCCCCGGCAGCTCCTGCGGGGGAGCGCGCGCCGGTCCGCCCGCCCGGGCCCGTCGAGCTCCGAGTGATCATTTCCGCAGGTCAGCTTAGGTTTGCCTAAGTGATGCACGGCACCACGCGGTGATCCGGACGCCGCTTGTCGTTCTCCGAGGAATTACGCAACAATGGCGTTGTGAAAAACGTTGGCGAGGCTCCCCAGGAGGAACTCGCGGCGGGTCTGCGGTCGGATCACTCCACCCGCAACCGCGTCGCGCGGTCCATCCTGGACCACGGTCCCTCCACCGTCGCCGACCTCGCGGGCCGGCTGGGACTCACCCAGGCGGCGGTCCGCCGCCACCTCGACACCCTGGTCTCCGAGAACGTCGTGGAACCGCGCGAGCAGCGCGTCTACGGCGCCCGCACCCGCGGCAGGCCCGCCAAGGTGTTCGCCCTGACCGACTGCGGCCGGGACGCCTTCGACCAGTCGTACGACACGCTGGCCGTCGAAGCCCTGCGCTGGATCGAGCGGCACGCCGGGGGAGAGGCGGGGGTCGCCGCGTTCGCCCGGGACCGGATCGAGGCCCAGGCGCAGGCGTACCGCGCGGCTGTCGAGTCCGCCGCGCCGGAAGCCCGCACGGAAGCGCTGGCCAAAGCGCTCAGCGCCGACGGGTACGCTGCAACGGCTCGCAGCGCCCCGGTCGGCGAGCAGCTCTGCCAGCACCACTGCCCGGTCGCCCACGCGGCCGAGAAGTACCCGCAGCTGTGCGAGGCCGAGACCGAGTTCTTCTCGAAGCTCCTCGGGACGCACGTCCAGCGGCTCGCCACCATCGCCCACGGCGACGGCGTCTGCACGACGTTCATCCCGCGCGGCGCGCCCCAGGACGGCACCTCGGCGCCGGGCGCCGTGCCCCGGGACGGCAGCACACAGACCACCAGCACCACACCATCAGCTTCTGCAAGCACGGCCGGGAGGAACCCCGCATGACTCTCCCCACGGAGACTGCCCACCCCGAACTCGAGGGCCTGGGTAAGTACGAATTCGGCTGGGCCGACTCCGACGCGGCCGGCGCAGCCGCGAAGCGCGGTCTGAACGAGGACGTCGTCCGCGACATCTCCGCGAAGAAGAACGAGCCGGAGTGGATGCTGAAGCTGCGGCTGAAGGGTCTGCGTCTCTTCGGCAAGAAGCCCATGCCGAGCTGGGGCTCCGACCTCTCCGGCATCGACTTCGACAACATCAAGTACTTCGTGCGCTCCACCGAGGCACAGGCTGCCTCGTGGGAGGACCTGCCCGAGGACATCAAGAACACCTACGACAAGCTCGGCATCCCGGAGGCGGAGAAGCAGCGCCTGGTCGCCGGTGTCGCCGCGCAGTACGAGTCGGAGGTCGTCTACCACCAGATCCGCGAGGACCTGGAGGAGCAGGGCGTCATCTTCCTCGACACCGACACCGCGCTGAAGGAGCACCCGGAGCTCTTCCAGGAGTACTTCGGCACCGTCATCCCGGTCGGTGACAACAAGTTCGCGTCGCTGAACACCGCCGTGTGGTCCGGCGGGTCGTTCATCTACGTCCCCAAGGGCGTCCACGTGGACATCCCGCTCCAGGCGTACTTCCGTATCAACACGGAGAACATGGGCCAGTTCGAGCGGACGCTGATCATCGTCGACGAGGACGCCTACGTCCACTACGTCGAGGGCTGCACCGCCCCGATCTACTCCTCGGACTCGCTGCACAGCGCCGTGGTGGAGATCATCGTCAAGAAGGGCGGCCGCTGCCGCTACACGACCATCCAGAACTGGTCGAACAACGTCTACAACCTGGTCACCAAGCGCGCCGTGGCGTACGAGGGCGCGACCATGGAGTGGGTCGACGGCAACATCGGCTCCAAGGTGACCATGAAGTACCCGGCCGTCTACCTGATGGGCGAGCACGCCAAGGGCGAGACCCTGTCCATCGCCTTCGCGGGCGAGGGCCAGCACCAGGACGCCGGCGCCAAGATGGTCCACATGGCTCCGAACACCTCGTCCAACATCGTCTCCAAGTCGGTGGCCCGAGGCGGCGGCCGCACGTCCTACCGTGGTCTGATCGAGATCGGCGAGGGCGCGCCGGGTGCGAAGTCCAACGTGCTCTGCGACGCTCTTCTGGTCGACACGATCTCCCGGTCGGACACCTACCCGTACGTCGACGTCCGCGAGGACGACGTCTCCATGGGCCACGAGGCAACCGTCTCCAAGGTCTCGGAGGACCAGCTCTTCTACCTGATGAGCCGCGGTATGACCGAGTTCGAGGCGATGGCCATGATCGTGCGCGGCTTCGTCGAGCCGATCGCCAAGGAGCTTCCCATGGAGTACGCGCTGGAGCTCAACCGGCTGATCGAGCTGCAGATGGAGGGCTCGGTGGGCTGACGCCCTCCGGGACCGCAAGCAGCGACTGACTTCTGACGTAGGAAGAGAGCAAGACGACAGCCATGGCTGAGGCTCAGAACTCCCCCAAGGACCTCCGTGAAACTCCGGTCCAGGGGGGACTCCCACCGGTGGGCTCCACCACTGCCGGTTCCATCGCGGTGGCCGCCGAGTCGACCGTCGCCACCCGCATGAGTGCGCCCCCGTCGTACGACGTGGCGGACTTCCCGGTACCGCACGGCCGCGAGGAGGAGTGGCGCTTCACTCCGCTCGAGCGCCTCGCCGGACTCCACGACGGCACCGCCGTCGCCACCGGCAACGCGCTCAAGGTCGCGATCGACGCCCCCGACGGAGTCACGGTCGAGACGGTCGGCCGTGACGACGCCCGCGTCGGCAGTGCCGGCACCCCGGTGGACCGGGTCGCCGCCCAGGCGTACTCCTCCTTCGAGCAGGCCACCGTGGTGAGCGTGCCGAAGGAGACCGTGCTCACCGAACCGATCCGCATCGCGGTGCACGGCGAGGGCGGCACCGCCTTCGGCCACCAGGTGGTCGAGCTCGGCGCGTTCGCGGAGGCGCTCGTGGTCATCGACCACACCGGCGACGCCGTGCTCGCCGTCAACGTGGACTACGTCCTCGGCGACGGGGCCAAGCTGACCGTCGTCTCCGTGCAGGACTGGGACGACAAGGCCGTGCACGTCGCCCAGCACAACGCGCTGGTCGGCCGGGACGCCTCCTTCAAGTCGGTCGTGGTCACCTTCGGCGGTGACGTCGTACGGCTCCATCCGCGGGTCGCCTACGCCGGCCCCGGCGGTGAGGCCGAGCTGCTGGGCCTGTACTTCACCGACAGGGGCCAGCACCAGGAGCACCGCCTCCTCGTCGACCACAACAAGCCGCACTGCAAGTCCAACGCCGTGTACAAGGGCGCCCTGCAGGGCGACGGCGCGCACGCGGTGTGGATCGGCGACGTGCTCATCCGGGCCGTGGCAGAGGGCACCGACACCTACGAGATGAACCGCAACCTGGTCCTCACGGACGGCGCGCGCGTCGACTCGGTGCCGAACCTCGAGATCGAGACCGGTGAGATCGCCGGCGCCGGTCACGCGTCGGCCACCGGCCGCTTCGACGACGAGCAGCTGTTCTACCTGATGGCCCGCGGCATCCCGGAGTCCGAGGCCCGGCGCCTGGTCGTCCGCGGCTTCTTCGCCGAGCTGGTCCAGCAGATCGGTCTGCCGGACGTCGAGGAGCGCCTGCTCGCCAAGATCGACGCCGAGCTGGAGGCGTCGGTTCTGGAGGCGTCCGCCTGATGGCCTTCGTCAAAGCCTGTGCGCTGAGCGAGCTGGAGGAGGACACCCCGAAGCGGGTGGAACTCGACGGCACGCCGGTGTCCGTGGTGCGGACCGAGGGCGAGGTGTTCGCCATCCACGACATCTGCTCGCACGCGAACGTCTCGCTGTCAGAGGGCGAGGTCGAGGACTGCCAGATCGAGTGCTGGCTCCACGGCAGCGCCTTCGACCTCCGCACCGGCAAGCCGTCCGGCCTTCCCGCGACGCGTCCCGTCCCCGTATACCCCGTCAAGATCGAAGGGGACGATGTGCTCGTCTCCGTCACCCAGGAGTCCTGAGTCACCCATGGCAACGCTTGAAATCCGCGACCTGCACGTTTCCGTCGAGGCCGACAACGCCACGAAGGAGATCCTCAAGGGCGTCGACCTGACCGTGAAGCAGGGTGAGACCCACGCCATCATGGGCCCCAACGGCTCCGGCAAGTCGACCCTCGCCTACTCGCTGGCCGGCCACCCCAAGTACACGATCACGAGCGGCACCGTCACCCTGGACGGCGAGGACGTCCTGCAGATGAGCGTCGACGAGCGCGCTCGCGCCGGCGTCTTCCTCGCCATGCAGTACCCGGTCGAGATCCCCGGTGTCTCGGTCTCCAACTTCCTGCGCACCTCCGCGACCGCCATCCGCGGCGAGGCCCCCAAGCTGCGTACCTGGGTGAAGGAGGTCAAGGAGGCCATGGAGCGCCTCAACATGGACCCCTCCTTCGCCGAGCGCAACGTCAACGAGGGCTTCTCCGGCGGTGAGAAGAAGCGCCACGAGATCCTCCAGCTCGAGCTGCTCAGGCCGAAGATCGCGGTCCTCGACGAGACCGACTCCGGCCTGGACGTCGACGCGCTGCGGATCGTCTCCGAGGGCGTCAACCGCGTCCGCGAGAGCGGCGACGTCGGCACGCTGCTGATCACGCACTACACGCGCATCCTGCGCTACATCAAGCCGGACCACGTGCACGTCTTCGCGAACGGCCGGATCGTCGAGTCGGGCGGCCCCGAGCTCGCCGACAAGCTGGAGAACGAGGGCTACGAGGCATACACCTCCAAGGGCGGCGTCTCCCTGTGAGCGACGCGCGCGAGGCCACCGGCCCGCGGACGACCTGCGAGTCGCAGGTGCGCCTCGCGGGCGGAGAAGCGAACGAAAGGGCAGGGGCGTGATCACACTGCCGGGCCTCCTGGACACAGAGGCGATCCGTAAGGACTTCCCGATCCTCGACCGGGTGCTCCACGACGGCAAGAAGCTCGTCTACCTGGACAACGCGGCGACCTCCCAGACGCCGCGCCAGGTGATCGACGTACTCAGCGAGTACTACGAGCAGCACAACGCCAACGTCCACCGCGGTGTGCATGTGCTCGCCGAGGAGGCCACGGCGCTGTACGAGGGTGCCCGGGACAAGGTCGCCGCGTTCATCAACGCGCCGAGCCGCAATGAGGTGATCTTCACCAAGAACGCCTCCGAGTCGCTCAACCTGGTCGCCAACATGCTCGGCTGGGCCGACGAGCCCTACCGGGTGGACAGCGACACCGAGGTCGTCATCACGGAGATGGAGCACCACTCCAACATCGTTCCGTGGCAGCTGCTGTCGCAGCGCACCGGCGCGAAGCTGAAGTGGTTCGGCCTCACCGACGACGGCAGGCTCGACCTGTCGAACATCGAAGAGGTCATCAACGAGAAGACGAAGATCGTCTCCTTCACACTGGTCTCCAACATCATGGGCACGGTCAACCCGGTCGAGGCGATCGTCCGCCGCGCCCAGGACGTCGGCGCGCTGGTGCTGATCGACGCCTCGCAGGCCGCGCCGCACATGGTGCTGGACGTGCAGGCGCTGCAGGCCGACTTCGTGGCCTTCACCGGCCACAAGATGTGCGGCCCGACCGGTATCGGCGTGCTGTGGGGCCGGCAGGAGCTCCTCGAGGACCTGCCGCCGTTCCTCGGCGGCGGCGAGATGATCGAGACCGTGTCGATGCACTCGTCGACGTACGCTCCCGCGCCGCACAAGTTCGAGGCCGGTACGCCCCCGATCGCGCAGGCCGTCGGCCTCGGCGCGGCCGTGGACTACCTCTCCTCGATCGGCATGGACAAGATCGCCCAGCACGAGCACGCGCTCACCGAGTACGCGGTGAAGCGGCTGCTGGAGGTACCGGACCTGCGGATCATCGGCCCGACCACGGCCGAGGACCGCGGCGCGGCGATCTCCTTCACGCTCGGCGACATCCACCCCCACGACGTGGGCCAGGTCCTCGACGAGCAGGGCATCGCGGTCCGCGTGGGTCACCACTGCGCACGCCCGGTCTGCCTGCGGTACGGAATTCCCGCGACCACGCGAGCGTCGTTCTATCTGTACTCCACGCCGGCAGAGGTCGATGCTCTGGTCGACGGCCTGGAGCACGTCCGGAACTTCTTCGGCTAGGGGACGATGTGAAGCTGGATTCGATGTACCAGGACGTCATCCTGGATCACTACAAGCACCCGCACGGTCGGGGCTTGCGGGACGGCGACGCCGAAGTGCACCACGTCAATCCGACGTGCGGCGACGAGATCACGCTCCGGGTGAAGTACGACGGATCGCGCGTCGAGGACGTGTCCTACGAGGGCCAGGGCTGCTCCATCAGCCAGGCCAGCGCGTCCGTGCTGAACGAACTGCTGGTCGGCAAGGAGCTCGCAGAGGCGCAGAAGATCCAGAGCACCTTCCTGGAACTGATGCAGTCCAAGGGCCAGATCGAGCCGGACGACGCGATGGAGGAGGTGCTGGAGGACGCGGTCGCGTTCGCCGGCGTCTCCAAGTACCCCGCCCGTGTGAAGTGCGCGCTGCTGAGCTGGATGGCGTGGAAGGACGCGACGGCCCAGGCGATGGGCGACGTCACGGAGAGGAAGACCGCATGAGCGAGAACGAGATGGTTGCCGTGAAGCCGGCGTCCGAGGAGGAGGTCCGCGAGGCGCTGTACGACGTCGTGGACCCCGAGCTGGGCATCGACGTCGTCAACCTCGGCCTCATCTACGGCATCCACATCGACGACTCCAACGTCGCGACGTTGGACATGACGCTGACGTCCGCGGCCTGTCCGCTGACCGACGTGATCGAGGACCAGGCGAAGTCCGCGACCGACGGCATCGTCAACGAGTTGAAGATCAACTGGGTCTGGATGCCGCCGTGGGGCCCGGACAAGATCACGGACGACGGCCGCGAGCAGCTGCGCGCGCTGGGCTTCAACGTCTGAGCGCCGGCTCGACGCCGGAGAAGCACATGAGACGGCCATGCCTCGCCAGGCATGGCCGTTTCTCTGTACCAGATCGTGATCGACTGCCACGACGCCCCGAAGCTCGCCCGGTTCCGGGCAGAGGTCCTCGACTGGCAGACCGTCTACGCGGACCACGAAGAGATCGTCATCGGAGCCGGTCCGGGCGCGCTGCCGGGCATCGTGTTCCTCATCGTGCCCGGGGACAAGACCGTCAAGAAGCGGCTGCACCTCGGCCTCAGCCCCGACGACCAGGACGCCGAGGTGGCGAGGATCGTCGGGCTGGGTAGGGGGTGGTCAGATCGGGAATCGCCATGTGTCGTCCGGAGACAGCAGGTGACTGCCCTCGGGCGAGAGTTCCGCGCGCATCGTGTGGAGAGAGAACCGGTTGTTCTCTTCCCACTTGCGGCGGACACGTTCCAGGTCATCCCAGAGCCGGCGGGGGCCGCCCTGGTGGATCAGGGGCGCCGTTCCGTCCTCGGCGCGTGCCCATGACCCGTCCGCGGCGAGCAGCCACACCACACGCCGACCGTCGTCCGGGTACCCAGCCGCTCGGGTCTCGACCCCAGGAGTATCCAGCTCGTACAGCCACCGGAGCGGCCATTCCTGCCACAGGTCGGGAACCGGACCGTCCGGGGGCCGCACGTCCTCGCCCTCCCGCACACGGGCGGACACGAACACGCTGTTCAGCTTGGTCGGGTAGTCCGCTTCCTGCCGGGTCTCCATGAACGTCGCCGGATCGGGCTGGACCGTCCCGCGTGCGATGCCGTCCGCTCCCATGTCCGCCGTGATCAGTAGGGCGGTGTGGGCAATCGTCGTGACCAGCCGTCCACCGGGACGGAGCGCGCGCAGCCACGACGGAGGGACGGGCCGTACGGAAACGGTCGCCATGATGCGGTCGTACTCCGTATCGGGGAGTTCCCCGGTGGCGTCGATGGCATCCACGCGCGGTGTGCGTCCGAACTCGGCAAGACGGGTCCGGGCTGCCTCCACCAGGTACGGGTCCACGTCCACGCTCGTCACGTTCTCGTCCCCGAAGCGACGGGCGAACAGAGCGGCGGAGTATCCGGAGCCCGTACCCACGTCCAACACCGTGTGGCCGGGCTTCACGTCGAGTCGGTGAGCCATGGACACGATGAGCCCCGGCAGGGTGCTGGACGACGTGGGGTCACCCTTCCCGTGTTCACCGGGGGTGGCGTGGTCGGCGTGCGTGGGACCGACGCGAGTCACTAGCGTCTCGTCCGAGTACGCGGCGTGCAGCCGCTCGGCGGAGTCCTCGGGGAGGTCCACCAACGCCCATTCCCGCGTCGGGCTGTCCGGGATGCGCTGCCACCAGCGCGGGACGAGCCGGTGACGGAGGGTGTTGCTTACGGCGTCATGCCACGCGGGGGCGTCGGCGGTCACCTTGTCGGCAAGGGCTTTGGCGGCTTCGGTCCACGGGCGCGCTTCGGTCATACGGTTTCTCCTTGCAGAGCATCGGCCATGACTTCAACGAGCGGCACACCAGCCCTGACAGCGAGCCAGTGCCATTGCCCGTTGGGGTTCACCTCGAAGAACACCCAACGTCCGTCCGGCGTGACGGCAAAGTCCAGCGCGCCGAAGAACAAGCCGAGTTCGTCCATGAGTTGGCGAACCCCCTTTTCAACCTCCGGGGGCACGTCCACTACTTCGTATCGGTGGGACTGGTAGTCCGTCCGCCAGTCGAGCCGTGCGGCTTCGCTGCCGGTATGGATGGCAACGGGGAACATGCGCTCCCCGATCACGGTCAAGCGCACTTCGTACGCCTTGTCCACGCGCTCTTGGAACAGGTGGGCGGTGCCGCTCACTCCGTCGTCCACCTCGTCCGCGGAGACGAGCGCCACGGGAAGGAACTGCCGCTTCCCCTCGGGGCCGAGCACGCCCCCGCCGAGCCCCTTGTAGACAACCGCGTCGTCCCCCATGAACGCACGGGCGTGCTCGGGGTCCGACGTGATCACGTGCCACGGGTTCCCCTCGGCGGAGACGTTGAGCTGAAGTCCCTCGCTGTAGGTGATGACCGGTTCTTCGCTGTTCGTCGGAGCCGGTGAGACCAGGTGCCGGACCCCGAGCGGTACGGGCGTAGCCGTTGCGGTGCTCATGCTGCGTTCCTCCTGTGTAGTCAGTTCATGCGGTGAGGGTGGTGCGCGTCGTGCTCCTACAGAACCGGTCGACTGTCAGACCGTCACGCAGACAGCCGACCGGGCTTGAGCCCCGCCCCCTGCCACAGAGAGAGTCGCGGACCCGTGCTGTCCTGGTCCGGGTCCTATGTGGCGAGGGCGGGAGTAATCAGGGCGCTACGTCCACGGTTTTGCAGCGAGGACGTACCGGGGGTGTGACAGTCCGCCGATGCGATGGGGTATCGGCTCGGGTGTCGGCTGGTCGGGCTCGTCGGCGGGAAGCCGGACCGGCCAGACGGACAGGGTGTACGTGCAGTCCGCATCCGGGACCGTGACGAACAGCGGGTGCCCGCCCTTGATGTGGTCGCGTGCGTCGCGTTGCTCGTCCGGGTCCGAAGCCCACACGCGGAGTTCCGCGGGGCAGTCCGGGACAGGCACGGTTGCCGCGCGCATGGTCGGCTGTACCCATGTCGAACGTCGCGGGTCGGGGTCGAGTCGGTCCGCGATACGCAGTGCCTCGCCGCGGAGCCACCGGAGTACCAGCACGGGGGAAATGCTCTGCGTGGTGCCTAAGACGTACTGCACGGTCTCGCCCGTGCCGTACACCGGCCCTTCCGCGCGGACCTCTGCCCAGTAGCCCGCCGGGTCCGGTCTGTCGCTCATGACGGACCGTCCATCCGCGTGGACCACGGGCGGGTGATCACCTCGGAGAACCGGGAGTGGCCGCGGTCCCCTTTCCAGTGGTCCCATGCCCACCGTTTCGCGGTGTCGGGGTCGGTGCTCGGTCCGGACTCTGCTCCGCATTCCTTGTCGTCGTCGTCCAGCGTCACGCATCGGAGCGTGTACGTGGGGTCCGGCGCGTCCGGCTCGTCATCGATGGGGACTGACGACCAGTTGATGAACCGTAAGCGGCGACGGGTCACAGCCGCTCACCCCGGCTTCGGGCGTTCGCGCGGGCGGTCTCTGCGCGCAGACGCTCTCTCGGGTCCGCAGGGCGCACTTGCTCGGGCTCGGCGTCCCACTCGGTTCCTCCACCAAGGGGGCGCAGTGACCAATACGGGCCGGCGACTCCGCGGAACTCCCCGACACGGCTACAGCTCGTGTCCATCATCAGCACTCCCACGGAGGGCGGTACCGGTTCTGCACTCACTCGCCCATCCCCTTCCGCTGCGTTCTCGGCTGCTCGCTCTAGGCAACCGTCTGATCACGCCCGGCGGTACTGTTGGGAAGTGCACAAGGATTAAGAGCGTTAAGCGATTAGCACAGTCGTGCAGGGGGAGTTGAACGACCGTGGGCACCAGCGGGCCGAACACAGCGTTAGAGCGTCTCTTCCGCGAGACCGGGTGGACGCTGCGGCAATGCGCGCAAGCGATCAACCGGATTGGAACCGAGCGCGGTACCCCGAAGCAGTACCGTGCACCTTCCGTTCACCAGTGGTTGAGCGGGGGTGTTCCGCGCGAGGATGCCCGGTCGCTGATCTTGGAAGCGTTCGCCCGACGACTTGGGTGACCTGTCACGTACGCGGAGGTTGACTTCCCGGCCCCCGACAGCGGGACGGAGGCGACACCATCCAGCACGGTAGACGGGATCATCGATCTTGGAAGGCTGGACATGGACCCTTCCCGTCGTAGCGTCCTGAGCGTCGCTCTCTTCTCCGTCGCACTGACCGTCCCCGAGTGGCCGGACGTGGTGGGGCGGATGGAGGCTGCACAGAAAGGCACACGAACCCGTATCGGCATGTCCGACGTGCACACGGTCTCTGCCATGACGGAACAGCTCTCTTCCATGGATGACCAGTTCGGGGGCCGCACCGCTCGTCCACTCGCCGCAACCTTTCTCGTCAACACGGTCGCCCCGTTCCTGCGGACGGACGGTCCTGAGGACGTGCGGAAAGCCATGATGTCCGCGGCGTCTGATCTCTGCTATCTCACCGGGTACATGGCTGTTGACGAGGGTTTGCACGGTCTCGCACAGCACTACTACCTCAAAGCGCTAGAGCTTGCGGGAGCGTCGGAAGACCACCTGACGTACTGCACCACGCTCCGTGGCATGAGCGTGCAAGCCGTAGACCTAGGCCAAGGGCCGATGGCTAAGCGACTCGCCGATGCTGCCGCTGCATCCTCGCCGCAGGCTGGTCCGCGGATGCGCGCCTTTCTCGCCGGTCAGCAAGCACACGCCGCCGCGCAGATCGGGGACCGGCGGTCCGCGCTCATGTACTTGCAGGAAGCCGAAGTGGCCATGGAAAAGGCAGAGTCTCGCGGGAAGGTGTTCGGCTCGTACGACCCCGCGTCTCTCAACTACCACACCAGCCAAGTGCGCTTCGAAATGGGAGACGTGCACGGAGCCGTTGCTGCCATGCAGGAATCAGACCGGCTTCGGTACAGCATCTATCGACGGACGCGCGTCAAAGAACGGGCGATCCTCGCCGAGCGGCAACTATCCGTAGGGCACCTCGAAGCCGCGTGCCAGACGTGGGGGCTCGCGCTGGACGATTACCCCCTAGTCAACTCGGGCCGTATCGACAAGCGTATGACGGACATGTTCAACCTGATCCGGCCGCACGTCCGCAACCATGACGCGCAAACTTTGTATGAGCGGGCCCGTACGGTTGTCCGTCCCGAGCTAGTCCCGGCATAGCGAAAGCCCCGCCACACCCCCGTTCGGGAAGCATGACGGGGCTATGGCTGCATGGTCCGCGATCGTAAGGAGGGTGCCGCAGATACGCTCTAATGAGCAATGCGAGTTTTTTCCTCCCTGCCGTTCTTTTGCGGCTCGGGGAGGGGGTCACCCCCTGGTCGGGGGCTCGGGCAAGCGAGGTCGGACGCGCTCGGCAGCCCAACCGCCCGGCTGGTGCTTCGCGGTCTCGCGGTTGTGACAGCAAAGGCAAGCATCATCATCATGAGTTCGGACGTGGGGTCCATGGGGTTGCGGAAGTCGAACGTAAGACGACCCCCGCCGATACCCTCGGCAAAGACGAGTATCTTCCGGTGAGCCTTAGCCCACTTGGCAAGGTCGTGCATGTCGCCCATGGACCGGATGGCACGGTCAAAGCGCCACCACACCAACACGTCAAACTCGTCCGGACGGGCGAGCCACGACCCGAGCGCGGGACGGTCGAACGGGGAAACCTTGCTCGCGGACACGTCAAGGTCCACGGCTTCTCGGAGCGCGTCACCCTCGCCAAAGTCGATGCCGAGTGCTGCTGCGGCTATGTCGTCTGCCTCGCGCTGCGCTCCGGACTGGTGGTCTCGTCAGTGAGCACAGAGAGCCGGACACATCGCACACCCCGAAGGGTCTCGGTGTAGACCGTGCCCCCGAGCGGGTTTCGTGGGGTGCTGGTCGCGGCACCGGTGCCCCTCCCGGCAAGCTGTGCCCTGTCGCTCAGACATCGCCGGTTGCGGCACCAGTACCTGACGACCGGTGCGTGATCGTCAGACAGCGGCAGGCGGTGCGGAGGCTGCATGCGCGAGGGCCGGGGCCAGGTTCTCCTTGCGGATGCGCTGGTCCACGTAGAGAAGGCTCACCACGAGTTGCGGGAACACGGCCGTGAGGGCTTGGCCGGTCAGCATCGCGAGCAGCGGGATCACCGCCGAGACGATCACGACGGCCAGAGCGACGCCGCTCGTGGCGGCGTCCCCTCCGAAGGCCGGTGCGAGGAGGCTGAGGAACAGGAACGGCAGCTGGATCACGTATCCCGCCGCCGCTGCCATGGCGTAAGCCAGCAGCGCGATACCGAAGACGCGCCACCAGTCGCCGCGCACCAGCCGCGCGGAGCGGGAGAGTGCCGCGATCGGGCCCTGCCCTTCGAAGACCGCCGCGGCCGGCGCGAACGCGAACTTCACCCAGAGCCAGATGGCCAGCGGGCCGGTGGCCAGCGCCCCGAGGAGACCGCCCAGGACCAGCCAGCCGAACTCCCCGGCGTTCGACGACATCGTGATCAGGGTGATGAAGAGCGTGCCGACCGCGGCCCCGATCAGCAGCACCGGGACCATCGCGATGAGCGCGGTCAGCACCACGGTGCCGAGCACCGACCAGACCCGGCGCAGGGCACGGCGCCATATCCGGCGGAAAGTGGTGGGGTGGCCCAGCACCGCGTCTTGGAGAACGGCGGGGCAGCTTGCGGAGATCATTGCGTTGGCGACGAGGATGACGAAGAACATCAGGAGATAGACAGCGCCGAAGGTGAGGACGAGCGGCAGTGCGTCGTCCACGCGGGGGGCTGAGTCCGAGTCGAAGACCCGGTCGAGGCGGTCGGAGTGCACCGCGAAGGCGATGCCGACCGCAGCGCCGATGACCGCCAGGGCCAGTCCGTACGTGGTGAGCACGATACCGGCGAGTTGTTTCCAGTGACGGCCGATCACCGCGAGAGCACCGCCCAGGACGTCACCGAGGCGCAGCGGCGCAAGCGGTACCACCCCCGGCTTGGGCGGTGGCGGCATCCAGCCGCCCCAGCCGGGCGCCGGGCCGGATACGGACCGGCCGGGCCTGCGTGCGGCGGTATGTGTCCGTGGGTCATCGTTCGTCCCCCGAGTGTGTTTCTGCTGTTCGAACGGCACACCGTAGCGCCCGGCACCTGAGACCGGTTGGCCCGGGTACCGCATCGCCGGTTAGGTTTCCTGTCATGACCGACACGTCTTCCGCACCCCGTACCACCGGCGCCGTCGCCGCCGGGCTCGCCACCGTCACCGACGACGGCGTTGTTCTCGACACCTGGTTCCCCGCGCCGGAGCTTGCCGCCGAACCCGGCCCGGCCGGCACCGAGCGGCTGACCGCGGAGCGGGCCGCAGAGCTTCTCGGCGCTGCCGCCGCGAAGGCCGTCGGACCCGACGCGCGCCGCGGTGTCGAGATCGTCGCCGTGCGCACCGTGATCGCCTCGCTCGACGACAAGCCGCTGGACGCCCACGACGCCTATCTGCGTCTGCACCTGCTCTCCCACCGGCTCGTGAAGCCGCACGGGCAGAGCCTGGACGGCCTCTTCGGTCTCCTCGCCAACGTCGCCTGGACCAGCCTCGGCCCCGTCGCCGTCGACCAGGTCGAGACCGTGCGGCTGAACGCCCGCGCCGAGGGCCTGCACCTCCAGGTGACCTCGATCGACAAGTTCCCGCGGATGACCGACTACGTCGCTCCCAAGGGCGTGCGTATCGCCGACGCCGACCGCGTCCGGCTCGGTGCGCACCTCGCCGAGGGCACCACCGTCATGCACGAGGGCTTCGTCAACTTCAACGCAGGCACGCTGGGCACGTCGATGGTCGAGGGCCGCATCTCCGCCGGCGTCGTCGTCGGCGACGGTTCCGACATCGGCGGCGGCGCCTCCACCATGGGCACCCTGTCCGGTGGCGGCAACGTGATCATCGCCATCGGCGAGCGCTGCCTGATCGGTGCCGAGGCGGGCGTCGGTATCGCGCTCGGCGACGAGTGCGTCGTCGAGGCCGGCCTGTACGTCACGGCCGGCACCCGCGTCACGATGCCCGACGGCCAGATCGTCAAGGCCCGTGAGCTGTCCGGCGCGAGCAACATCCTCTTCCGCCGCAACTCGGTCACCGGCACCGTCGAGGCCCGTCCGAACAACGCGGTGTGGGGCGGGCTCAACGACGTACTGCACAGCCACAACTGAGCCGCGGCTCTTTCCCCCGTTCCCCCTTCCTTCGTGTGACTCTGCGTAACCTCTGTCGGCGTCAAGACGATAAACATGCCGGACGCAGGGTCACACCAAGGTGAGGAACCGTCATGAGGACCAAGCTGACCGCTCTCGGCCTGTGCGCGCTGTTCGCGGCGGTGATGTCGCACGGGGCCGCACACGCCGACGAGACGCATACCGACGCGCACAACGGGCACCGCGTCACGCTGATCTCGACCGGGCAGATCGACGACCCGCTCGAAGACGTCCTGGAGCACGTCGCGATCCTCGGCAGCACCTACGTGCGCGACTGAGGCGTCTCGCCGGGCCCGCGGCCGGTCAGCTCGGTGTACGCGCGAAGCAGCCCGTCGGTCGCCTCGCGTCCGGCGGGCTGCAGCGGTTCGCGCACCGGGCCGGCCGGCAGGCCCAGCGCCGCGAGCAGCGCCTTGGCGGTCACGGTCCCCGGCAGGCCGGACGCCATCATCAGCTCGGCGAGCGGCAGGGTGTGCTGGTGCAGCACCGTCGCGCGGGCGTTGTCGCCCGCGTCGTACGCGTCCAGCACCGCCCGCAGCTGCGGGCCCGCGACATTGGCCACGGTCGACACGAAGCCCGCGCCGCCCACCGCGTACAGCGGCAGATTCAGCTCCTCGCAGCCCGAGTAGTAGGCCAGCGGGCTGCGGGCGATCACCTTCGAGCTGCCCAGCAGGTCGTACGCGCAGTCCTTCACCGCGACGATACGCGGATGCTCCGCGAGCCGCAGCATCGTCTCCGGCTCGACGCGGGTGCCGGTGCGGCCCGGGATGTCGTACAGCATCAGCGGGATGCCGACCGAGTCGGCCACCCGGCGGAAGTGCGCCTCCACGGCGGCCTGCGGAGGGCGGCTGTAGTACGGGGTGACCACCAGCACGCCGTCCGCCCCCGCCGCCTCCGCGGCCTGCGCCAGCTCGACCGTGTGCCGGGTGTCCGCCGTCCCGACGCCGGCGACGACGGCGGCTCTGCTGCCGACGGCCTGCACCACCGCCCGCACGAGCGTGGCCTTCTCCTCGTCCGACGTGGTCGGCGACTCGCCGGTGGTGCCGGAGAGCACCAGACCGCCGCAGCCGGCGTCGACGAGACGCGTCGCCAGCTCCTGAGCGCCGTCGGGATCCAGGGAACCGTCGGCGGCGAAGGGCGTGACCATGGCACACACGGCGCGGCCGAAGGGAGCGGAGGAGGTCATGCTCGCAGTGTGAGCGCCCGCAGGGCATAGCTCCAGTTAAATCTGCTTCACCCGATCATGAAGTAGCGCTGACTGGTCCGCCGGGCCTGGCATGATCGGCGCGGGGGCGGGGCGATCGTGAGGGGGCCGGGATGGCGGAAACGATACGGCGGGCGGCGCTGGTGGCGGCGGCCGGACTGATCGCGGCGGGGGCGCTCAGCGGCTGCGGCGGCGACAGCGGCACCGTGGGCGAGAGGGCCGCTGCGAGCGGCTCCGCCTCTGCGTCGCCCGGTGAGGGCCGCGACCGCGACTTCGTCGTCGAGCCCGACAAGCTGGGCCCCTCGGACTTCGCCCGGCACGGCGAGACACCCTCACCCCGGGCGACACCCGTGGCGCCCACCCCGGCCGCGTGCCCGGAATCCGGAGCCGCGGTGAGCACCGGCCTGGTGGACGCGGCCATGGGGCGGCGGGCCGTCGTGGTCGAGCTGGTGAACTGCGGCACCGGGCCGTACAAGGTCAACGGCTATCCCGGCATCGGCGCCCTGGACAAGGACGGCGACCCGCTGCGGCTGACCGTCACCCACGACCGCCCCTACACCGACGCGGGACGCGACCAGGGGCCGAAGCCGCTGACCCTCGCGCCGGGCGAGAGCGTGAAGTCGGTGCTCAACTGGAACAACCGGGTGACGACCTTCGACGCCGTCACCGAAGGCGCCTACCTGGTGGTCACGCCGAAGGAGGGAGAGCCCCCGCAGACCCTGCCGTTCCGGCTGGACATCGGCACGTCCGGGGAGCTGGACGTCACCGCGTGGGCACGGGACCTGCTGCGCTGAAGGCCCCGTGCCCACGCGGACCGCCCTAGGGGCGGAAGCGCAGCACCTGGGGGTCGTGGTCGCTGTTCTGGTCCGCGAACTCAGCGTTGATGTGCACACTGTCGTAGCTGAAGCGGCGGATCGACGGGCTGGTGAGGATCTGGTCCAGCACCTGGCTGTTGCCCTGGTACACGTACGAGTAACGCTCGGACCGCGGCAGGGACTTGACGGCCGGGTACAGGACGCCGCCGTCCGTCAGCGTCTGCGTCGTCCGCGAGAACTCGAAGTCGTTGATGTCACCGACCACCAGCACGTCGGCCTTGCGGTCGACCGCCAGGATGTCCTTGACGAACGCGTTCACCACCTGCGCCTGCTCCAGGCGCTGCACTTCGGAGGAACGGTTCGGCGGCTGGTGGTGCGAGAGCAGCGACTCGTCGCCGCCCTTCGAGCCGAAGTGGTTGGCGATCACGAAGACCGTACGGCCACGGAAGGTGAACTCACCGGCCAGCGGCTTGCGGCTGTCCTCCCAGGCCGCGCTCGTCGGCTCGATCCGGCCCGGGGACAGGGACAGCGCGGCCCCGCGGTGCTCCCGCACGACACCGGTCGCCGTCGTCGCGTCACCGCCCGCGCGGTCCGTGAAGGAGACCCGCTCCGGGTTGAAGAGGAACACCTGGCGGATGTTGCCGCCGGGCTGGCCGCCGTCCTGGTTGTTCTCCGGGTCGATGCCGCGCCACTCGTATGCGGGGCCACCCGCGCGGGTGATCGCGTCCGTGAACTTCTTGAGCGTCCCCGCTGCCGATACGGTGCCGTCGTTCTTGGCGCCCGTGTCGTCCTGGATCTCCTCCAGGGCGAGGATGTCGGGCGAGGCCAGGTTCTCGACGACGCCCTTCGCCAGCGCGTCGAACTTCTCCTGGGGGTCGGACGGGTCCAGGTTCTCCACGTTGTACGTGGCCACGGCCAGTTCGCCGTTCCGCTGCGGACGGGTCCGCTCGCGCTCGAGGCCGCGGTCGTGGACCGTGCCGAGGGTGCGGGCGACGAGCGTGTAGCCGCCGTACTGGTTGAAGTCCATCGGGCCCTGGGTGACGCCCGCGAGCACGTCACCGACGTTCGCCTTCGGGAAGGGCTGCTCGGCGCGCGGGGTCAAGGACTCGATCTTCAGACGGCCGGTGTTCTGCGACTCGTACGAGCCGTAGACCGCACCGCCGCGCCGGTTGTCGTTCTCCCACGGCTTGACCGTCACCCACAGCGCCGCGTACGGGTCGGTGGCGCCGACCACCCGTGAGGTGCCGATGCGGATGTTGGTGCCCTCGAGCGACTCGTAGTAGTCCAGGGCGTACGCGTGCGGGTCGAGCGGGAGGCCGTTGATGCTGCCGCCGGCCGCCGGGTCGCCCTCCGGGGCGTACGCGCAGGGCACCGACCAGGCGGAGACGGTGACCGGTTCCGGCACCTCGTTTCCGGAGGAGACGACGGCGACGGTCGGCCGCGTGATCTCCGTCAACGACTGGTTGCCGGAGGACGTGCCGCCGGGGACGTACTCCGTCACCGTGCCGGACACGGTGACCTGGTCACCGACCGCGACGCCCGGCGCCGAGCCGGTGTAGACGAAGACACCCTCGCTGGTGGCCGGGTCGCCATCGCCCCGGGGGTCCTGGAACCAGAAACCGCGGGAGCCGTAGGTCCGTACGCCCGTGACGATGCCCGGCACATCGGCGACCTGACGGCCCACCAGCGGGGATATACGGGTGCTGCCCTGGATGTCGTGGATCCGTACCGGCGACGCGGCGGTCTGGTCGGCGGAGTCCGCAGCGGAGGCGTTCGCGGAGCCGGCGAGCAGGCCCGCGGCAATCGCGGCGGCGACGACGGCCGCCACGGCGGAGGTTCTCGGTACGACGGAGGAAGGCATCAAGGTTCTCCGGAGGTGAGGGATGAGGGGTCGCGGGCCCGGTCGCACGGCCCGCAGGTTCTACGCGCGTCAATCTCTTGGCTGAGCAGGCCAGTTGTCAAGAGTCGAAGGGTGTACGGCGACGAAAGCCCCGATGAACCCGTGGGGCGCGCCCCAGGCCGAAAGGCCGTACCGGGCAGGCGCGGCGAAGCGGCACGAATTGCGTCTACGCTGGGCCCCGTCCAGTCACCCACAAGGCCGCCGGAGCCGGTACGCCGCGGAGGAGACCCACCAGATGCCCGAAGACCGCCCCACCCTGCCACCGGTACGGCTGCGTTCGGACGCGGAGCTGGCGCGGGCCGCGCTGGCCACCCCGCTGCTGGCCCGTGCCGTACGGCTCGCCCGCTGGGCGGACTCGCGGACGAGGGTCGGCGTCGGTGGCGAACTCGTCGACGAGCAACTGGAGTCCGCGGCGGAGGCGCTCGGCCTGGGCGGGGACGACGATGGTCCCGCCTACGCGAGCGAGGCGTGGCGCGTCGCCGTCGACACCGGACTGGTGGACATCGACGACGCCGGTTCCGACGGTGAGGTGGACGCCGGTCCGGTCACCGGGCCCGACGGCGGCTCCGCTGCCGAACCGGAGTCCGGCAGCGGCCCGGGCGGTGTCGTCGCAGGGGCCAACCTCGCGCGCGTCACCGGCGGTTCGCCGCAGGACGTGCTCGGCCTCTGGCTCGACGCCCTGGACGTCGCCTTCGCCGACGCCATCGCCCCCTTGCTCGACGACATCACCGACGTCATCGGCGACGACGGGGAGATCGACGTCGAGGCGCTGGACTGGGACCCCGATGCGGAGGCCGCGTTCCTCGACGGCGTGCTCGGCAACCTCTACCTGCTGACGGTCACCGACGACGGCCCCGGCGAGGACTTCGTCCCGCTGCCGGTGCTCGCCGCGTCGATGATCGTCCCCGAGGACATGGGTGAGCCGACCGACGACGTCCTGGAGCAGGTCTCGGAGGCGATGATGCACCTCGACGACCAGTTCCGGCTGCTGGAGTCCGTCGGCGTCGTCGAGTACCGGCCGGTCGACGAGGCGTTGATGACCGACGACGGTGCCGCCGGCCCCCTCGTCGACGAAGAGGACATCACCCGCTACGGCATGGTCCGGCCTACCCCGCTCGGGCTCTACGGCATCAGGTCCCGCCTGCGGGACGCCGGAGTCGACGTGCCGGCGGTCGGCGACCTCGCCGACAAGGGCGCGGAGGTGCTGCTCGACGGGCTCGCCCGGTACCCCGAGATCTCCGCCCGTGCCGAGACGGAGCAGTGGCTGGCCCGGCGCGCACCCGCCGAAGCCGCCCGCGAACTCCTCGCCGCGGCGCGCGGCGACGACCCGGGCGCGCCGCTGCGCCGGCTCCACTGCCAGCAGGCGCTCACCCTCGTCGGCCTCCCCGCGGAGCCCGCCGTACGCGACGCCCTCGACGACCCCCGGCTCGGCGGCCTCGCCCGGGTCTGGCTCGCCGAACGGGGCGCGACGGACGTGCCCGCGCCGCCGGAGTCGATGATCTTCTGGCTGGCCATCGACACGATCGCCGCGCAGCTCGCGGCGGGCGGCGAGGCCGCCGAACTCCAGGACCTGGTGGAGGGGCTGGTCGGGCAGCACAGCGGGTTCTTCGACGCGGCGTGGCGGGTGGACCACCCGGCGACGGCGGACGTGCTGGAGGCGATGGGTCGGCTGCACCGGGACAAGGCCACGGCGAAGGAGGCCCGCAAGGCGGCCTTCAAGTCCCGCTCGGCGCACTGACGCTCACGTTGCCTCCCGGGCCCTGCCCGTTCCGTGGGCGCGGCGTCCCGGGGTGGGTGGCCTGGGTCCTGCCTGATCCGTGCGCGGCGGTCTCGTGGGGGTCCTGTCCGGTGGGCGGGTGCGTGGCGCCCCTGGTGGGCGTGACCGCGGGGCTGTGCCGGTGGGTGGGTGCGTGGCGCCCCTGGTGGGCGTGGCTGCGGGGCTGTGCCGGTGGCGGGGGGCGGCTTGTGGGCCCGGGCCGGGGGTGGTGGCTGTGTTGGTGGTGGGTGGCGGGGGGCGGGGTCTCCGGAGGGGGGTGTCCTGCTGGGCCTGGGCACCCGCAACGAGAAGATCGTCCTGGACTTCGAGG
>NZ_JBEZKP010000011.1:0-36342 GCF_040706335.1 Streptomyces sp. NPDC048389 | reverse complement strand
GGCGGGGCCTCCGGAGGGGGGTGTCCGGAATGGCTTTCCTCACCGCGCTGCGCGCGAGTTGCGACGCTTTACTTCCGGACACCCCCCTCCTGCGACCCCGCCCCCCTCCCGCCGTCTCGGCCTGTCACGCCCGGTGGTCCTCGCCGTCGGCCGGTGGCACTGTGCCGCCAAGGGGGTCCGGTGCGCGCCGGGCAGCGGGCCGTCCCTACCGCCGAGGCGTCGCCGCCTCCTCCTTCCGGGCCAGGACCCCGACACCCGGTTCACAGCCCACGTTTGGGTAGCGTGCGCGCCCCGGTTTCGGGCAGGGGTGCTTCTTCTCATCCGCACTTGTCCACGGGCGGGGGCGAAACCGCTGCGTCGGGGGAGGGGGACGCGGAGGGGGTCGTGTCCGGGACGTAAAGCGTCGCAACTCGCGCGAAGCGCGGTGAGGAAAGCAGTCCCGGACATGACCACCGGAGCGGCACCCGGACGCCAGGCGGACAGGACCGGGCCACACTCGGCCACGTGACCCGGCCGGGAGGGACCGGGTCCTGCCCGGTGACGTGCCCGGGCGCCAGGCAGCCCGGTCCCGGCCGCCCCCGGGGGCGTAGCCCGGACCTACCGGGCCCCGCCCGGTACCGCGGCACCCGGACGCCAGGCGGACAGGACCGGGCCACACTCGGCCACGTGACCCGGCCGGAGGGACCGGGTCCTGCCCGGTGACGTGCCCGGGCGCCAGGCAGCCCGGTCCCGGCCGCACCCGGGGGCGTAGCCCGGACCTACCGGGCCCTGGCCCGGTACCGCGGCACCCGGATGCCAGGCGGACAGGACCGGGCCACACTCGGCCACGTGACCCGGCCGGAGGGACCGGGTCCTGCCCGGCGACGTTGCCCGGTCCCGGCCGCACCCGGTGATGTAGCCCGGACCCACCGGGACCCGCCCGGTGACGTTGCCCGGTCCCGGCCGCACCCGGGGGCGTAGCCCGGACCCACCGGGCCCTGCCCGGTACCGCCACCGGGGCCGACGCGCAGAGGGGGCGATCTACGGCCACGGGGAGTAACCTGGCTGCCGCCCGCCCAAGGGCTTCGCGACGATCCGATAACGACTGATGAACAGGTCTTTAACTGACATCTACGCGCGTTACGATCGCCGCGAACCCAGCGCCGGAAGTGGCGCTTTCGGTCAGGTTTAAGGAGCCCCCCAGTGCGCCGGATCACCAGGATCGCCACCGTGGGCATCGCGTCCGCGGCTCTCGCACTGTCTGCCACCGCGTGTGGCAGCGACTCGTCGTCCGGTTCGAGCAGCTCGGACGACAAGGGCGGCAAGGCCGCCATCGCGTACGACATCGGTGGCCGCGGCGACCAGTCGTTCAACGACGCCGCCTTCGCGGGCCTGGAGAGGGCCGAGAAGGAACTCGACATCGACGGCAACGACGCCGAGCCCAGCGAGGGGGAGGGTGACCCGGACAAGATCCAGCGCCTGACCGCGCTGGCTCGCGCCGGCAACAACCCGGTGATCGGTGTCGGTTTCGCCTACGCGCCCGCCATCGCGGAGGTCGCCCCGAAGTTCCCGAAGACGACCTTCGGTCTCATCGACGACACGTCGAAGACCGGCCCGAACATCGCCAACCTGGTGTTCAACGAGGAGCAGGGCTCCTACCTGGCCGGTGTCGCCGCCGCCAAGGTGACGAAGACGAACACCGTCGGCTTCATCGGTGGTGTCGAGACGCCGCTGATCAAGAAGTTCGAGGCGGGCTTCGTCCAGGGTGTCAAGGACACCAAGCAGGGCGTCAACGTCAAGGTCCAGTACCTGACGCAGCCGCCGGACTTCGGCGGCTTCTCGAAGCCGGACCTCGGCAAGGCCGCCGCGCAGGGCCAGCTCGACGCGGGCGCGGACGTGATCTATTCGGCCGCCGGTCTCGCGGGCTCCGGTGCGATCGAGGCGGCCGCCAAGGCCGACAAGTGGGCCATCGGCGTCGACTCGGACCAGTACAACCAGAAGGGTCTGGCCGCGTACAAGGACCACATCCTGACGTCGGTCACCAAGAACGTCTCGGGTGCCGTGTTCAACCTGATCAAGTCGGTTCAGGACGGCAACCCGCAGAACGGTGAGGTCCGCTACGGCCTCGAGGACGACGGTGTCGCCCTGTCCAAGTCCAACCCGGCCTTCACCAAGATGACGGACGTCATCGCGGCGGTCGACAAGGCCAAGGCCGACATCATCGCCGGCACGATCGAGGTCAAGACCGCTCCGTAACCGAGCGGCCGGTACCGCAGGTCCGCGGGCCCAAGGGGGCGCCAGCCCCCACGGCCCGCGGACCGGTTTCCGGCCTCCGGGTTTTGGTTTTCGGGAGCGCTACGCGCGTAGATGGCGTTCCGGCGCGATAACTTCGCCACGCCCCCATGACCACCACAGCCCGTCCTTTCCGCCTGCCCTCCCGCTCCTTTCCGCCAAGGAGAGTGCGTCATCAACGCGTCCAGTCCGTCACCGCCGCAGGCTGCTGCCGTAGAACTGCGCGGCATCACCAAGCGCTTCCCCGGCGTCGTCGCCAACCACGACATCGACATCACGATCCACCAGGGCACCGTGCACGCCCTCGTGGGTGAGAACGGTGCCGGCAAGTCGACCCTGATGAAGATCCTCTACGGCATGCAGAAGCCGGACGAGGGCACCATCACCGTCGGCGGCGACCAGGTCACCTTCTCGAGCCCCGCCGACGCCATCACGCGCGGCATCGGCATGGTGCACCAGCACTTCATGCTGGCCGACAACCTCACCGTCCTGGAGAACGTCGTCCTCGGCGGCGAGAAGCTGTACGGCATCGGCGGCAAGGCCCGGAAGAAGATCCTGGAGATCTCCGACGCCTACGGCCTCGGTGTACGCCCGGACGTTCTCGTCGAGCAGCTGGGTGTCGCCGACCGCCAGCGTGTCGAGATCCTCAAGGTCCTCTACCGCGGCGCCCGCACGCTGATCCTCGACGAGCCGACCGCCGTGCTCGTCCCGCAGGAGGTCGACGCGCTCTTCGCCAACCTGCGTGAGCTGAAGGCCGAGGGCCTGACCGTCATCTTCATCTCCCACAAGCTGGGCGAGGTGCTCTCGGTCGCCGACGAGATCACGGTCATCCGCCGGGGTACGACCGTCGGCACCGCCGACCCGCGCAGCACCACGACCAAGCAGCTCGCCGAGCTGATGGTCGGCACCGAACTGCCGTCGCCGGAGACCCGCGAGTCGACGGTCACGGACGTGCCGATGCTCGAGGTCGACGGCCTGCGGCTCACCGCCACCGACCCGGACGGCGTGGTCCGCGAGGTCCTCGACAGGATCGGCTTCACCATCCACAAGGGTGAGGTCATGGGTATCGCCGGTGTCGAGGGCAACGGCCAGACCGAGCTCATCGAGGCCCTGATCGGCCTGCGAGACCCCGACGCCGGTGTCATCACGCTCGACGGCGCCGACATCTCCCACGCCGCCACCCGCAAGCGCCGCGAGGCCGGCATCGGATACATCCCGGAGGACCGGCACCGGCACGGTCTGCTGCTGGAGTCCCCGCTGTGGGAGAACCGCATCCTCGGCCATGTGACGGAGAAGCCCAACAGCAGCAAGGGCCTGCTCGACCTCAAGGCCGCCCGCCAGGACACCGAGCGCATCGTGCGCGAGTACGACGTCCGCACGCCCGGTATCGAGGTCACCGCCGCCTCGTTGTCCGGCGGCAACCAGCAGAAGCTGATCGTCGGCCGCGAGATGAGCCACGCGCCCAAGCTGCTGATCGCCGCGCACCCCACCCGCGGTGTCGACGTCGGCGCGCAGTCGCAGATCTGGGACCAGATCCGCGAGGCGCGTCGCGAGGGCCTCGCGGTGCTGCTGATCTCCGCCGACCTGGACGAGCTCATCGGGCTCTCCGACACCCTGCGGGTGATGTACCGGGGCCGTCTGGTCGCGGACGCCGACCCCGCCACGATCACACCCGAGGAGCTGGGCACCGCCATGACCGGCGCCGCGTCCGGCCACCTCGAGCACCACGAGAACGGTGAGAGCCGATGAAGAAGTTCGACAAGGACCGGCTGCTCCTGGGCCTGGCGGGCCCGGCGCTCGCCCTGGTCGTGGCCTTCCTGCTCAGCTCCGTGGTGCTGATCGTCTCGGACCTCAGCCCGATCGAGCCGTACCGGCTGATGGTCGAGCAGATCGAGTTCACGGACGTCCAGGTCCTGATCCTCAACCAGACCGGCATCTACTATCTGGCTGCCCTGGCCGTCGCCATCGGCTTCCGGATGAACCTGTTCAACATCGGTGTCGACGGCCAGTACCGCCTCGCGGTCATGCTCGCCGCCGTCGTCGGTGCCGCGGTGGAGCTGCCCGGGCCGCTGCACATCCTGCTGATCGTGCTCGTCGCCATGGCCGTCGGTGCCTTCTGGGCGGGCATCGCGGGTGTCCTCAAGAGCACGCGCGGGGTGAGCGAGGTCGTCTCCACGATCATGCTCAACGCCATCGCGACCAGCCTGATCGCCTGGATGATCCTGCCGGCGAACCTCGGCGTGCGGCCGGAGGGTTCCAACGACCTGAACACCGGCATCATCGCCGAGTCCGGCTGGTTCCCGGGTCTGGAGCTGGACGGCGGCACCATCTACGGCTTCACCTTCGTCGCCTTCGCGCTCGGCATCGTCTACTGGTTCGTGCTGAACCGCACCCGGTTCGGCTTCGACCTGCGCGCCACCGGCGCCAGCGAGTCCGCCGCCCAGGCGAGCGGTGTCGACGCCAAGAGGATGATCCTCACGGCCATGCTCATCTCCGGCGCCATGGCGGGCCTGGCCGGTATGCCGATGCTGCTCGGCCAGACCCACACGTACAGCCTGAGCTTCCCGGTCGGTGTCGGCTTCACCGCCATCGGCATCGCCCTGCTCGGCCGCAACAACCCGATCGGCATCTTCTTCGCCTCGCTGCTCTTCGCCTTCCTGGACAAGACGGCGGAAGGCATCGGCCTGGAGGGCTACCCGAAGGAAATCGCGGTGATCATGCAGGGTCTGATCGTGATCGCGGTCGTCGTGTCCTACGAACTGGTCCGTCAGTACGGGCTCCGCCGTCAGCAGCAGAAGGTCGGCGAGGAGCTTGCCGCGCAGGCCCGCAAGAACAAGGAGGTCGCGGCATGAGCGAGTCGACGAGCACCGTCTCCATGGCCGGTACCGCGCCCAAGAAGACCGGCCGCCGCAGGCTGTCCCTGCCCGTCATCCTGCTGATCATCGCGGGCGGACTTGCTCTGTTCTCGCTGGTGCGCATCATCAGCGGCGCGAACGACCTCACCTCTGTCGGCCAGGTCTCCGGCGCGCTCCAGCTCGCCGTGCCGATCGGGCTCGCCGGTCTCGGCGGACTGTGGGCCGAGCGGGCCGGTGTCATCAACATCGGCCTCGAGGGCATGATGATCCTCGGCACCTGGTTCGGGGCCTGGGCGGGCTACCAGTGGGGACCGTGGACCGGTGTGCTGCTCGGCGTCGTCGGCGGTGCGCTCGGCGGTCTGCTGCACGCGGTGATGACGGTGACCTTCAAGGTCAACCACATCGTCTCCGGTGTCGCCATCACCATCCTGGCCTCCGGCCTCACCCGGTACATGTCGAACTTCACCTTCGCGGAGACCGAGGGCGGCTCCTCCAAGCAGTCCCCGCGTATCGACGCGATCGAGCGCATCACGGTCCCGGGTCTCTCCGACTGGTTGGGCGATCTCCAGGGCAAGCACTGGTTCTTCGTCTCCGACCTGGCAGGCGTCCTCGGGGGGCTGATGACCAACCTGTCCCTGCTGACGGTCGTCGCGCTGCTGCTGGTGCCCGGCACCTGGTGGGTGCTGTGGCGTACGGGCTTCGGTCTGCGGCTGCGCTCCTGTGGTGAGAACCCGGTCGCCGCCGAGTCGCTCGGCGTCAACGTCTACAAGTACAAGTACATCGCCGTGATCGTCTCCGGCGGCCTGGCGGGCCTCGGCGGCGCGTTCCTCGCGATCATCACCGGCATCTACCAGGAGGGCCAGACCGGCGGCCGCGGCTACATCGGTCTCGCCGCCATGATCTTCGGCAACTGGATGCCGGGCGGCATGGCACTGGGCGCGGGCCTGTTCGGCTTCACCGACAGCCTCAAGCTGCGCGGCGGAGCGGTGAACGTCCACGCGATGCTCCTGCTGCTCGCCATCCTGCTGCTGATCGCGGTGGTCTGGATGCTGTACCGGAAGAAGTACGTGCAGGCCGCGATCTCGGCGGTGTTCTCCGCGCTGCTGTTCACCTGGTACGCGCTCACCGACGAGCTGCCCAGCCAGTTCGTCGACGCCGCGCCGTACGTCGCCACGCTGCTGGTGCTCGCGGTGTCCGCGCAGCGGCTGCGCATGCCCAAGGCGAACGGCCGGCCGTACTTCAAGGGCCAGGGCAAGTGACGGACGACGGCGGCTTCGACTGGGAGGCCCTGCGGATACGGGCGCGTGAGGCGATGTCCCACGCGTACGCCCCGTACTCGGGCTTCCCGGTCGGCGTCGCCGCCCTCGTCGACGACGGCCGTACGGTCACCGGCTGCAACGTCGAGAACGCCTCGTACGGGCTCGGGCTGTGTGCCGAATGCGGCCTCGTCTCGCAGCTGCAGGCCACCGGCGGGGGCCGGCTGACGCACTTCACGTGCGTCGACGGCCGGGGCGAACTGCTGGTGCCGTGCGGCCGCTGCCGCCAGCTGCTGTACGAGTTCGGCGGGCCCGGCCTGTTGCTGGACACCCCGGGCGGCATCCTGCCGCTCTCCGAGATGCTGCCCCAGGCTTTCGGGCCCGGTCATCTCGACTGACGAACCCGCTCGACTGACAACACCCCGCGGCCCTCCCGCCCCTGGCGGGAGGGCCGCTCCCTTACCCTCTCTCTATGCGCGTAGAGCGCCGCTCGGAACAACCTGGAGGATTGCCATGGACGTCATCTCCGTCATCCGCACCAAGCGGGACCGCGGCGAACTGAGCCCCGAGCAGATCGACTGGGTGATCGACGCCTACACCCGCGGCGAGGTCGCCGACGAGCAGATGTCGGCGCTGGCCATGGCCATCCTCCTCAACGGCATGAACCGCACCGAGATCGCCCGCTGGACCGCCGCGATGATCGCCTCCGGCGAGCGGATGAACTTCGACTCGCTCTCCCGCCCCACCGCCGACAAGCACTCCACCGGCGGCGTCGGCGACAAGATCACGCTGCCGCTCGCGCCGCTGGTCGCCGCCTGCGGCGCGGCCGTGCCGCAGCTGAGCGGCCGCGGCCTCGGCCACACCGGCGGCACGCTCGACAAGCTGGAGTCCGTCCCCGGCTGGCGGGCTCTGCTGTCCAACGAGGAGATGCTGCACGTCCTCGACACGACCGGCGCGGTCATCTGCGCCGCCGGCGACGGTCTCGCCCCCGCCGACAAGAAGCTCTACGCCCTACGGGACGTCACCGGCACCGTCGAGGCGATCCCGCTGATCGCCTCCTCGATCATGTCGAAGAAGATCGCCGAGGGCACCGGTTCTCTCGTCCTCGACGTCAAGGTCGGCACCGGCGCTTTCATGAAGAACCTCGACGACGCCCGCGAACTCGCCTCCACGATGGTCGCGCTGGGCACCGACAGCGGCGTGAAGACCGTCGCCCTGCTCACCGACATGTCCACTCCGCTCGGCCTGACCGCGGGCAACGCCCTCGAGGTCCGCGAGTCCGTCGAGGTCCTGGCGGGCGGCGGCCCCGCCGACGTCGTCGAGCTGACCCTCGCGCTCGCCCGCGAGATGCTGGACGCCGCGGGCATCAAGGACGCCGACCCGGCGAAGGCACTCGCCGACGGCTCCGCGATGGACGTCTGGCGCCGCATGATCGCCGCGCAGGGCGGCGACCCCGACGCCACGCTGCCCGTCGCCCGCGAGCAGCACGTCGTCACCGCCCCCTCCTCGGGCGTCCTGACCCGCCTCGACGCCTACGACATCGGCATCGCCGCATGGCGCCTCGGGGCCGGCCGGGCCCGCAAGGAGGACCCGGTCCAGGCGGGTGCGGGCGTCGAGATGCACGCCAAGCCCGGCGACACCGTGACCGCCGGCCAGCCGCTGCTGACGCTTCACACGGACACCCCGGAGAAGTTCGAGTACGCGCTGGGGGCGCTGAACGCCGCCTACGACATCGCCGACGCCGGCACGGACTTCACGGCGAACCCCATCGTGCTCGACCGCATCGCCTGATCCCGTACGGGTGAACGGGACCGGTGGACCGCCGCCGGTCCCGTTCGGCGTGCTGGACTCGGTGACCCACCGACAGAGGAGACCGCCGTGAGCGCACTCGCCGTCGACCCTCCGACGGCCCAGGGCCACGAGTGGGACGGCCTGTCCGCCTCTGGGAGGAGACGGACTGGCCGGAGGGCAGCAAGGTGGAGATCATCGAGGGGATCATCACCGTGTCACCAGCGCTCACCAACGACCACAACACGATCCGCGGACGGTATACAGCGGCGCCTGTACTCCGTCATCCCCGAGGACTGGGGCACCTACCAGACGCTCGCCGTTGCAGTGCCCTCCCGGTCGGGGATGCACATCCCCGACCTGGTCGTTGCCCCGAAGGCCGCCCTGAACGAGCCCGGCAACTACATCCCCGCTGTCGCGGCCGAGCTCGTCGTCGAGATCACCTCGAAGTCGGACGCCCGCCACGATCGCATCAGCAAGCCCGCCGGCTACGCCACAGCCGGGGTACCGCTGTACCTGCTCATCGACGGCTGGGCCCCCGGCGGGCCTACCGTCACGCTCTACGGACAGCCCACGGGCGATGTCTACCGGATGCTTGCCGCCGGTGAGTTCGGCGACGCCATCCACCTTCCTGAGCCCTTCGACCTGAAGATCGACACGGCGGCCTTCCCGGTCGACTGAGGCGCAGGGGCCAGGTCCGCCCCGCGTCAGCCACTGCCGCGATGAGTTCCCGTCGCGGCGGCGGTCATCCCCCTGTGGAAGCCATTCAGCCTGCTGTCATGTCCATCGCCGGGAGGATCACCCCCGGTGATGTGCCGCGCCTCTGCGAGGAGCTCCGCAGCCTGCTCCATGAGCACGGAGCAGGCGGTGCCCCTCCCGACGAGGTGTTCTGCGACACCGGCGGACTCACGCAGGTGAACCTGGCCACCGTGGACGCCCTGGCGCGCCTGCACCTTGTCGCGCGCAGGCAGAGCAGCCGGATCCGGCTTCAAAACGCCGGACCCGACCTGCTCGCCCTGCTGGAGCTGGTGGGCCTGCCGGAACTGGCCGACGCCGCCTGCCGAGAGGCCCCGGATCCGCCCTAGCCCCGGGATGCCTCCGCCGACACCGGCTCGCCCTCCTTGTCCAGCCGCGCCGGCAGGTCGAAGAGCGGGAACCAACGCTTGGTGTCCAGGAAGAAGTCCATCCCGCCGACCTTGCCCTCGGAGAGCGCGAGGACGATGAGCGCCCACGGCTCGTACCCCTCGCCGTCCGCCGACGGGTGGTAGTGCGCGAAGGCCGGGACGCCGTTCGCCACGGTCGGGACCAGCTTCGAACCCCGGCAGACCTCGCCGACGCCGAGCATCCAGCCCACGATGTCGTCGTGCCCGCGCAGCCACAGGTCGTACGGCGGCATGCTCATGGTCGCGTCCTCGTGGAGCAGCGCCGTCAGGGCCTTCATGTCGTACCCCTCGAAGGCCGCGACATAGCGGTTCAGCAGGTCCTGCTGCTCCTCGTCGAGCGGGTCCGCGGCGTCCGACGCGGTGGGCCGCTGCTCGGCGAGGGTCGCCCGGGCCCGCTGGAGGGCGCTGTTGACCGAGGCGACCGTGGTGCCGAGGAGCTCGGCCACCTCGCTCGCCTTCCAGGCCAGCACCTCGCGCAGGATCAGCACGGCCCGCTGCTGGGGCGGGAGATGTTGCAGAGCGGCGAGGAAGGCCAACCGGATCGTCTCCCGCTCCACCGCCGTCTCCGCCGGGTCCACCACCGAAGGGAGCACCCGTCCGTCCGGCACCGGCTCCAGCCAGGTGATCTCGGGGCGGGCATTGAGCTGGGCCTGGGCGACCGGCGTCGGGCCGGACAGATCCATCGGCCGGGCGCGGCGGTTGCCCGCGTTCAGCATGTCCAGGCACACGTTCGTCGCGATCCGGTACAGCCACGAGCGCAGCGAGGAACGGCCCTCGAACTTGTCGAAGCTGCGCCACGCCCGGACCATCGTGTCCTGGACCGCGTCCTCCGCCTCGAAGGACGAGCCGAGCATCCGGTAGCAGTAGCCGGTCAGTTCTCTTCGGTGCTGCTCCAGTCGCGCATCCAGGTCCTGCGTCGTCGCGAGGTCACTCATGCGGGTCCACCCCTGTCACCCATCGGTACCACTGCTTCGAAAGCTACCGCAGGGCACTGACACTCACCGCCCGACAGGGGATCCGGTCGGAATCCGCGACCGTGCGGTTCCGTTCAGCTCCTTTTCGTGCACCCGGCCGTTCGGCTCCTTTCCGTGCATCCGGCCGTGTGGCGCCGTGCGGTTATGCCCGGCCGTGTGGCGCCGGGGCGGTCGGCGCCCGACGGTCACGCGCCGGGGCGTTCTGCGCCCGCTTCCGAGCGCGCTCAGTGCCCCGCGACCGCCGGTACCGGCCGCCTGGCCTGCGCCCGGGCCGCGTGCGTCCCGTACAGCGTGACCGACACGACCCCGAGGACCGCCAGCAGTCCCAGCAGTACCGTGCCGCTCCAGCCGCCGGAGTGGAAGGCGACCGCGCCGAGCGTGCCGCCCGCACTGCTGCCCAGGTAGTACGCGGACTGGTAGAGCGCGGACGCCTGGGCGCGGCCCGTCGTCGCCGTACGGCTCACCGAGGAGGAGGCCACCGCGTGGCCCGCGAAGAAGCCGGCGGTGATCAGGACGAGGCCGAGCAGCACCGCCGTCAGCGTGTCCGCGAGCGACAGCAGCAGCCCCGCCGCGGTCGTCGTCACCGCCAGGTACAGCGCGCCCCGGCGGCCCATGCGGGCGACCAGCCCGCCGGCCGCCGCGGAGGAGACCGTACCGACGAGGTACACCAGGAAGACGGAGCCGATCACTCCCTGGGGGAGGCTGAACGGAGCCTCGGCCAGGCGGTATCCGATCACCGTGTAGACGGCGCCGAAGACGGTCATGAACAGGGCGCCGATCGCGTACAGCCGCATCAGCAGCGGATCGGCTAGATGGCCTCGGACCGCCCTCGTCAGGGCGCGCGGGTTCAGCGTGCCCGGGGTGAAGTGCCGTGCCTTCGGCAGCAGCGCGCGGAAGACGAGCGCGCAGAGCAGCGCCATCACGCCGACCGCGGCGAGCCCGGCCCGCCAGCCGAATGCCTGCGCCACCCAGCCGGTCACGATCCGGCCGCTCATGCCTCCGATGCTGTTGCCCGCCACGAACAGGCCGATCGCGCCGACCAGTGCCTTCGGCCGGACCTCCTCCGCGAGGAACGCCATCGCCGACGCCGGCACTCCGGCCAGCGCCGCGCCCTGCACGGCGCGCAGCGCCACCAGCGATTCGACGTTCGGGGCGAACGGCACCAGCAGACCCACCACGACCGCGACCACGAGGGACACGTTCATGACCGTGGTGCGCCCGTAGCGCTCGGACAGTGCGCTCAGCGGCAGGACGCACAGCGCCAGCGCGCCCGTCGCGGCGGAGACCGTCCAGCTGGCGGTGCCCGCGGTGACGCCGAAGTCGGCGGAGACGGCGGGCAGCAGGGCCTGCGTGGAGTAGAGGAGGGCGAAGGTCGCCATTCCGGCGGCGAAGAGAGCGAAGCTCATGCGGCGGTAGCCGGGCGCGCCGGGGGAGAGGAGTTCGGGAGACGACGGGGCGGCGCCCACGGTGGTGGGCGCCTTGGTACTGGCAGGAGGCATACGTCGAAGGTAGGGCGCCGCTTTTCATGCGTCCAATGCATGAAACGGCGATAATCGTTCCCATGGTGCATCAACACAGTTCAGGGCCTCGCCTGTCACCAGGTAGTTACGAAGAAGACATCACGCTGGAGCTTGCTCCCCGCCTCGCGTACTTCGCGGGAGTCGCCCGGCACGAGCATGTGACGCGCGCCGCACAGGACATGGGCGTCCCGCAGTCGACGCTGTCGCGGGCGATCGTCCGCCTCGAAGCGGACCTGGGTGTCACGCTGTTCGCGCGCAAAGGCCGCACCGTCGCCCTCACGCCCGCAGGCCGGGCCTTCCTCGCCTCGGTGGAGCGGGCACTGGCCGAAGTGGAGCGGGCCGCCGAGTCCGTACGCGCCGACACCGACCCGCGTTCGGGCAAGGTCGCCTTCGGCTTCCTGCACACCATGGGCTCGGAGACGGTGCCCGGTCTCATCCGCGCCTTCCGCGCGGACCACCCGCGTATCCGCTTCACCCTCGTCCAGAACTACGGCGAGGCGATGATCGAACGGCTCCGGGCGGGAGAGCTGGACCTGTGCCTCACCTCGCCCGTGCCCGACGCCCCCGACCTCGTCGCCCGCCGCCTCGACGAACAGCGGCTGCGGCTCGTCGTCCCCGACGACCACCGGCTCGCGGGCCGCAAGCGCGTCCGCCTCGCGGAGGCCGCCGACGAGTCCTTCGTGACGCTCGAACCGGGCTACGGGCTCCGGCGCATCACCGACGACCTGTGCGCCGAGGCGGGCTTCACCCCGCGCGTCGCCTTCGAGGGCGAGGAGGCGGAGACACTGCGCGGACTGGTGGCGGCCGGTCTGGGGGTGGCCCTGCTGCCGCCGCCGGCCGTCGCCCGCCCGGGGGTCGTGGAACTGACGGTGACGGCGCCCAGGGCGGCCCGCGAGATCGGCGTCGCGTGGCTCGACGGCCATCCCGACACCCCGCCGGTCGCGGAGTTCAAGCGCTTCCTGCTGTCCCGGCGGGGCCGGCTCCTGCCGGACTGACCACCGGCCCGCCGCCCGTCAGTGCACCCCCGTCGAGCCGGGCCCGCCCACGCGGATCGCCTTGGCGGACAGACCCTCCGGGTTGTCGACGAAGCCCGTGCCGGGGGCGAGCGGCTCGGCGCCCAGCTTGGTGGCGGTGACGATCTCGTTCCCGGCGCCGCGACTGCGCCGCCACCTGCCGAGCGGCGCCTCGCTCTGGGCGTGCATTGCCGCTGCGCGGCAACCGCCCGCCGGGCAGTATCCGCCTCGCCGGTGTTCGAGGCACGGTCCGGGGCAGCGCCCCGACGAGACGGGCGCGTTCGAGCCTTCCCGGTGTTCGAGGCGCGGGGGGCCAAGGGGCGGAGCCCCGGTTGTGGGAAGGGGCGGGGAGGGGATCACCCCGCCCGCCGCAGGCGCCCCGTCAGCCGCGCAACGACCGCCCGAAGCCGGCCGCCAGCGGCATCCGGAGGCCGAGCGGCGGCGGCGCCGCCAGCGCGTCCGCGACCGGCCGCGCGTAGCTGCCCGTGAACAGCGAGCCGCGCACGAAGTCGACGGCCAGCGCGTGCACTTCCTCCTGGTACTGGCGCAGCGCGTGCCCGTCCGAGTGCACCTCGAAGCGGCAGATGTCGCGGTGGGACTTCTTGGCGCGTTCGGCGAGCCGGTAGGAGAGCTCCGGGTCGGTGCGCGCGTCGTTGGTGCCGTGCACGATCAGCACCCGCCGGCCCGCCAGCTGCCGTACCGGCTCGGGCTCCGCCGCCGTGTTCCCCTCCGGCAGCCAGGGCGCCAGTGCGAGCACGGAGTTGACGGCGGGATGCCCCGCCGCGCGCAGCGCGGCCCGTCCGCCCATGCCGTGGCCCGCCAGGCACACCGGCACGTCGCCGTAGCGGCGTACGACCTCCTCGACCGCCCAGGCCGCGTCCGCGGCGAGCTGCGCGTCGGCGCCGTTCCAGCCCCGGCCGCGGTACCGGACGCCGTGCACCGTCAGCCCGTCGTCGCGCCCCGCTCTGGCCAGCGTGCGGCCCAGCGGCAGCGCCGCGGCGTACGACAGGGCCGACGCCCTGCGCGCCGACTCGGGCTCGCCGTCCGGCAGGAGCAGCACCACTCCGGCCACCGTCGCGTCGTACCCGCCGCCCCGGGCGCCGGAGCGCCGCGGCAGGCTGCCCAGCCTCGCCCGCGGAGCTGCCCGCCCCCCTCGCGCCTCGTGTGGGACCGTAGTCCCACCGTGGGCGCTCGCCCCTCCGGCCGCGGCTGCCGGGCGCCCCCACCACCGGGGCAGTGCCTGGTGTCCCATGGCAGAACAGTCTCAGAAGGCGAGGTGTACGCCACCCGTACGCGCGGTCACTGTTACGTATCGACAGGCCGCCGGAGGGGGCGCGCTCTACGCGCGTAGGGGCTAGAGTGCGCAGATGACGAGCCAGACCCTCAATTCGCCCACCGCGGACCAGATCCGCCGCGCCCCGAAGGCGCTGCTCCACGACCACCTCGACGGCGGTCTGCGGCCCGGCACGATCATCGACCTCGCCCGTGACGCCGGCTACGAGGCACTGCCCGAGACGGAGCCCGACAAGCTGGGCATCTGGTTCCGGGAAGCAGCCGACTCCGGTTCACTGGAGCGCTACCTGGAGACCTTCGCGCACACCTGCGCCGTCATGCAGAGCCGTGACGCGCTGTTCCGTGTGGCGGCCGAGTGCGCGCAGGACCTGGCGGAGGACGGAGTCGTCTACGCCGAGGTCCGGTACGCTCCCGAGCAGCACCTCGAGGGCGGGCTCACCCTCGAGGAGGTCGTCGAGGCGGTCAACGACGGTTTCCGCGAAGGCGAGCGGCGGGCCAGGGCGGACGGCCACCGCATCAGGGTCGGCGCCCTGCTGACCGCGATGCGGCACGCCGCCCGCGCGCTGGAGATCGCCGAACTCGCCAACGGGTACCGCGACAACGGCGTCGTCGGCTTCGACATCGCCGGGGCCGAGGCCGGCTTCCCGCCCACCCGGCACCTCGACGCCTTCGAGTACCTGAAGCGCGAGAACAACCACTTCACCATCCACGCGGGTGAGGCGTTCGGCCTGCCGTCGATCTGGCAGGCCCTCCAGTGGTGCGGCGCCGACCGTCTCGGCCACGGCGTACGGATCATCGACGACATCGAGGTCGCCGACGACGGCTCCGTGACGCTGGGCAGGCTCGCGGCGTACGTACGGGACAAGCGCATCCCACTGGAGATGTGCCCGACGTCCAACCTGCAGACGGGGGCCGCGGACTCGATCGCGCGGCACCCCATCGGGCTGCTGCGGAAGCTGCACTTCAGGGCCACCGTCAACACCGACAACCGGCTGATGAGCGGCACCAGCATGAGCCGTGAATTCGAGCTGCTGAACGAGGCGTTCGGATACACGCTCGACGACATGCAGTGGTTCACCGTCAACGCGATGAAGTCCGCGTTCATCCCTTTCGATGAACGACTGGCGATGATCAATGATGTGATCAAGCCCGGCTACGCCGAACTCAAGTCCGAATGGCTGTTCAGGCAGACCGCCACCGCCGGGAACTGAGCACCGGACGTCACCCGTACGACGCCTACACGAAGCGGCCGGAGCCGTCAATTTCCGGCCGCTTCGGGGTGTTTGCGGTGGCTGTGCGAGGGTGGCTAGCTTGCTGAGCCGCTCATGTTCCCGTCCCCAAGGATTCGTTCCTGATGAAGCACTCTGCTGCCAAGACCCTCGGCGTCGCCGCTCTCGGTGCCGCCTTCGCCGCTGCCGCCGCGGGGTCCGCCTCCGCGGCCCCCGCGGTGCCCGACCTGACCGGCGCGCTCGGCAACGTCTCCCACACGCTGCCGTTGAACGAGGTCACCGAGAAGCTTCCGGTGGGCGCCGCCGAGTCGCTGACCGGTGGTCAGAGCGCTGTCACCGACAGCGCGTCCACTCTGCCCGCGGCCGCGCAGGGCGCCGTGGGCGAGGTCGCCCCGGCCGGCGCGACCGAGCAGGTCGCCGGTCTGCTCGGCGGCCTGCCGGTGCTCGGCGGCGGCTCTCCCCTCGACAGCCTGGGCGGCGGACTGCCGGTCGGCAACGGTCTGCCCGGCCTCGGCGGCTGACGACACCGCCCGAGGGCGACGTACGCGGGGCGCACGCCCGGACAGGGTGTGCGCCCTGCGGCGCCTGTGCCAAGATCACCGGTATGCGAGCCACGATCACCGGACTTCGTGCACTCGGTGCCCTCTGCGCACTGCTGCTGGCCACGGCCGGCTGTACGAGCCGCGACGGCTCCGCCCAGGCCCGGGCCGGCGGCACATCGACGGGAACGGGCCCGGCCACGGGCACCGACGCGGCCAAGGGCGGCGGCTCCGGTGGCGACGCCTCCGTACCGCTGACCGCACCCGAACTGGAGCGGGCGGCCCTCGCCACCGGCGACCTGCCGGGGTTCCAGGTCTCCGCCGGCAGGAGCGTGCTCTCGCCCACCGGGCAGCCCCGCGCCGACAAGGCCGAGTGCCAGCCGCTGGCCGACGCCATGGGAGAGCATCCCGACCCGCGGGCCGGGCACACCGTCGACAGGGGCCTCGGCTCGCTCGACGACCTCGGCCTCGCCGTCTCGACGTCACTCAGCTCGTACCGCGAGACCGATGCCGAGGCACTGATCGGCGGCCTGGAAGCCGCGATCGCCGCGTGCGGAGGTGGCTTCGGGGCGACGCTGGACGGCCGCGGCGCCACCTACCGCGAGGTGAAGGCGGTGTCGTTCAGCGCCCGCGGCGGCGACGAGGCGGTCAGCTGGACCACCGTCGCCGCCGACGAGGCGGCCGTCGCACCCGTACACGTGGTCGTCGTCAGAAAGGGCGCGACCGTGGCCCGCTTCACGGCCTTCGACCTCGCGGGACGGAAGCCGCCGCGGGTCCCCGAGGAGGTCGTCGGCGAACAGCTCGCGAAGGTCGCGCGGCAGCTCGCCCGCTGACCGTCCCGGGGGGCGGCGTTTCACCAGGCGTCGGTGGCCGTCTTCTCGGCCGGCAGCAGTATCCACAGCGCCAGATAGAGCAGGAACTGCGGACCCGGCAGCAGACACGAGGCGACGAAGATGACGCGCATCGTGGTGGCCGACGTACCGAAGCGCCTGGCCAGCGCGGCGCACACACCGCCGATCATGCGGCCGTCACGGGGGCGGACGATTGCGGCCATGGTGGGCTCCTTCGCGAGTCGTTTCCCGGGAGCCTCTCCATGTGCTCCCGATGTATCCATGGTGACTTCGCGAAGGTGACGAAGCGTCGCTCTACGGGGCGATCCCGACCCTGGGAATCGTCGGGGTCGCACCCTGAGCGCTCTCCTCCCGGAGCACGGCCCCACGTCGCACCTCGCGCCCACGGCCGCGATGCGCAGTCCCGGACCGGGTACGCAGCAGCCTGCGGCGCAGCCGGGCCCGGCCCGCCGGCACGATTGCGAGGTGGGCGAGCGCCACACCCGCCGTGTTCAGCATCAGCGAGTCGACGTCGACGACCTGGCCGGGCACCCCGGTCTGCAGCAGCTCGATGCCGAGCGACAACAGCGCACCGGCGGCCACCGTGCGGGTCAGCGACGCCCAGGGCGACACGGCGAGCCGGCCGCCCGCCATCGGCAGCAGGATTCCGAGCGGCGCCAGCAGGAGCAGTCCCCCGCCGATGCGCCGGACGGCCTCCACGGGCCCCAGCTCCAGAGCGGTCCTGATCCCGGCGAACGGTTCCAGATTCGCCGCCGTCACCCACATCACGTCGAGTGGTCGCAGCGTCAGCCAGGAAACGAGCAGCAGATGGGCGAGGAGGAGGGCGACCCCCGCCGCGCGGAAGCGGATGGCGGCACTGCCGCCCGAACCTTGACGCTGCACGCACCCCTAGACGCACACCCGGCGGGAAACGGTTCCGCGCGGACCTCCCGCCCGGTGGCCGAGTGCTCCTACGAGGCCGACGGGCCGGGTGACGGCAGTGCGCTCAGCGTGGGCACCGCGCGTTCCGGCCGCTCCTTGGTGAGCGCGGAGCACGCGTACGCACGCGGTGCGTAGTCACCGGGCCCGCCGAGCACCACGGCGCCGCCCGCCCCGGCGGCCCGGCTCTCCGCCAGCGTGCACACGATCTGGGCCAGCGCCGGTGCAGGCAGGTCCTCCGGCTGGCGGCTCAGCCGCAGCGTCCCGGCGGGGTCGCCGCTCCGGGCGCCGCTCACCAGCAGCGGCCCCGGTACGTACGTCGCGAAGCCCGCCTCCTGCTCCGGCGGCGAGGGCTCCTTCAGCAACTCGTCCAGCACCGCCTGGGCGAACCCGGTCGGGCTGTCGGCGGCCTTGCTCTCGGAGATCTCCGCCGTGCGGTCGACGGACACCAGCTGCGTGGCACACACCAGGTAGACCCGGACCGGTACGCCCTGCTCCTGTGCCTGCGGGGTGATGCTCTCGCCGGACACCTCGCACGGGACCCGCGACGGCGCCGCTCCGGCGTCCACGGGCACCTGTGTGGTCCTGATCCCGCAGCCGCCGAGGGCGAGCACCCCGGCGGCCACCGCGACGGCGACGGCCGCGGGCCGGCTGCCCCGGCGACGCAGGCGGGCGCCGCCCGTGGCCGACGGGTCGGCAGGCCGTCCGCCCCGGCGGACGCCGCCCGTGCCGGTCCCGTACGCGGCACGTGCGCGCCCTATGGCGCCCCCGGTCCCCACCGCTGTCACAGCGCGTCTCCCTTTCCCCGCTCGTCGTCCTCGCCCGCCCCCGTGCCGTCCGCGTCGCCGGACAGCGACGAGCCGTCGCGCGGCAGCCGCAGCACGAACACGGCGCCGTCACCGTCGGGGGAGTTCGCCGCGGTGATGTCGCCGCCGTGGATGTGCGCGTTCTCCACGGCGATCGACAGTCCCAGGCCGCTGCCCTCGGAGCGCGGCCTGGACGCGCTGGCCTTGTAGAACCGGTCGAACACGTGCGGCAGGACCTCTTCCGGAATGCCGGGGCCGTGGTCCCGTACCTCGATCACCAGCTCGTGGTCGACGGGCCGCACGGAGACCCGGACCGGGGAACCGCCGTGCTTGAGGGCGTTGCCGATCAGGTTGGCCAGGATCACGTCGAGCCGCCGCGGGTCGAGCCGCGCCATGATGCCGCGCTCCGCGTCCAGCTCCACCGCGTCCAGCCAGGCGCGGGCGTCGATGCACGCGGTGACCTGGTCGGCGACGTCCACCGTGTCCAGTACGAGCCGCGCGGTGCCCGCGTCGAAGCGGGTGACCTCCATCAGGTTCTCCACCAGGTCGTACAACCGCCGGGTCTCGCTGACCACCAGGTTCACGGCCGGGGCGATCATCGGATCGAGGTTGTCCGCCTCGTCCTCCAGCACTTCCGTGACGGCGGTCAGCGCGGTCAGCGGCGTACGCAGCTCGTGGGACATGTCGGCGACGAAGCGCCGGCTGGACTCCTCCCGGGCGCTCATGTCGGCGACCTTCTTCTCGAGCGCCGCCGCCGCCTTGTTGAACGTCCTCGACAGTTCGGCCAGTTCGTCCGTGCCGGAGACCCGCAGCCGGGTGTCGAGCTTGCCCTCGCCGAGCTGCCTGGCCGCCTCGCCCAGCCGGTGCACCGGCCGCAGCACGGTCGTCGCCGCTGCCTGCGCGAGCAGCGCGGAGCCGATCAGGGCGAGCAGGGTGGCGATCCCGAGGGACCAGGCGAGCGAGTTGAGGTCCTGGCGCTCCTGGTCGAGCGACTTGAACATGTAGCCGGTCGGCCCGCCACCGATGATCCGCGTGCCGCCCACCAGATACGGCGTGCCGCCGCGCTCGGCGCGCTGCCAGAACAGGTGGTACGGCGCGGTGTTGCCCCCGGCTGTCTCCTGCCGGTCGTCGACCGCGTCCCGCAGCGACTGCGGCACGTCCGTCATGGTGAAGGCATCCGGGTCGGAGGCGCCGACGATCGGCTTGCCCTGGGCCCGTTCGCCGATCAGCAGCACGCTGTAGCCCTTGTCGCCGTCCGCCATCCGCTCGGCCGTCCGCTGCAGCTCCTCCTGAGTGGGCCGCAGCGGCAGCGCGGCGGCGCGGCTCTGCATGTCCTGCCGGAAGCCGTCGAGCGCCGCGTCCTGGGTACGGGTCAGCACCGCCTCCCGGTTGAGCCAGTACGCGATGCCGGAGGCGGACACCGCCGCCGTGAGCGCGACGAGCCCGAAGACCACCACGACGCGCAGCCGCAGACTGGTCAGGCGGATGCCGGCGAGAACGCCGCGGCGCGGCCCACCGGCCTCCTCGATGCCACGGCTCACCGGACGTTCCCGCCTCGGACGTGCGGTCCTCTCACTGCGGGACGTCCAGCCGGTAGCCCACGCCACGCACCGTACGGATCAGGGTCGGTGAGGACGGCACGTCCTCCACCTTCGCCCGCAGCCGCTGCACACACGCGTCCACCAGACGCGAGTCGCCGAGGTAGTCGTGTTCCCACACCAGCCGCAGCAGCTGCTGGCGCGACAGCGCCTGCCCGGGGCGGCGGCTCAGCTCCAGCAGGAGACGCAGCTCGGTAGGCGTGAGCTGCAGATCCTCGCCGTTCTTGGTGACCGTCATCGCCGAACGGTCGATCACCAGGGAGCCGAACGTCGCCGAGTCGGTCGACTCCCGCTCGCCACGCCGCAGTACGGCGCGGATACGGGCGTCCAGCACCCGTCCCTGGACCGGCTTGACGACGTAGTCGTCGGCGCCGGACTCCAGGCCCACCACGACGTCGATGTCGTCGCTGCGGGCGGTCAGCAGGATGATCGGCAGCTGGTCGGTGCGCCTGATCCGGCGGCACACCTCGAAACCGTCGATGCCGGGCAGCATCACATCCAGCACGATCAGGTCCGGCCGCTGCTCGCGCAGCAGTTTCAGGCCGTCCTCTCCCGTCGCCGCGGTGGCCACACGGTGGCCCTGGCGTGACAGCGAGAGTTCGAGGGCCGTGCGGATGGCGTCGTCGTCCTCGATCAGCAACAGGAAAGGCACGGGGGTCATTCTGGCCCATGGGGAGCCCCGGTTCGACTCCCCGGGGGTCCGGGGACCGCGACGCACACGACTCCTCCCCTTGTGACGCGCCTGTGACAGTCGGCGGACACCGCCATGAAACAGCCCGGGCAAGCTTCTTGGCACACGGAACGAAACAGACTCCACTCGACGGGGGGCGCGGGATGAACGCACTGCACAGCACCACCTCAAGCGCAGTTGTGACACGTCTCCACGACGTCGCCGTCGCGCGGAGCACCGAGAAGTCCGGCGCCGCTGGGGGTACCTCCCTGCTCGGGCGCAGCCCTGAGCATGGGGGAGGGCGGGGGTGCGTTCGCGGCGCCGGGCGTCAGCACAAGCCGTCGTCCGCGGAGCAGGGGCGCAAGCCCTATATGACGGTGGTCGACGCACCCATGACGGGAAGCAGCGCCGCGTACGGGGAGGGCACGGGGGAGCGGACGTCCTGCTCCGAGGCCGAGTTCACGGCCTACGTGAGGGAACGCCGAGCCTCCCTGTACGCGACCGCCTACCACCTGACCGGTGACCGCTACGAGGCCGAGGACCTGCTGCAGAGCGCGCTCTTCTCCACGTACCGGGCCTGGGACCGGATCAGCGACAAGGCGGCGGTCGGCGGCTACCTGCGCCGCACCATGACGAATCTGCACATCAGCGCCTGGCGCCGGCGCAAGCTCAACGAGTACCCCACGGAGGAGCTGCCGGAAACGGTCGGCGACACCGACGCGATGCGGGGTACCGAGCTGCGCGCGGTCCTGTGGCAGGCGCTCGCCAGGCTCCCCGAACTCCAGCGGACGATGCTGGTCCTGCGCTACTACGAGGGGCGCACCGACCCGGAGATCGCGGACATCCTGGACATCAGTGTCGGCACGGTCAAGTCGAGCATCTGGCGGTCGCTCCGCCGGCTGCGCGAGGACGAGGTCCTCAGCTTCGGCCGTGACGAGGAAGAGTCCTTCGGCGAGCTGGTGGCCTGAAGGCGACGGGGGAGGCGCGGGGCCGCTGTTTCGGGGGAGACGGCGGAAGGATCCACGGGGGACACGGGGATCCACGGGGGCGGGAGCGGGGCCGGACAGACCAGGGGGTTCTGTCCGGCCCGCTTTCGTGTCCGCGTCCGGGCGCGGCCTTCCCCGGGCTGCTTCCGCGTCCGGGGTTCCGTACCGGTTCCTGCGGCCGTCCGCCGGGCTGCTTCCGGCCGGATCCGGGGTCGGGGTTCCGTACCGGTTCCTGCGGCCGTCCGCCGGGCTGCCTGTGCGGCCGGGGCCGGGCCTTCCGTCAGGCCGCTGTCGTGGCCGCGCCCGGCCTGACGCGGCGGCCCGCCGCCGCGGCCGTGAGGCGGCTCAGCGCCTCGGCCTTGCCGCACGGGTGCGCGCCCAGCCCGGCCTGGCGGGCGACGATGCCGCGCTCCGCGCGCATCAGGCGCCAGCCGCGGCGCAGCAGGAACGGAACCGACTTGCGGCCCTCCCGCAGATCGCGCGCCAGCCGGCGGCGGAACGTCGTGGACGGCCGGCCGCGCAGGCACAGCGCGTCGGCGAGGACGCCCAGTTCCTCGCAGCGGCGCACGATGTCGGCCGCGAAGATGCCCTCCGCGACGAACAGCGGGGTGCGGGCGATGTCGAGCATCTCCGTCCCCGTCCGGGAGCTGGTGGCGATGTCGTACACCGGCACCGCGGTCCGGCCGCCGCGGCACAGCTCCGCTATCGCCGCGACCGCGGCGTCCGCGTCCCAGGAGGACGGCGAGTCCCAGTCGATGTCCGTGCTGCCCGTCACCAGGGGAAGTGTCGGGTCGTTGCCCTCTTTGTAGAAGTCGTCCAGGCGCAGGACCGGCAGGCCGGTGCGGGCGGCGAGAGAGGACTTTCCGGAACCTGAGGGGCCCGCGAGCAGCACGACGCGGGTCGGGATGGGTTGGGAACTCACGGGAGACAAGTGTGACGCATGAACGGCCGCCCGGATCCCCTCGGGGCCCGGTTGGTACCGGCGTCACAGTCCCGGCTACGTCACGTAGGCGCACGATCACACGATTGGTCAGGAAAACATGGCTCGTCACGCAGCTTCCAGGAACCAGCGGCGCGCACTGCTGCGCGCGGGACTCACCGTCGTGGCGGCAGGTGCCGCACTCGGGGCGGGCGGGGCGGCGGCGCACGCAGCGCCCGCCGTGGGGGCGGACGGGGGCGCGGGCGCGCCACTGGGAGCCGCGACGGGCCTGCTCGCCAATTCGGTGAGCGGGGTGAGCGAGCTCAAGAGCCTCCAGCTCCACCCGCTGGCCAACACCGGCGTGGACCCGCTCGACAACGCGGTGGGCACCCAGCTCGCCGACTTCAAGCCGGTCAGTACCGCGATCGCGACGGACAACATCACCAAGGGGCAGGCGATCGAGGACCTGCCGGTGGCCGGCCCGGTCGTCGGCGGACTGCTGCCGTAGCCCTGCGCGGAAGAAGCCCCTGCCTCCGGACGGAGAGGCAGGGGCTTCGGCCCGTGGACGTCGGCACGCCGAGGCCGGTGTGCCGAGGTCAGTACGCCGCGGTCAGTACGCCGAGCCGGAGGCGCCGAGCGAACCGGTCGGGTGCCAGACCGTCTTGGTCTCCAGGAACGCCGTCAGACGGTGCGTGCCGGGGTCGGCCGAGAAATCCACAGCCCGTGGACGAAGCACGCGCTTGAGGTTGTCCGCGGCGGCGACCTCCAGCTCCTTCGCCAGCACCTCGTCGGCGCCGGTGAGGTCGATGCCGTTGACGTCCTGGTGCGCGGCCAGCGGCGCCGCGATCTCCGCCGTACGCCCCGAGAGGATGTTGACCACGCCGCCGGGCAGGTCGGAGGTGGCGAGCACCTCGCCCAGAGACAGGGCCGGCAGCGGGGCCTTCTCCGAGGCGATCACCACGGCCGTGTTGCCGGTCGCGACGACCGGGGCGACGACCGAGACGAGCCCGAGGAACGACGACTCCTGCGGCGCGAGAACCGTCACCACGCCCGTCGGCTCCGGGGTGGACAGATTGAAGAACGGGCCCGCGACCGGGTTCGCCCCGCCCGCGATCTGGGCGATCTTGTCCGTCCAGCCCGCGTACCAGACCCAGCGGTCGATCGCCGCGTCGACGACGTCCGCCGCCTTCGACTTCGACAGGCCCTCGGACTGCGCGACCTCGCGGACGAACTGGTCCTTGCGGCCCTCCAGCATCTCCGCGATGCGGTAGAGGACCTGGCCGCGGTTGTACGCGGTCGCGCCCGACCAGCCGCCGAACGCCTTGCGCGCGGCGACGACCGCGTCACGCGCGTCCTTGCGGGAGGAGAGCGGCACGTTGGCCAGCCACTTGCCCTTTGCGTCGGTCACCTCGTACACCCGGCCGCTCTCGGAGCGGGGGAACTTGCCCCCGACGTACAGCTTGTAGGTCTTGAAGACGCTGAGTCGCCCGTCAACAGTGCTCATCAGTGCTCGCCCTCCGGGCTCGACGGGGCGAGGTACGCCTCCAGACCGTGACGGCCGCCCTCGCGGCCGAAGCCCGACTCCTTGTAGCCGCCGAACGGCGAGGTCGGGTCGAACTTGTTGAACGTGTTGGCCCACACCACACCGGCGCGGAGCTTGTTCGCCACCGCGAGGATGCGGGAGCCCTTCTCCGTCCAGATGCCGGCGGACAGGCCGTACTGACTGTTGTTCGCCTTGGCCACCGCCTCGTCCGGGGTACGGAACGTCAGCACGGACAGCACCGGGCCGAAGATCTCGTCGCGGGCGATCCGGTGCGCCTGGGTGACGTTCGTGAACAGCGTCGGTGCGAACCAGTAGCCCGAGGTGGGCAGCTCGCACGCCGGGGACCAGCGGTCCGCGCCCTCCGCTTCGCCCGCCTCGACGAGCGTGGTGATCCGGGAGAGCTGCTCCGCGGAGTTGATCGCGCCGATGTCGGTGTTCTTGTCCAGCGGGTCGCCGAGGCGCAGCGTGGACAGCCGGTGCTTCAGCGAGTCGAGCAGCTCGTCGTGGAGCGACTCCTGGACCAGCAGGCGCGAGCCCGCGCAGCAGACCTGGCCCTGGTTGAAGAAGATGCCGTTGACGATTCCCTCGACGGCCTGGTCGATCGGGGCGTCGTCGAAGACGATGTTGGCGCCCTTGCCGCCCAGTTCCAGGGTGACCTTCTTGCGCGTGCCGGCGACCTCGCGGGCGATGGCCTTGCCGACCGCCGTCGAACCGGTGAAGGCGACCTTGTCCACATCCGGGTGGGCGACGAGCGCGGCGCCGGTGTCCCCGTAGCCGGGGAGGATGTTGACCACGCCCTTCGGCAGACCTGCCTGGCGGCAGATGTCCGCGAAGAACAGGGCGGACAGCGGCGTCGTCTCGGCGGGCTTCAGGACCACCGTGTTGCCCGTGGCGAGCGCCGGGGCGATCTTCCACGCCAGCATCAGCAGCGGGAAGTTCCACGGGATGACCTGGCCGGCGACGCCCAGCGGACGCGGGTCGGCCCCGTAGCCGGCGTGGTCCAGCTTGTCGGCCCAGCCCGCGTAGTAGAAGAAGTGCGCGGCGACCAGCGGGAGGTCCGCGTCGCGGGTCTCCTTGATCGGCTTGCCGTTGTCCAGTGTCTCCAGGACGGCCAGCTCGCGGCTGCGTTCCTGGATGATCCGCGCGATACGGAACAGGTACTTGGCGCGCTCCGCGCCGGGCAGCGCCGACCACTTGCCGAACGCCTTGCGGGCCGCCTTCACCGCGCGGTCCACGTCCTCGGCGCCGGCCCGGGCGACCTCGGAGAGAACCTCCTCGCTGGACGGCGAGACGGTCTTGAAGACCTTGCCGTCGGCGGCGTCGGTGAACTCGCCGTCGATGAACAGCCCGTACGACGGGGCGATGTCGACGACCGACCGTGATTCCGGTGCGGGTGCGTAATCGAATACGGAAGCCATGATGATCAGTCCACCGTCACGTAGTCGGGGCCGGAGTAGCGGCCGGTCGCCAGCTTCTGCCGCTGCATCAGCAGATCGTTGAGCAGGCTCGACGCGCCGAAGCGGAACCAGTGGCCGTCCAGCCAGTCCTCGCCCGCGGTCTCGTTCACCAGGACCAGGAACTTGATCGCGTCCTTGGCCGTGCGGATGCCACCGGCGGGCTTCACACCCACCTGTACCCCGGTCTGCTCCCGGAAGTCCCGGACGGCCTGAAGCATCAGCAGGGTGTTCGCCGGAGTCGCGTTCACCGCCACCTTGCCGGTCGACGTCTTGATGAAGTCCGCGCCGGCGATCATGCCGAGCCACGAGGCACGGCGGATGTTGTCGTACGTGGAGAGCTCGCCCGTCTCGAAGATGACCTTGAGCCGGGCGCTGCCGGAAGCCTCCTTCACGGCGCGGATCTCCTCGTACACCTTCATGTAGTGGCCGGCCAGGAAGGCGCCCCGGTCGATCACCATGTCGATCTCGTCCGCCCCGGCGGCGACCGCGTCACGGACGTCCGCGATCTTCACCGGGAGGGCGGCGCGCCCGGCCGGGAAGGCGGTGGCCACGGAGGCGACCTTGACGTCGGAGCCCTTCAGGGACTCCTTGGCGGTCGCCACCATGTCGGGGTAGACGCAGACCGCGGCGGTCGTCGGGGTGCTGCGGTCGGTCGGGTCGGGGTTGACGGCCTTGGCGGCGAGCGCCCGGACCTTGCCCGGGGTGTCCGCGCCTTCGAGCGTCGTCAGGTCGATCATGGAGATGGCCAGATCGATGGCGTACGCCTTGGCCGTGGTCTTGATGGAACGCGTACCGAGGGACGCCGCGCGAGCCTCCAGACCGACGGCGTCGACTCCGGGCAGCCCGTGCAGGAAACGGCGCAGAGTGCTGTCGGACGCGGTCACGTCGGGGATGGGGGTCCCGCCCACGCCGGAGGCTGTGGGGGAGGGTGCGGTGGTGGGCATGGTCACCAGATGAGCATATCTACGCGCGTAGCGGCCTGTACAGGGGGTGCGGCGTGATCCTTGGCGTCCGCGCCACCGGCCCGCGGACTTCGCCGCACCGGCCCGTGGCGTCCGCCGCACGTGCGTGCGGCAGAATCGGAACCATGACGAGCCCCCAGCAGCCAGCGCTCCCCACCGACAGCGAACGGGTCTTCCGCTCGGCCGCGGGAATGGCGGGCGGCGGGCTGCTGCTCGCGCTCATCAGCTGGATGGTCGTCGACGCGGTCGTGCGCGGCGAGGGCCGCACCCCGTGGTTCGCCCTCGCCGGTGCCCTGCTGGCGGGCCCGGTCATCGTCGCGTTCAGCTTCCGGCCCGCGGTGTTCGTGAGCGAGGACCGCATCCGGATCAGGAACCCGTTCCGCAGCATCGTCCTGCCCTGGGGCGCCGTGACCGACGTACGTGCCTCGTACTCGAGCGAGATCTTCACGCAGGGCGGCGCGAAGTACCAGCTGTGGGCCATCCCCGTCTCGCTGCGCAAGCGGAAGATCGCCGCGCGCAGGCAGGCGCAGGCCGCCCACGACGACCCGCACGGCCGGACCTCCGTGCACGCCGACGTCGCCGACGCCAAGTCACGGGTGGCGCCCACCGACCAGACCATCGCCGACCTGCGGGAACTGGCCGAACGCCGGTCGCGCGCCCCGGAGGCGCAGGGCGAACCGCAGATCCGCTGGGCGTACGAGATCATGGCCCCGACGGCGGTCGGAGCGGTCCTGCTGGCGATCCTGCTCGGCGCGGGCTGACGCCCGGTCCGGGGCGCCGGCCCCGGACCGGGCGCCGGCCCCGGCGGTCAGATGCCCGCCGCCGCGGCCAGATCCTCCTTGAGGCGGGCCAGCACCGCCGCCGCGCGCTCACGCGCCGGGCGCAGACCGCTCGTGCCGGCGACCGGCACGACGACCTCCAGGTAGCACTTCAGCTTCGGCTCCGTGCCGCTCGGGCGCACGATGACACGTGCCTGGAACTCGCCTTCGAGGTAGTACCGCAGACCGTCGGTCGGCGGGAGCGCGCCCGTGCCGAGCGTCAGGTCCTCCGCGGTGGCCACCCGCAGCCCGGCCAGCTCCGTCGGCGGCTGCTCGCGCAGCGCGCGCATCGCGTTCGCGATGACGCCCAGGTCCTCGACCCGTACGGACAACTGGTCGGTCGCGTGCAGGCCGTGCGCGACGGCGAGGTCGTCGAGCAGGTCGCCGAGCGTACGGCCCTGCTCCTTGAGCTCGGAGACCAGCTCCGCCACGAGCAGCGCGGCCGTGATGCCGTCCTTGTCGCGTACGCCCTCGGGGTCGACGCAGTAGCCGAGTGCCTCCTCGTAGCCGTAGCGCAGATCCTCGACCCGGGCGATCCACTTGAAGCCGGTGAGGGTCTCCTCATGGCCGACGCCCGCGGCCGCGGCGATCCGGCCGAGGAGGGACGAGGAGACGATCGACTCGGCGAAGACGCCGGTCGCGCCCTTGCGGACCAGATGCTCGGCCAGCAGTGCGCCGACCTCGTCACCGCGGAGCATCCGCCAGCCCGCGTCGGCCGTGTCGTCGGGGACGGCGACGGCGCAGCGGTCGGCGTCCGGGTCGTTGGCGACGACCACGTCCGGGGCCACGGCACGCGCCGCCTCGAACGCCAGGTCCATCGCCCCGGGCTCCTCCGGATTGGGGAACGCCACCGTCGGGAAGGCGGGGTCCGGGTCGGCCTGCTCGGCGACCAGTGCCGGAGCGGGGAAGCCCGCCCGGTGGAAGGCGGCCGTCAGGACCTCCTTGCCGACGCCGTGCATGGCCGTGTAGACGATGCGTGCGGTGCGCGGCGATCCGGCGGTCAGTACGGCGTCCGTACGCGCCAGATACGCGTCGAGCACCTCGTCACCGAGGGTCTCCCAGCCTTCGTCGGCGAGCGGCACGTCCGCCAGACCGCGGATCGCGCCGATCTCGGCGGCGATCTCCGTGTCGGCGGGCGGCGCGATCTGCGAGCCGTCGCCCAGGTACACCTTGTAGCCGTTGTCGCGCGGCGGGTTGTGGCTCGCGGTCACCTCGACGCCGGCCACCGCCCCCAGGTGCTTTATGGCGAAGGCGAGCACGGGCGTGGGCAGCGGCCGCGGCAGCACGGCCGCGCGCAGGCCGGCGGCGACCATGACGGCGGCGGTGTCGCGGGCGAAGTCCGCGGACCTGTAGCGGGCGTCGTACCCGACGACGACCAGCCCGCCCGCCTGCCCCTTGGCCTTCAGATAGGCCGCGAGGCCGGCGGCGGCGCGGATCACGACGGCCCGGTTCATCCGCATCGGTCCGGCCCCGAGCTCACCCCGCAGCCCGGCCGTGCCGAACTGGAGCGTGCCGCTGAACCGGTCGGCCAGCGCGTCGATGTCCTGCGCGTCGATGAGCCTGCCGAGTTCGTCCCGGGTCTCACTGTCGGGGTCCTCCGCGAGCCATGCCTTGGCCCGAGCGATGAGGTCCTGGTGCACGGTTGATCCGCCTCTCGTCTCTGCTACGTCGAGTGTGAGTGGTGGGCGGGGGAGTGTCCCGCCATTTCCGCGCGAAGCGCGGGGCGCGGCGGGTACGGGGCCGCTGCGCGGAGCGTTCCCACCCCACCCCGCCCCTTCACGAAACCGGGCGCTCCGCTCCCGGGGCCCGCGTCTCGATCTCCCCCTGCGGCCGGGTGGCCGTGGGTGGTGCCCCTGGGGTGGGCCGGGGCGTGCCCGTTCTGTCGGGGCTACGCCGCTGGGCCCCGCGCCTCGAACGCCGGCGGCCCGGACGTGCCCGCCGGGGCTCCCGGGCCGGGGGCCGTCGGCGCGGCTGGGGCTTGAGCCTGCCGGTGCCGTCGGGGGCTTCGCTCCGGGCATCTCCCCCCCCGCGGCCCGGCGGCCGTGGGCGGTGACTCCAGCGGGGCTGGAGTCGGCCCCCGGCAAGCCTGGTTGCGCGGGGCGAGACTCCGTCTGCCCGGCAGGATCCCCGGCGGGCCGTGCCGCCCGGCGGCAAACCCGGCCCGGCCCGGGTCCTCCACGGCCGCGGGGCCGTAGGGGGAGTCCGCGGCCACCGCGCGGGGAGCGCCGTACCAGAGCAGGGGGCGCCCAGCGGGCGAGGGCCCCGATCGCACCCGCGGGGTGTACGCCCCGGCATGCCGAGGCGGACGGAACGGGTCCCGGACGAGGCCCGGCCCGCCGGCCGGGTGACCGCGCGTGGTGCGGACGAGGCCCGGCACGCCCGCGCAGCGGCACGGAGCGGTACGGAGCCCAGGAAGCCCCCCGCGAGCGCGACGGGCGCGTCCGGGCGGAGCCCGGCGCACCGCCTACCCTCGGCACGGGCCGGGGTCCGGGGCCGGCCCCCGGTTTCGGGAAGGGAGCGGGGTTGGGGGAACGCCGCAGCCGCAGGCGTGGCCGGACGGCGTCAGATCCGGTCCAGGACCCTCGTCAGCAGCGCCCCCATCCGCGCCGCCGAGTCCCGCCCCGCCTGCAGCACTTCCTCGTGGTTCAGCGGCTCACCGGAAAGCCCCGCCGCCAGATTGGTGACCAGGGAGATGCCGAGCACCTCCGCGCCCGCCTCGCGCGCCGCGATCGCCTCGAGGACCGTGGACATGCCGACCAGGTCGCCGCCGAGCACGCGCACCATGTTGATCTCGGCGGGGGTCTCGTAGTGCGGGCCGGGGAACTGGACGTACACGCCCTCCTCGAGCGTCGCGTCCACCTCCTTGCACAGGGCGCGCAGCCGCGGCGAGTAGAGGTCCGTCAGGTCGACGAAGTTCGCGCCGATGACCGGCGACGCCGCCGTCAGGTTGATGTGGTCACTGATCAGCACCGGCTGCCCCGGGCGCATGCCCTCGCGCAGACCGCCGCAGCCGTTGGTCAGGATCACGGTCTTGCAGCCGGCGGCGACCGCGGTGCGCACGCCGTGGGAGACGGCGGAGACGCCGCGGCCCTCGTAGAAGTGCGTACGGCCGAGGAAGACGAGCGCGTGCTTCTGGCCGATGCGGTACGAGCGGATCTTGCCGCCGTGGCCCTCGACCGCCGGCGGCGGGAAGCCGGGCAGTTCGGTGACGGGGAACTCGGCCTCGGGGACGCCGAGCGCGTCGACGGCCGGAGCCCAGCCGGAGCCCATCACCAGTGCGACGTCGTGGGTCTCGGTGCCCGTCAGCTCGCGCAGGCGTGCGGCGGCGGCGTCGGCCGCGGCGTGTGGGTCGGCGAGTGCGCCGACGAGGTCCGGATTCACAGATGCGTTCACGCGGATGAGGGTAACCCGTGACTTCCTACGCGCGTAGATGACGCAGCCGACGGTCTTCGGATCGTTGTCTTGTTGTTTCCCACGAAAAACCGAAAACCGGCCTCGCCCGCCGGCGGCGGCCCCCGCCCGTCCTCAGCAGGGCCGCTTGCGCAGCTCCATCACATAGTCGTGCGGTGCCCCCGCCGACTCCGCGGCGTCCGCGATCTCGCCGAGGTAGCGGGCGGACGGCAGGCCGCCCTCATAGGCGTTCAGCACGTACACCCAGGCCGCCTCCTCGCCGTCCAGGGTGGCGACCCGGATCCGCATCCGCCGGTATATGTCGAGGCCGACACCCTCCCAGCGGTCCATCGAGTCCTCGTCCATGGGGGCGATGTCGTACAGCGCGACGAAGACCTGCGAGCGCGGCGCCTCCACGACCGTGGCCAGCGCTCCTTCCCAGCCCATTTGCTCGCCGCCGAAGGTCAGCCGCCAGCCGTTGAGCCAGCCGGTGCCGCGCAGCGGCGAGTGCGGGGCGCGGCGGGACATCAGCCGCGCGTCGAGGTTGCCGGCGTACGCGGCGTAGAGCGACATGGGATCGAGGGTACGGGAGGGTGGCGAATGACCGCCCGCGCCGCGTGGCGCGGGCGCGTCCGAGCGGTGCTGGACATGCCAACCGTGGTGGTCGGGGCCGTATGGAGCCCCCGGAGGGAGAACGCCTGAACGATGCGGGACAATGAAGTACGTACTGCATGCCACCGGGGGCGTCCCCGGAACCCCGGCAGAGCGGGCAGGCAGGCCGGGATCGACACTGCGAGGCGGACTTTTTCGTGACCCGGATCGTGATCATCGGCGGCGGACCCGGCGGGTACGAGGCGGCCCTCGTGGCCGCTCAGCTCGGCGCGGAGGTGACCGTCGTCGACTGCGACGGCCTGGGCGGGGCGTCGGTGCTGACCGACTGCGTACCGTCGAAGACCCTGATCGCCACCGCCGAGGTCATGACGACCTTCGACTCCTCCTACGAGGAGCTCGGCATCATCGTGGCCGACGACACCCCGCACATCGAGCAGGCCGCGCGCGTCGTCGGTGTCGACCTGGGCAAGGTCAACCGGCGTGTGAAGCGCCTCGCGCTCGCGCAGTCGCACGACATCACCGCCTCCGTGACCCGGGCCGGCGCCCGCGTCATGCGCGGCCGCGGCCGACTGGACGGGCAGCAGGCCGCGGACGGCTCCCGCAGGGTGATCGTCCGCGCGGCCGACGGCGCGGAGGAGACCCTCGTCGCGGACGCCGTGCTGATCGCGACCGGCGGCCACCCCCGGGAGATCCCCGACGCCAGGCCCGACGGCGAGCGCATCCTCAACTGGACGCAGGTGTACGACCTGGACGAGCTCCCCGAAGAGCTCATCGTGGTCGGCTCCGGTGTCACCGGCGCAGAGTTCGCGGGTGCGTATCAGGCGCTCGGCTCCCGGGTCACGCTCGTCTCCTCCCGCGACCGCGTGCTGCCCGGCGAGGACCCGGACGCGGCCGCGGTCCTCGAGGACGTCTTCCGCCGCCGCGGCATGAACGTCATGGCCCGCTCGCGCGCCGAGTCCGCCAAGCGCGTCGGCGACCGGGTGGAGGTCACGCTCTCCGACGGCCGCGTCATCTCCGGCACGCACTGCCTGATGGCCGTCGGAGCCGTCCCGAACACGGCGGGCATGGGCCTGGAGGAGGCCGGCGTCAGGCTCAAGGACTCCGGCCACATCCGGACCGACCGGGTGTCTCGTACATCGGCACCCGGCGTGTACGCCGCCGGTGACGTCACCGGCGTCTTCGCTCTCGCGTCGGTCGCGGCGATGCAGGGCCGTATCGCGGTCTACCACTTCCTCGGCGACGCGGTCACCCCGCTGAACCTGAAGACCGTGTCGGCCAACGTCTTCACCGACCCCGAGATCGCGACCGTCGGCTACAGCCAGGCCGACGTCGACGCCGGCAAGATCGACGCCCGTGCCGTCAAGCTGCCGCTGCTGCGCAATCCGCGCGCCAAGATGCAGGGCATCAGGGACGGCTTCGTCAAGATCTTCTGCCGTCCGGGCACAGGGATCGTCGTGGGCGGTGTGGTCGTCGCGCCGCGCGCCTCGGAACTGATCCATCCCATCTCGATCGCGGTCGACAACAACCTGACGGTCGAGCAGATCGCGAACGCGTTCACGGTCTATCCGTCCCTGTCGGGCTCGATCGCCGAGGTGGCACGCCAGTTGCACACCCGGAAGACGGCGGGCGAGGGGTAAAACCCGACGAACCCCGGGCACTCCGCCCAGGACCCGATCAACTAAGAGGCCGCCTATACCACTTGGCGGCCTCTTAGGTGCGCAATTTCCGCTATCCGGCGCATAGAGCTGAAAACTGACGGGCGGTGGGGTTACTGTCAGTTTCGTGTTCGCTGCAGAACGTCGTCAGTTGATCCTCGAAATGGTGCGCGCAAACGGTGCCGTGTCGCTCCGTGAGCTCGCCCGCGTCGTCCAGACCTCAGAAGTGACCGTACGGCGTGACGTGCGGGCGCTGGAGGCAGAAGGACTCCTCGACCGCCGGCACGGCGGTGCGGTACTGCCGGGCGGTTTCACCCGCGAATCCGGTTTCCCGCAGAAATCCCTGTCCGCGACCGCCGAGAAGACGGCCATCGCCGATCTCGCGGCGGCCCTCGTCGAAGAGGGTGAGGCCATCGTGGTCGGCGCCGGAACGACGACGCAGGAGCTGGCCCGCCGGCTCGCGCGCGTCCCCGGCCTGACCGTGGTCACCAACTCCCTGCTGGTCGCCCAGGCGCTCGCGCACGCCAACCGGGTCGAAGTCGTCATGACGGGCGGGACGCTGCGCGGCTCCAACTACGCGCTCGTCGGAAGCGGCGCAGAGCAGTCCCTCCAGGGGCTACGGGTCTCCCGCGCGTTCCTGTCGGGGAGCGGGCTCACGGCCGAGCGCGGCCTGTCCACGTCCAACATGCTCTCCGCGAGCGTGGACAGGGCGCTGGTACAGGCGGCGGCGGAGGTCGTGGTCCTCGCGGACCACACCAAGCTCGGCACGGACACGATGTTCCAGACCGTGCCGACCGATGTGATCACTCACCTGGTGACGGACGAGCCGCCGGCGCACGACGAACGGGCGGCGACGGAGCTGCAGGCGCTGGCAGACCAGGGCGTGCAGATCGCGGTGGCGGGGGCGGGCGCCGCGGCGCCGCGGCCCGAAGTGCCACTGCCGGGCCAGCGACGCACCCGCGCGGGCCTCCGCAGCGCGGCGGGCACCCTCGCCCCCGAGCCGCTCCCGGACCGCCCGGCCCGAGTCGCCGACCTCCGCCGCCGCTGAGACCGCCGACCGGTCTTGTCGGGCTCCGACCCCGGGCGCGGCGCCTCAGTCGCCGGCGGGGCCGGGGTTGCCCCGGTCGGCCGGTCCTGCCGGGGGTTCCGCCTCGAACCCGGCGCTTCAACGGCCGGCGGACTGGAGGTTGTACCGGATGCGGATCTCCGCCGATGCGGCGGTCGGCCGGTCCTGCGGCCGAAACCGGCGCCTCGCCGACGGGGCTGAACGTCGCCCGTTTCGTCGCCCCAACCGCCGACGGGTACCGGAGAAACGGCGGGGAGCGAAGGGCCGCCTCGGGGGAGGGGGACGCGCAGGGGGCGTGTTCGGGACGTAAAGCGTCGCAACTCGCGCGAAGCGTGGTGAGGAAAGCAGTCCCGGACATGCCCCCGGAGCGGCGCCAGGGCGCAAGCGGGCAGGGCCGGGTCAGGCCCGGAGGGGGGTGCCGGTCCGGCTCCGGCGGCGAGTGCACGGGGCCGTGGGTCGCGCCAGGCCCGGATGCTTACGAGGCCGGACCGGGCCGTGCAAGGTAGGCGCCAGGGCGCAAGCGCGCAGGGCCGGGACCGCGGCGGACCGGGCTACGCCCGGAGACGCAGCCCCCGCAGCGTCAGCGTCAGCAGGCGGTCCGCCAGCTCGGGGTCGCCCGGGTCCTGCTCCGCCGCCAGTGCGATCGCGTTCGTCAGCTGCATCAGATCGCCGATGGAGACGTCCGCACGGACCGCACCGGACTCCTGCGCCCGCGCCAGGAGGCGTTCACCGGCCTCGCGCAGCGGCACGCTGCAGGCCGACAGGGCCGAGTTCTCGTCGTGCGAGGCGGACATCAGCGCCCGGGCCAGCCCGCGGTACTCACCCGCGTGAGTGATGAGGGAACGCAGCCACTCCACCAGCGCCGCGCACGGCTCCGCCGCGTCCGCCAGCTCGTGCGACCGTCGCAACAGGTCGGCCAGCGCCTCCTGGAACACCGCGCTCATCATGGCGTGGCGGTTCGGGAAGTGGCGGTACAGGGTGCCGATGCCCACGCCCGAGCGGCGTGCGATCTCCTCGAGTGACGCGTCGGTGCCGCGTTCCGCGAACGCGGCCCGCGCCTGGGTCAGCAGTCTTTCGTAATTGCGGCGCGCGTCGGCGCGCTTGGCCCTCAAGTCGGTCACGTGGTCAAGGATGCCGGACGTCGCGGGGCAGGCGGCTGCGGCGGGCAGCACCCGGGCGGCGCCGGCTCCGCCCGGTGGGGCGCGGGGGCCGCGTCCCCGGTGGGGTGGCGGGCGAGGCGTTCCTGCCGCAGCGGCCTGGAGCGGCGCTCCGGCGCCGGCCTGCTCGATACGGGCGGCGAACCGCTGCCCACCTCAGCCGAAGGGCCCCCGGCGGATGATGCCGGGGGCCCTTCGGCTACGAACGGACGGGAGGTCAGTCCTTGATCTCGCAGATGACGGCGCCGGAGGTGAGGGAGGCGCCGACCTCGGCGGCGAGTCCCTTGACCGTGCCGGACCGGTGGGCGTTGAGAGGCTGTTCCATCTTCATGGCCTCGAGTACGACGATCAGGTCGCCCTCCTTGACCTCCTGGCCCTCCTCGACCGCGACCTTGACGATCGTGCCCTGCATCGGGGAGGCGAGGGTGTCACCGGACGCGGCCGACGACGACTTCTTCGCCGCCCGGCGCTTGGGCTTCGCGCCCGCCGCGAGACCGGTACGGGCGAGGCTCATGCCGAGCGAGGACGGCAGCGACACCTCGAGGCGCTTGCCGCCGACCTCGACCACGATGGTCTCGCGGCCGGACTCGTCCTCGTCCGTGTCGGCTCCGGCCGGAGCGAAGGGCTTGATCTCGTTGACGAACTCGGTCTCGATCCAGCGGGTGTGGATCCGGAACGGGTCGGCCGTGAACGCCGGGTCGGCGACGACCGCGCGGTGGAAGGGGATGGCCGTGGCCATGCCTTCGACGTTGAACTCCGCCAGTGCCCGCGCCGCGCGCTGCAGCGCCTGCTCGCGGGTCGCGCCGGTCACGATCAGCTTGGCGAGCAGGGAGTCCCAGGCCGGTCCGATGACGGAGCCGGACTCGACGCCGGCGTCCAGGCGCACCCCGGGGCCGGTGGGCGGGGCGAAGGCGGTGACGGTGCCGGGGGCGGGCAAAAAGCCCCGGCCCGGGTCCTCGCCGTTGATGCGGAACTCGAAGGAGTGGCCGCGCACGGCCGGGTCGTCGTAGCCGAGCTCCTCCCCGTCGGCGAT
>NZ_JBEZKP010000010.1:0-161982 GCF_040706335.1 Streptomyces sp. NPDC048389 | reverse complement strand
GCCGGTCCGGCACCCCGCGCCACGCGAGCGATGACGGGCCGGTCCGGCACCCCGCGCCACGCGAGCGATGACGGGCCGGTCCGGCACCCCGCGCCACGCGAGCGATGACGGGCCGGTCCGGCACCCCGCGCCGACCGGGCCGGGCCCCTCACCCGACCGGCCCACACCCGCTCGCCGTCCCCCCGGCCCGCACGCAGGCTGGAGCCCTGGCTCCGCAGGGAGCCGGAGGAGAGACGGAGAACGGACATGACCAACGCAACCCGAAACTCCGGGCCCGCCCCGCACAGCGGGGGCACCGCGCGCGCCTGGGCGTCCGGCGGAACGGTGTTCGCCGGTGTACTGCTGCTGGTGGAAGGCATCCTCGGCATCCTTGCCGGGATCGCCGCCATCGCGGGGGACGACGTGTACAGGCTGGTCGGTGACTACGTCTTCGAGTTCGACCTCACCGCCTGGGGCTGGATCCACCTGATCCTCGGTGTGCTGCTGGCCGTCACGGGCTGGGGCATTCTTCAGGGCGCCGGCTGGGCACGGGGACTCGGTGTGGCGCTGGCCGCGCTGGCCGTCGTCTTCCAGTTCATGTGGCTGCCGTATCAGCCGGTCTGGGCGGTCGTGTCCATCGCGATCGGCGTGTTCGTCATCTGGGCGCTGTGCACCGATCGCGGCCCTACGTCCGCATCCTGAACGAACCGTCGCGGGTCGGCGACGGACTGCGCGGCCGGGGCCCTCGCTCCGGCCGCGCAGGCGCGCGCTCGCAGGGGACCTCCGACTCGACGAACCCTCTGCGTGGCGACCCCGTCCGCCCGGCCGGTCGTCACGGGACGGCCGGATGTCCGGATCCGCGGCGCGCCGGGACCGCAGTGGGGTCTTGTGGGGCGCGATCCTGCGACGTAGCGTTGACTCGGTCAACGATGACGCTCGGAGTCCGATCATGCCGACCACACCGACCACGCCGGTTACACCGCTCATGCCGATCCAGGAGATCCGCGCCTTCAACCGCTTCTACACCAACCTCATCGGTGCCCTCGACTACGGCAGACATCTGTACACGCCGTACACGCTCACCGAGTCCCGGGTGCTGTACGAGCTGGCGCACAGTCCGCGCACCGACGCCGCCGACCTCCGCGGTGAGCTCTCGCTGGATGCCGGCTACCTCAGCCGGCTGCTCGCCGGGTTCGAGCGGGACGGGCTCGTCCGGCGGGCGCCGTCCGAGCGGGATCCGCGGCGGCAGCGGATCACCCTCACGGAGCGGGGCCGGGAAGCCGCCGCGCTCCTCGACGAGCGGTCGCGGCAGGCGGTCGGCACCCTGCTCGACGCGGTGCCCGAGCAGGATCGGGAGCGGCTCTCCGGGGCACTGCGCACCGTCCGGGAGCTGCTGTCCGCGGCCCGTGGTGCCGCCGCGGAGCCGGAGCCGGTGCTGCGCGGACCCGCCCCCGGTGACCTGGGGTGGATCGTCCAGCGGCACGGCGCGCTGTACGCCGCGGAGTACGGGTGGGACGTCGGCTTCGAGGGCCTGGTCGCCCGTATCGTCGCGGATTTCGCGCAGGACCACGATCCGCTGCTCGAGCGGGTGTGGATGGCCGAGCTGGACGGTCGGCCGGTGGGCTCGGTGATGTGCGTACGGGACGAGACACCGGCCACGGCCCGGCTGCGGCTGCTGCTCGTCGAGCCCGAGGCTCGCGGACACGGACTCGGCGACCGGCTGGTGCGCACGGCCGTGGATTTCGCGCGGGAGGCCGGGTACCGGGACATGGTGTTGTGGACCAACGACGTACTGACCGCGGCCCGCCGGATCTACGAGCGGGCCGGGTTCACCCTCGTCGCCGAGGAGCCGCACCGCTCGTACGGAGCGGAGCTGACCGGTCAGGACTGGCGGCTCGAGCTACAGGAAGGAACGGATCGATGAAGTTCGCCTTCTCGACCCTGGGCGTGCCGGGCAGGCCGCTGAGGGAGGTGGCCCGTCTCGCCGCCGACAGCGGGTACCAGGGCGTCGAGCTGCGGGCCCATCCGGAGGAGCCGGTACATCCGGGCATCGGCACGACGGAACGCGCGGAGGCGATCCGGGAGTTCGAGCGCGCGGGCGTCGAGATCCTGGCCGTCGCCGGGTACGCGCGGGTCGCGGCGACCGGCGACGACGGCCCCGTGATCAAGGAGGTGGAGGGCCTCTGCCGGCTGGCCAAGGACCTCGGTGCCCCGTTCGTCCGTGTGTTCCCGGGCGGCGGTGACCTGGACCCGGCCGAGGCCGACGCGATCGCCGCCCGCCGGCTGGGCGCCGCCGCGGAGACGGCGGCCGATCTCGGCGTACGCATCCTGCTGGAGACGCACGACTCGCACCGCACGGGTGCCGATGTCAGCCGTGTCCTCGGCCCGGTCGGCCACAAGCACGCGGGCGCCCTGTGGGACGTGATGCACACCTGGCTCGGCGGTGAGGCACCGGAGATGACCCACGCGGCACTGAGCCCGTTCCTCGGCTACATCCAGGTCAAGGACGTGGCTTCGCGTGACGACCTGACGCCGCTTCCGCTGGGCCGGGGGGTACTGCCGCTGGCCGAGTGCCTGGCGCTCGCGGACCCGGACGGCTGGGTGTGCTGGGAGTACGAGAAGCGGTGGTACCCGACGGCGCCGGAGCTGCCGGGCCTGCTGACTGCGGGCCGGGAGCATCTCCTCGCGGTGAGCTGAACCCGGGCCGCCAGGGGGCGGTTCGGCGCCCCCACCTCCCGCGACCTGTGCATCGACACGATGAGGGCCCGTTTCCCCCGCGGCGCCGCTCCTGCCGCCGGTGCGTGCCGAGCCGGGGCCCCTGACGCCCGGCGATCACCGGCCGCACCCTTGGCGGGCCGACACCGTGCCGCAGGCACGTCGGAGCGTCAGGCCCGGCCGGAGGTCGGCGGCTCCTGCTCCCGTACGGCCGTGCGGGGCCTGCGGCGGCGGCCGGGCAGAGTCGTGAGGGCGACGCCGCCGACCAGCAGCGCCGCCGCACACCACCGCAACGGGCTCACCGGCTCGTCGAGGATCAGGAACGCCGACGACATGCCGAAGACCGGCACGAGGAGGGAGAACGGGGCCACCGACGACGCCGGGTGGCGCCGGAGCAGCCACCCCCAGGCGCCGAAGCCGAAGACCGTGGTGACCCAGGCGACATAGAGGATGACGCCCGCGCCCGTCCAGTCGAGCGAGCGAAGTGCCGCCAGGTCGCGGTCCACGCCCTCCATGAGGAGCGACAGGCCGAGCAGCGGGATGACCGGAACGGTGCTCACCCACACCATGAAGTTCAGGGCGTCCGACGGGGACGCCTTGCGCGTCAGGACGTTGGAGACGCCCCAGCAGACCGCCGCGGCGATGACCAGGGCGAAGCCGAGAAGTGGTCCGGAGGCGCCCTCGTCGACGGCGGCGACCGCGATACCGGCCAGCGCCACGGCCATGCCCGCGGCCCTCACCCGGCCCGGCCGTTCGCCGAGGACTGCGAAGGCGAACAGGGCCGTGAAAACCGCCTGGACCTGCAGGATCAGCGAGGCGAGCCCGGCGGGAGCCCCCCGGTCCATACCCGTGAAGAGCAGGCCGAACTTGGCGACGCCCAGCACCAGTCCGACGCCGGCGATCCATTTCCAGGCGACTTTCGGCCGGCCGACGAAGACCACGGCGGGCAGCGCGGCGGCAAGGAAGCGCAGGGCGGAGAAGAGCAGGGGCGGGAAGTGGTCGAGACCGATCTCTATGACGACGAAGTTGACCCCCCAGACGGCGGCGACCAGGGCGGCGAGAGCGATATGGGCGGGGCGCATGACATCGAGCCTCACCCCCAGGCACCATGTAGCACCAGCGCGCATTCGTTCATGGTTGGATGAAGCAGCACTAATGAAATGCCGGTGAAGGTGCGTCGAAAGGAGAGCGACCATGCTCGACCTCGGCCGACTGCGCGCCCTGCACGCCGTCTCGGTCCACGGCACGGTCGGCGCGGCGGCCGCCGCGCTCGGCTACACGCCCTCCGCGGTCTCGCAGCAGATCGCCAAGCTCGAACGGGAGACCCGCACCACGCTCCTCGAACGCGAGGGCCGCGGCGTCCGGCTGACCGACGAGGCGACACAGCTGGCGGCCACCGCCCAGCAGTTGCTGTCCCTGGTCGAAGAGGCCGAGGTACGTCTCGAGGAGCGGCGCGGCGAGCCGACCGGGCGGCTCTCCATCGCCTGTTTCGCCAGCGCCTCCCGCGGGCTGATGCCGCACGTGCTCGCGGATCTCGCCCGGCGCCACCCCGAACTGGACGCCCGGCTCCACGAGGTCGACCCGCACCTGTCCGTCGATCTCGTCGCACGCGGCGCGATCGACCTGGCGGTGGCGCACGACTGGGACATCGCGCCGCTGCCGGCCCCGCCCGGCGTCGAGCAGGCCGTCATCGGTGACGACATGTGCGACGTGCTGGTCCCGGCGGGCCACCCTCTGGCCGCAGCGGACTCCGTCCGGCGCGAGGACCTGAAGGGCGAGCGGTGGATCACCCAGCCGCCCGGCACGGTCTGTCACGACTGGCTGCTGCGCACGCTGCGCGCCGCCGGCTGCGAGCCCCTGATCGCGCATCAGGCGGAGGAGAACCACACGCAGGTCGCCCTCGTGGCCGCCGGCCTCGGCGTGGCGCTGGTCCCCCGACTGGGGCGGGGGCAGCTGCCGCCGCAGGTCGCGGCCGTACAGCTGGCCCCCGTGCCGACCCGCCGGCTGCACGCCCTGTGGCGTACGGGGGCGGCGAGGCGGCCCGCGATCACGGAGACGGTGCGGACGCTGCAGAGGCTCTGGCCGGAGGTCGCCACCGGCACGTGAGCGCGGGTCGCGGCCTGCCGATGCGGGCCCATGAGTGTGCGCCGCGACCTGCCGACACCGGTCGCGGCGCACACTCGAGTCCTCCGCCGGCCTGCCGGTACCGGCCGTAGAACCCCTTCCACGGCCTGCCGACCACCGGTCGAGTCCTCCGCCGGCCTGCCGGTACCGGCCGTAGAACCCCTTCCACGGCCTGCCGACCACCGGCGCGTCAGCGCAGGCCATGCGCCTCCGCCACCGGCATTCGGGCACCCGTTCCAGCCCGTCGGCGGCCAGTGCCGGGCACCCGTTCCGGCCCGCCGGCCCGGTGACGTTCGTGCGCGGGGCCTTGACCTGGCAGTTAGTTTCCAGATATCCGTGACACCTTGGAAGTTTCCTTCAACTCCCTTGTGCAACGCCCCTGTCGAGCATGTCGAGCAAGGCCCGGAAGGAGCACCAGTGCACGACCGGAACCTCTCCAGACGCACCCTTCTCACCGCGACCGCCGTCGCCGCAGGCGCGATCGCCACGGCGGCGCCCGGTTCAGCGGCGGCCGCGACGGCCGCCACCGCATCCCACGGCACGCGGCACCGGCTCGAGCGGATCGTCTCGGGGATGAGCCTCGAAGAGAAGGTCGGCCAGCTCTTCGTGATGAGGGTCTACGGCCACTCGGCCACGGACCCCGACCAGGCCGACATCGACCTCAACCTTGCAGAGATGGGCGTACGCAACGCCGCCGAACTCATCGCCGAGTACCACGTCGGCGGCATCATCTACTTCTCCTGGGCGCACAACACGCGTGACCCGCACCAGATCGCCGGCCTCTCCAACGGCATCCAGCGCGCGGGACTCGCGCAGCCCACCCCCGTGCCGCTGCTGATCTCCACCGACCAGGAGCACGGCATCGTCACCCGAGTCGGCAAGCCGGCGACCCTGATGCCGGGGGCGATGGCGCTCGGAGCCGGCGGGTCCGTCTCGTCCGCCCGCAGGGCCGCGCAGATCGCGGGCGCGGAGCTCGCGGCGATGGGCATCGTCCAGAACTACGCGCCCGTCGCCGACGTGAACGTCAACCCTGCCAACCCGGTCATCGGCGTACGGTCCTTCGGCGCGGACCCGGCCGCGGTGGCCCGGATGGTCGCCGCACAGGTCAAGGGCTACCGGAGCGCGGGCATCGCGGCGACGTCCAAGCACTTCCCCGGCCACGGCGACACCACGGTCGACAGCCACACCGGCATCCCGGTCATCCCGCACACCCGTCAGGAGTGGGAGGAGATCGACGCACCGCCGTTCAGGGCCGCGATCGCGGCCGGGATCGACTCCATCATGACGGCGCACATCCAGTTCCCGGCCCTCGACCCCAGCAACGACCCGGCGACGCTGTCCCACCCCATCCTCACGGGCATCCTGCGCGAGGAGCTCGGCTACGACGGCGTGGTGGTCACGGACGCCCTCAACATGGAGGGCGTGCGGGAGAAGTACGGTGACCACCGGGTGCCGGTACTCGCGCTGCTCGCGGGCGTGGACCAGCTGCTCAACCCGCCGGACCTGGCGATCGCCTGGAACGGGGTGATGGACGCGGTCAGAAACGGTGAGATCACCGGGACCCGGCTCGACGAATCGATCCTGCGCATCCTGCTGCTCAAGGAGAGACTGGGTCTGTTCCGTGACCCCTTCGTCTCCGGGCGCGGAGTGGACCGCACCGTCGGCACCCGCTCGCACCTCGCCGCCGCCGACCGGATCGCCGAACGAACGACCACGCTGCTGACCAACCCGGACGGGCTGCTGCCGCTGAGCCGGCGCAGCCACGGCGACGTCCTGGTCGTCGGCCCCGACCTCGCGTCGCCCAGCGGTACGACCGGGCCGCCGACGACCGTGTTGGCGAACGCCCTGGGCGAGCTGGGCTTCCGGGCCACCGCGCTGCCGACGGGGACCGCACCGAGCAGCACGAAGATCGCGGAGGCGGTGGCCGCCGCGCAGGGCAAGGACGTGGTCGTCGTCTGCACGTACAACGTCTCCGCGGCCAGTTCGCAGCGCACGCTGGTGGCCCGGCTGGTCGCGACGGGCGTGCCGGTGGTGGCGCTCGCCGTCCGCAATCCGTACGACATCGCACGGCTCGACGGCGTGGCGGCGGCACTTGCGGCCTACGCGTGGACCGACGTCGAACTGCGCGCGGCGGCACGGGTGCTCGCCGGCAGCGCGGAGCCGCGGGGACGCCTGCCGGTGCCGGTGCAGCGGGCGGACGACCCGTCACAGGTGCTGTTCCCGATCGGCCACGGGCTGTCGTATCGGTAGGCCAGACGGGCTTCGTACCGGTAGGCCAGGCGGGCTGTCGAACCGGTAGGTCAGGCGGTCGGCACAGAGCAGTGCCCCGCCGCTCGTGACGAGTGGCGGGGCACTGCCCTCAGTCTGTCGGCCCGCTCACGGACGCAGCAGGGGCTCGCGCTCCAGATCGCGCTTGTCGAGCCTCGCGTCGGCCTTCGCCAGCGGCCTGGCCTTCGACGGATCCTCCTGGACCGTGGCCGGGGCCACGCCCGCCCAGCGCAGAATGGCGGCGGTGGCCTCCGCCTTCTGGTCCGCCACCAGACCGGCCACATTCGCCCCGTGGTTGGCACCCGGCGCGGTGTAGACGTGGCTGTCACGGGTGTACTTGCCGACCCGGAACGGCTCGGCTCCCCACGGGTCGTTCTCGCCGTAGACGAACATCATCCGATCGGCGTGGTGCCGCACCCAGGTGTCGATGTCCCTCATCACCCACGGCTTGAAGCGCATCGGGATGTCGCGCGGGACGAAGGTCCGCGGCGGCTGGTAGCCGTAGCGGCTCAGGCCGTCCAGGTGGGGCTGCCTGATGTCGGGCGATCCGAGCTCGGTGCCCGCCTGGTAGTAGTACGGCGTGTACGGGGCGAGCCCCTGGTCGGCGTAGAACGAGAACCCGGCGATCGCGTCGACCGTGTCGAAGATCTCCTGGTCGGACGCGGTGGCCGCGGCCGGGATCGCCTCGCAGTCGGAGAGTCGGCTGTACTGCCAGAACGCCCACACGAAGTCGAGCACGGCCGCCTCGTACGCCCGGTCCAGGCTGCCGACGGTCTCGAACGTGTACCCGGAGTCCGCGGCGTACTTCTCGTAGACGGCCGTGAGCGGCTCACGGCGGACCAGGGCCTCGCGCTGCACGGCGTTCAGCTTGTCCCGGCACTCCGGGGTACCGACGTTGGCCAGGAACCGGTCGTACGCCTTGTCCTCTTTGTCGACGACGTCGTTCGGTGCGACGTACGCGACGACACCGTCCATGTCGCGCGGGTAGTGGCGCTCGTAGTAGGTGGCGGTCATGCCGCCCTTGGAGCCCCCGGTGGCGATCCACTTCCGGTCGTAGATCTTCTTCAGCGCCGTGAAGACCCGGTGCTGGTCGCTCGCGGCCTGCCAGATGTCCAGCTTGGACCAGTCGGCGGGCGCGGGGCGGGACGGCGTGAAGTAGCGGTACTCCAGGGAGACCTGGTTGCCGTCGATGATGGCCGTGGGCTCGCTGCGGCGCGGCGAGGTGGACACGTGGTAGCCGGAGGTGAAGAAGACAGTGGGGCGGCTGGTGTCCTTGTGCAGCACGGTGATCCGCTGCTTGAACGTGCCGCGCCACGGACGCCGGTGGTCGACCGGCTGTGTGTAGTCGAGGACGAAGAATCGGTAACCCGGGTACGGCTTCTCCTCTATGAGGCTCATGCCCGGGACGGACAGGATCCGGTCCTTGATGTCTGTGCCGGCCGCGGGCCCGGCGGCGGTGGCCGCGTTCGCCGTGGCACCGGCGGCGCTCACGGTGCCTATGAGCACCACGAGCGACAACAGCCATCTGAGCGCCTTGCGCATTCACCCTCCCCTTTGGTCGAAAGTGGACGCGGTGAACCTAGCGGTGCCAACAGGGGCCCCGCCAGAGCGAGTTGGGCTCAGTGGCTGATCAACACAGGATCCACCCGGTGGAGCGGGAGACCCCGGAGACCGAACCGGTGGCGCGAACACAGCGGTTGAGGGAGTGCACGGTGACCGGCCCGGCCTGCCGGGTGAACCTCCCGCTGTCCTTGTCGGCACGTCCGCCACGGGGCTGGAGGGACACGGACATGGACCGCCTGACACCGGGGCGCTTGGCCAACGTGACGGCGCAGGCGTAGTCGCCGCGCTCGTAGACGCGCAGCTCGCCGGTCGAGAAGGTGACCGTCTTCGCCAGCCGGCCCGGGCACGGCGCCGCCGCCTCTGCATCCGGGACCGCCGGGCCCGCGACGGTCAGCGCCGCGACCGCCGCGACCAGTGCCGTCGCACGCCCCGGCCACCCCGCACCCCTGCTTCCGACCCCACCGAACACCCTTGCCCCCCACTGCCACTGCTCCGTACATCCGTACGACGCACGGGGGTCGTGATTGGTTGCGACCGGCCGCGTCCGCTACAGCCTCTGGACCCGGGGACGGCGCAGTGCGGGAACGACACCGGCGCGCGTAGCGACCGCCGCGGCGGTCGCCACGGGCGGGAGGCAGCGCTGAACCGGAGCCGGTGGACGCGAGGTTGCCGCTGGCGCTCGGCGACCCAGTGCCAGCCGCTGCCGTCCGCTGCCGCAGAGGTCGCACTGCCGCCGGAGGCGGACGAGCCTGAACCGGCAAAGCCTCCGGAGCCGCCCCGGCCTCCCGTGGCGGAGCCGGTGGACGCGAGGTAGCCGGAGGCCCCTGAGCCGCCCGTCGCGGAACCGCCGCCCGCCCGTCACCTCGACGACGATCGCGGCCGAGTCGTTCGCCGGCCCGCTGCCGTCACACCGCCGCCGGTTCGTCCTCCCCCAGCCCCTCTATGCCCTCGCCGATGAAGGTGCGCCACAGTGCGGCGTACCGGCCGTCCAGTGCGAGCAGTTCGTCGTGGGTGCCGTCCTCCGCGACCCGGCCGTCGTCCATCACCACCACCCGGTCGGCGCGGGCGGCGGTGGTGAGCCGGTGGGCGACGACGAGGGTCGTCCGCCGGCCGGTCAGCCGATCCGTCGCCTGGTTCACCTGTGCCTCGGTGGCCAGGTCGAGGGCGGCCGTCGCCTCGTCGAGCAGCAGCACGTCGGGGGCGACGAGTTCGGCGCGGGCCAGTGCGATGAGCTGACGCTGGCCGGCCGAGAGGTTCCGGCCGCGCTCGGCGACCTCGTGGAGATAGCCGCCGTCGAGCGTGGCGATCATGTCGTGCGCGCCGACGGCCCGTGCGGCGGCCTCCACCTCGGCGTCGCTCGCGCCGGGGCGGCCGTAGGCGATGGCGTCACGGACGGTGCCGGCGAAGAGGTACGCCTCCTGCGGGACGACGCCGAGCCGGTGCCGGTACGCGGTCAGGTCCAGCTCCCGCAGATCCTGGCCGTCCACGGTGACCCGTCCGCCGGTCGGGTCATAGAAGCGCGCCACCAGCTTGACGACGGTCGACTTGCCCGCGCCGGTCTCGCCGACGAAGGCGACGGTCTGACCGGCGGGGATGCGCAGGTCGACGCCGGTCAGGGCCTCCTCGTCGTCGCCGTAGGCGAACGACACGTCCTCGAAGGCGATGTCGCCGCGCAGTTCCCGCACCTCGCGCGGGTCGTCGGGCACGACCGTCGAGGTCGGCTCCCGCAGCAGTTCCTGCACGCGGCGCAGGGACACCGCCGCCTGCTGGTAGCCGTCGAAGACCTGGGAGAGCTGCTGCACCGGCGCGAAGAACAGCTCGATGTAGAGCAGGTAGGCGACGAGCGCGCCGGTGGTCAGCGTCCCCGCCTCGATCCGGCCCGCGCCGACGATCAGCACGAGGGCCGTGGCGACCGCCGCGAGCAGCTGGACGAACGGGAAGTAGACCGAGATCAGCCACTGGCCCCGGACTCGGGCCCTGCGGTAGCTGTCGCTGCGGGCCGCGAAGCTCTCCCGCCCGGCCCGTTCCCGGCGGAACGCCTGCACGATCCGCAGCCCGGCGACGGACTCCTGGAGGTCGGCGTTGACGACGCCGATACGTTCGCGCGCCAGCTCGTACGCCTTGACGCTCTGCTTGCGGAAGAAGTACGTGCCGAAGATCAGGACGGGCAGGGTCGCGAAGACCACGAGGGCGAGATCCACGTCGATGACGACGAGGGCGACCATGATCCCGAAGAAGGTGACGACCGAGACGAATGCGGTGACCAGGCCGGTCTGCAGGAACGTCGACAGCGCGTCCACGTCCGTCGTCATCCGGGTCATGATCCGGCCGGTGAGCTCGCGCTCGTAGTAGTCGAGGCCGAGCCGCTGGAGCTGCGTGAAGATCTTCAGGCGCAGGGAGTACAGAACGCGTTCGCCTGTGCGGCCGGTCATCCGCATCGCACCGATCTGACCGGCCCACTGGACGAGGACGGTGACCAGTGCGAGAGCGGAGGCCGCCCACACGGCGCCGAGCGCGAGCTGCTCGACACCCTCGTCGATGCCGTGCCGGATCAGCACGGGCAGCAGCAGCCCCATGCCGGCGTCGACCGCGACCAGGGCGAGGCTGAGCAGCAGCGGCAGCCCGAAGCCGCGGAGCACGGCCCGCAGCCGGCCGCCCTCGCCGGCCGCCGCGCCCGCCGGTTCGGGGCGGGTGGCGGCTGCTTCGTCGATGTCGGGGGTGTCGGTGGCCGGCGGCAGCGCCTCGACCTGCGCGAGCAGTTCGGGGGTGGCCGCCGGGTCCTCCTTGGCCTCCTCCGCGCGCTCGTCCCGTACCCACAGCCGGGGCGTGATGCCGCGCTCGACGTCGAACTCGGCGTCCAGCTCGTCCCGCACCGTGCGGTCCTCGTCCGGCTCACGGCCGGCAGGCGGCAGGACGTGTCCGGGCGAGACGCCGCCCAGCTCGTCCGGGTCGGTCAGCAGCCGCCGGTACAGCGCGGAACGCCGCTCCAGTTCCTCGTGCGTACCGATGTCGGCGAGCCGGCCGCCGTCGAGGACGGCGATCCGGTCGGCGAGGCCCAGCGTCGAGCGGCGGTGCGCGATGAGCAGCGTCGTACGCCCCGCCATGACGCGGGCCAGGGCTTCGTGGATCTCGTGCTCGACCCGGGCGTCGACGGCGGAGGTCGCGTCGTCGAGCAGCAGCAGCCTCGGGTCGGTGAGGATCGCGCGGGCCAGGGCGATGCGCTGGCGCTGGCCGCCGGAGAGCGTGAGGCCGTGCTCGCCGACCTTGGTGTCGTAACCCGCGGGGAGGTCGGCGATGAAACGGTCCGCCTGGGCGGCGCGGGCCGCCTTCTCGATCTCCTCCTGGGTGGCGTCGGGAGCCCCGTAGGCGATGTTCGCCCGGACCGTGTCGGAGAAAAGAAAGCTGTCTTCGGGGACGAGGCCGATGGCGGCCCGCAGCGAGTCGAACGTCAGCTCGCGCACATCGTGGCCGCCGACCAGGACGGCGCCACGGGTGGCGTCGTAGAAGCGGGGCAGCAGCAGCGACACGGTGGACTTCCCGCTGCCGGACGCGCCGACGACGGCGACGGTCTCCCCGGCGGCGATCTCCAGCGAGAAGCCGTCCAGGACCGGCCTGCCGTCCGTGTACTCGAAGCTCACGTCGTCGAACTCGACGGTGGCCGGGGCGTCCGCCGGAAGCTCCTTCGTGCCGTCCTTGATGCTCGGCTCGGTGTCGATCAGCTCCAGGACCCGCTCCACACCCGCCCTGGCCTGCTGGCCGACGGTCAGCACCATCGCGAGCATACGGACCGGACCGACGAGCTGGGCGAGATACGCCGAGAAGGCGACGAACGTACCGAGCGTGATGTCGCCCTTCGTCGCCAGCCAGCCGCCCACCGCGAGCATCGCGACCTGGCCCAGGGCCGGTACGGCCTGCAGTGCGGGCGTATACCTGGCATTGAGCTTGATCGTCCGGAGCCTGGCCGCGAAGAGCTTCCTGCTGACCTCGCGCAGCTTTCCGGTCTCCTGCTCCTCCTGCCCGAAGCCCTTCACCACGCGAACACCGCTGACGGCCCCGTCGACGACGCCGGCGACGGCCGCCGCCTGGCTCTGCGCGTACCAGGTGGCGGGGTGGAGCCGGGTGCGGCTGCGCTTGGCGATGATCCACAGGGCCGGGGCGACGGCGAGCGCGATCAGCGTCAGGGGCATGGACAGCCATGCCATGACGGCGAGGGAGATGGCGAACAGGAGGAAGTTCCCGATCGTCATCGGGAGCATGAAAAGCAGGCTCTGGATCAGCTGGAGGTCACTGGTGGCCCGGCCGACCACCTGACCGGTGGACAGCTCGTCCTGCCGCCGGCCGTCGAGCCTGCTGATCGTTCCGTACATGTCGGTGCGCAGATCGTGCTGCACATCCAGGGCGAGTCGCCCACCGTAGTAGCGGCGGATGTACGTCATCACGTAGACGGCCACGGCAGCGGCGACCAGCAGCCCGGTCCATGTGTTCAGCGACCGTGTCGCGGTGGTGATCACATCGTCGATGACGACTTTGATGATCAGCGGAACGAGCGCCATGACGGCCATGCCGCCCAGCGACGAACCGAGCGCGAGCACGACGTTGGTCCGGTACCGCCATGCGTATCCGGACAGCCGCCGTGCCCATCCCTGCGCTTCTGGCTCCGCCGCCACGTGATGCCTCCCCGTTGGTTCCGCCTCGGCCCCTCGGACCTGATCTTCCGGAATGCACCAACACGGCCGACCCCGGATTTCATCCCCCCGCGGCAAAGACCGGTCCCTGGACCTAGGACCGGGCCCAGTGCGCAGTGCGACGATCGAAGGTCTTGACCTCAAGTGAGCTTGAGGTACCAGGCTTCCGGGCATGGACACCAACACCTTCACCGACACCGACACCGACACCTTCATCGACACGGACTCCGGCATCGACCGGATGCGGCACGAGCTGCGCGCCCTGACCGACCGCGCCGAGATCACCGACCTGCTGGACCGCTACGTGGGCTCCTGGGACAGGGATGTCCTGGACGAGCAGTGGGCCCGGTCCTTCCACACCGAGGACGTCACAGCCGAGATGCCCGTCGGGACCGTCAGTGGGCGGGACGCGCTCCTCACAACCGTCCGGCGCGCGATGGCGCTCTTCGACCGGACCGTGCATTTGGCCACCAACCCGGTCATCGAACTCGACGGCGACCGGGCCACCGCTCGCGGCGCCCAGCTGAGCACCCATGTCCTGGCCGACGGCTCGGAGGATGTTTTCGTCTCCGCCGGCCGCACGGACACCCACCTCCGCCGGACCCCCGACGGCTGGCGCATCTCTGCGACATCCCTGCGTGTGGTGTGGACACAGGGCACGCCGCCGCAGCTGCCGGCGGGTGATGAGTCCGGGTCGGCGGGAGAGTCGTCGCCGTAGGAAACGTCCACGAGACGCCCCGGGGCCGGACCCGGGCTGCGGACAGGCAGCCTGAGCGAGCGCCGGGCCCCGGCCGCGCACAGGGGAGACGGGGCCGGCGTCCTCGCGGAACACGCCGACGACGTCGTGATGCACGACGTGCCGCCCCCTCATGAGGGCCTCCGGGCACCGACGCGCCCGCGAGACCCGGCCGCCGTTCTTCCCGTGACAGGCGCGGGGCGTGACAGGAGCGCAGGATCGATCATCCGACATCAAGTCCTCACTTCACCTCCACACGGGTGCCTTGGGACCGCTACGGTTCACATCGTGCGCACGGAGAGTGCGAACGACGTCACAGATCGACGCATGGCGGCCGCTTCGGCGTGCCCGGATGCGGCTATGCCTGGGGGCTCCATGCAGGAGATGGCTAAGGGATCCAACGTCGGCCTGGCGGCCCTGAGCGATGACATCGACTCGGTGGTGGTGAGTCTGCGCTGGAACAGCGCGACCGGGGACGGGGACGCCGACGTCTCGGTACTGCTCCTCGACTGCAACGGCAAGGTACGCGGTGACGGGGACTTCTTCTTCTACAACAACCCGGCCGCGCAGGACGGCAGCGTGCAACTGCTGGGAAAGAAGCCGACCGACGACGGCAGCGAGGACCGCATCAGCCTGGATCTGACCGCTGTGCCTGCCGATGTCGAGCGAATCGTCGTGGCCGCGAGCCAGTACGGTGGCTCGGCCTTCGGGGAGTTGAACGACCTGCGGGTGACGGTCTCCGATCGGGCAGGGGAACCGTTGCTCGGCTTCTCGATCACCGACGCGAGCGTGGAGAGCGCATTCATCTTCGGCGAGCTCTACCGGCGGGCCGAGGACTGGAAGTTCCGTGCGATCGGACAGGGATACGAGACCGGACTGGCAGGTCTGGCCACGGATTTCGGGATCACCGTGGACGACGAGGCCGACGACGCCGACGACGCCGACGAGGAGGAGACCGCAGAGCAACCTTCGGCCGTCTCCGCGTCCTTGCCGGCGCCCCGGTCGGCGGCGCCGACACCCGCACCGGCGACCGCGGTTGTCCCGGAGCAGGCCGGTCCGGCGGCCCAGCCTGCGGACAGGCAGCCGGGCACGCCGGCGCGTACCCGCGGACCTCGTACGAGCAAGAAGAAGATCACCCTGCCCAAGACGGTCAAGCCGTCACTCGCCGAGAACGACTCGTGGACCTCCGCCCGGCTGTTCCCCGCGTCGTCGTTGAAAAGCGACAAGGAACGCGAGACACGGGCCACCTCGGTACTGCTGTCGGTCATGGCCGAGGTTCCGGAGCTGGGCCGCCGACTCACCGCCGCGTTCGGTGCGCCGGCCGGGCGCATGCAGACGTTCACGGAGGTCGCCCTCCCCCACGGGGACACCCCCAAGCGGCCCGACGGTGTGGTGCGTGTGGAACGCGCCGGCAAGCTCTGGACGGCACTGATCGAGACCAAGACGAACGGGAACGCGCTCAAGTCCGAGCAGGTCCAGAACTACATGGACATCGCGGCACGGCGTGGATACGAAGCCGTGATCACGTTGTCCAACGACGTGGCGCTGGAGGGCCGGCCGCTCGTCGAGGTGAGAACCGACGGGCGGCGCAAGCACAAGGTCGCCCTCTGGCATCTGTCCTGGGCCGAAGTGGCCCACCAGGCCCAGATGCTCATCCGCCACGAAGGAGTGGGCAGTGCCACGCACGCGTGGCTCCTCCAGGAACTGCTCCACTACCTGCAACACGAGAACTCCGGTTGCCACGGCTTCCAGAACATGGGACCGGCCTGGGTGCCCGTACGGAACGGCATCGACACCGAGACGCTCTGCCAGGGGGACCAGCGGGCTCTCGCCGTCGTGGAGAGCTGGGAGCAGCTCGTGCGCCAGGTGTGTCTGCGCCTGGGCGGCGAGCTCGGCCGCAAGGCGTTTCCCGTACAGCCTGCCCGGCGCGGTGCCGACCCACATGCCCGACGGCTGGCGCTGGCGGACCAGTTGTGCGACGACGGCCGTTTGACGGCGGAGTTGCGGATCGAGGACACACCCGGCGTGCTGGCCATCGTCGCCGACCTCAGGACGGGCAAGCTGCGCACGTCCGTCGATGTTCAGCCACCGGAGGGCAACTACCCCCTCACATCGGCCAAGCGCCTCGTCCGTGCTCTGTCCGAAGCACCCGCGGACCTCCATGTGGAAACCCTGCTCGAGGACGGCAAGGGTCCACGCGGAACACTGGAGCGCCTGCGTCCCGAACCGGGCGACCTCGTTCCCAAGGACGGATCACGTATCACCGGCTTCCGGCTGTCCCTCTTCAAGGGTATGGGCGCCACTCGGGGGAACGCCGAATCGGGCTTCATCCGCAGCGTCGACGACGCCGTAGACCGGTTCTACGCGGCGGTCGTCGCTCAGGTGTCCGCCTTCGAACGTCGGGCGGCGAACCGATCCCGGGTCGGCCGGCCCACGACCATCGGCTGACACCGCCTCGGATGCGCCGCCGGCGGGGCACGGCGGCTCGCGCGCCCCCCTCGACCCTCAAGCGTCGCGTCGCGTCGTGTCAGCCGCCGGCCTCCGGCCCCGGAGCGGCGCCGACCCACAGCAGCCCGTCCCCGTCCAGGGTGCGCGGGCCGTCCGTGTACTGCGGCGGCATCTCCGACCGGCGCGGTCCGGGAGGAAGTCGACCCGGCCGCGGCCCTCGGAAGCGTCCCCGAGCACGAATGACGACATCAGCAGGACCGGGGGCAAGAGCCATGACCGCCCCGCCCTCGGAGCATCAGAGGTGGGTCGGGGCGAACATCCTGAGGAGTGCCGGAAGAACGACCACCGAAGGTCCTGGCCTGGCAAGGGCCTTCGCCAGGTCCTCCGAGAGCGACTCCGCGCTGGTACGGACCGCCGGGACACCGAAGGACTCGGCCAGGGCTACGAAGTCCGGGCGGGACAGCTCGGTCGCCGTGGCCTCGCCGAAGGCGTCCCTCATGTACTCGCGCAGGATGCCGTAGCCGCCGTCGTCGACGATCAGCCAGGTCACCGGCAGGTCGTACTGGCGGGCGGTGGCCAGCTCCGCGATGGAGTACATCGCGCCGCCGTCCCCGGAGACGGCGAGCACCGGACGGGTGTGGTCGGCGACCGCCGCGCCCAGCGCCGCCGGGAAGGCGTAACCGAGGCCGCCCGCGCCCTGCGCCGAGTGCATGGTGCCCGGCCGGCGGGCGTCGAACGCGGACCAGGCCCAGTACGCCAGGATCGTCATGTCCCAGAAGCTGGGCGAGTCGTCCGGCAGGGCCTCGCGCACCGAGGCGAGGATCTGCCGCTCCAGGATCAGTTCCTGGGCGTCGATCCGGGCCCGCACCGCGCCCAGGACCTCCCGTACGGACTCGGCGGCCGACGGGTCCTCGCGTTCCGACACCGTCTCCAGCAGGGCGGACAGCGCGAGGCGCGCGTCCGCGTGGATGCCGAGCGCGGGGTGGTTGGACTCCAGTTTGCCGAGGTCCGCCTCGATCTGGATCACCCGGCCGCGCGGTGCGAACGTGTGGTAGTTCGAGGAGAGTTCACCGAGCCCGGACCCGACGACGAGCAGCACGTCGGCCGACTCCAGGAAGTCGGTGGTGTGGCGGTCCTCCAGCCAGGACTGGAGGGAGAGGGGGTGCTCCCAGGGGAATGCGCCCTTGCCGCCGAAGGTGGTGACGACCGGCACGTCGAGCTTCTCGGCGAGCGCCAGCAGCTTGCCGGACGCGTCGGAGCGGACGACTCCGCCGCCCGCGATGATCGCCGGCTTGGCGGCGTTCGACAGCAGGTCGGCGGCGACGGCGGTCAGTTCGGGGCGCGGCACGACGTCCTCGGGCGTGGCGTCCATGGCGGTGACCACCGGCAGGGTGGTCTCGGCGAGGAGGACGTCCTGCGGGATCTCCACCCACACCGGCCCGTGCGGGGCGGTCAGCGCCGACTCCCACGCGGCCGCGATCGCGGACGGGATCTGGGAGGCGGTACGCACCACGTGCACGGACTTCACGATGTCGCGGAACGACGCCTGCTGGTCGCGCAGCTCGTGCAGATGGCCGTGGCGTCCGCCGCCGAGCCCGGCCGTGGGCACCTGGCTGCCGATCGCCAGCACGGGCGCCGATGCCGCGGCCGCCTCCTGGAGCGCGGCCAGGGACATGAGCGCGCCGGGTCCGGTCGACAGCAGCAGCGGGGCCGCCTCGCCCGTGACGCGGCCGTACGCGTCGGCGGCGAAGCCCGCGTTGTTCTCCACGCGCAGTCCGACATAGCGCAGGGACGAGCGGCGCAGCGCGTCGAACATGCCGAGCGCGTGCTGGCCGGGCAGGCCGAAGACGGTCGTCGCGCCGAGCCCGAAGAGGGTTTCGACGACGAGGTCGCCGCCGTTGCGGCCGGCCGGAGGGTTCAGCGCGGCCTCGGTCTGTTTGGCGGTGGGGCGCAGTACCAGGTCGTGGTCGTGGGTCACTGCGACATCTTCGCAGCCGCGATCTGGCGGGACATGATCGTGGTCAGCTCGTACGCCGTGTGCGAGGCGGCGACCGACGTGATCTCGGCGTGGTCGTACGCCGGGGCGACCTCCACGACATCGGCGGAGACCAGGTTGCAGGAGGCGAGACCGCGCAGGATCTCCAGCAGCTCGCGGGAGGTCATGCCGCCGGCCTCGGGGGTGCCGGTGCCGGGGGCGTGCGCCGGGTCGAGGCAGTCGATGTCGATGGAGATGTACAGCGGGCGGTCGCCGATGCGCTGGCGCAGCTGGTCGGCGACCTCGTCGGCGCCGCGGCGGTAGACGTCCGCGGAGGTGACGATGCCGAAGCCCATCTTCTCGTCGTCGGTGAGGTCCTGCTTGCCGTACAGCGGGCCGCGGGTACCGACGTGGGAGAGCGCGGAGGTGTCCAGGATGCCCTCCTCGACGGCCCGGCGGAACGGTGTGCCGTGGGTGTACTCCGCACCGAAGTACGTGTCCCAGGTGTCGAGGTGGGCGTCGAAGTGCAGCAGGGCGACCGGGCCGTGCTTCTTGGCGACCGAGCGCAGCAGCGGCAGCGCGATGGTGTGGTCGCCGCCGAGCGTCATCATCCGGGCGCCGGTTGCGAGCAGGTCGTCGGCGGCGGCCTCGATGGTGTCGACGGCCTCGTTGATGTTGAACGGGTTGGCCGCGATGTCGCCGGCGTCCGCGACCTGGGCGAGCGCGAAGGGCGAGGCGTCCTGCGCCGGGTTGTAGGGGCGCAGGAGCCTCGACGCCTCGCGGATCGCGTTGCCGCCGAAGCGCGCGCCGGGGCGGTAGGAGACTCCGGAGTCGAAGGGGACGCCGACCACGGCGACGTCGGCGCGGCCGACCTCGTCGAGCCTGGGCAGCCGGGCGAACGTCGCGGGTCCGGCGTACCGCGGGATGCGGGAGGAGTCGACGGGGCCGCGAGGCTGCTCGTTGCTGCTCATCCGGGGATGCCTTCTTTCCTGCGTTTTGTGGCACTTCATCGCACCGCAGTGCTTTTCAGTTCATTTGTACGATTTTACGCGCGCAACAGCCGGTTCAGCCGCGCACCCCTGGTCGCACCGCCTTGGTCGCGCCACCTCGGGCGGCACCGGTGGGAGTGCCACTGGTGAGAGTCGACGGTAGGTGGTCGGAAGGCGTTGCTGAAGTGTACGTTTCATCCATTCTCCTCGCCGTCTATGGATGGACCGTCCATGCCGGAGCCCGCAGCGGCCCCACCCACCCCGCCGATCCCACTGGCCGCACTCCTCGCCGACCGGGAGCTGGGCCTGCGCCGGCTCGCGGGCCCGCCCGCCGCCGACGGGGCGGTCGTCCACATGGTCCACACCTCGGAGATGGCGGACCCGTACCCGTATCTGCTCGGCGGCGAGCTGCTGCTCAGCGCGGGCGTGCTGCTGACCGACGCGGACCGCTATGTCTCACGCGTCGTGGAGGCGGGCGCGGTGGCGCTCGGCTTCGGCGTGGCACCCGTCCACGACACGGTGCCCGCAGACTTGGTCGACGCGTGCGAACGGCACGGGCTGGCGCTGCTGGAGGTGCCGCCCGAGACCCCGTTCACCGCCGTCGCCCGAACCGTGTGGCGGCTGATGGCCGAGGCCCGCCACCTCGAGCTGCGCCGGGTGACCCGGGCCCAGCAGGGCCTGGCCGCGGCGGCGGCCCGCCCCGACCCGGTACCGGCGGTGCTGCACCAGCTCGCGGTACGGCTCGAGGGCTGGGCGGTCCTGCTCGGCCCGGACGGCACACGGCTCTACGCGGCGGGCCGCGAACCGGCGGCCGACGTGGTGACGGGCGTGGCCAGGCTGGCGCGCGTGGTCGGCCCGGGTACGTCACCCCGCCCCGCCCCGGCCTCCGCGACGGACCGGGTGGCCGACCGGCATCTCGCCGCCTACGTCCTCGGCGGCAGCCAGGGCCTCGTCCTCGGGCTGGCCACGCCCGCCCGCGAGCCCGGCGACCACACCGTCGCCGGGGTCGCCGTCGTACTCCTCTCCCTGCTCACCGCCCCGCACCAGGACACCGACGCCGCCGGACGCAGCGCCGCGCTGGTGCGGCTGCTGCTCGGCGCGGCGCCCGGCGAGACGGCCCCGCTGCTCGGGCCGGGCCCGTGGACGGTGGTCCACGCCCGCGGCGACCGCTCCCCCTTCGCGGCTGCCGCCCTCGGCGCGGCCCTCGGCAGCGCGCTCGTCGACGCGGACGCGGACGGCACCGTACGGATCCTGCTGCCGGCCGGCCGGGAGGCGACGACGCAGCCCGGCTGGACGCTCGGCGTGAGCGCCCCGGCCGGCCCCGACGAACTCCCGGCCGCCGACGCCCAGGCGGCCCGGGCCGTCCGCCACGCGGTCGCCACCCGCAAGGATCTCGTCCACCACCGGACCGCCGACCCGCTCTCCCTCGACGCCGCCCGCCTGCGCCTGGCCCCGCTCGCGGACTCCCCGGCACTCGTCGAGACACTGCGCACCTGGCTCTCCCTGCACGGCAGCTGGGACCGCACCGCCGCGGCCATGGCCGTCCACCGCAACACCGTCCGCCAGCGCATCGGCCGCTGCGCGGCACTGCTGGACGCGGACCTGGACGACGTGGACGTCCGGATGGAGCTGTGGTTCGCGCTGCGGCACGGGTAGACGGTCCGACGTCCACGGTTCCGTCGCAAGTCCACGACCGACGCGGCCGAAAGCTGTCGGCACGCACCAATCCACCTGCCCGTCAGGTGTGTTGCAATTCCCGCATGGCCACTCCTGCTGACGGCACCAGGGTTCTCGGCCCGGACGGGCCCGAGCGCCGCCTGCGCGCCGAGATCGAGCGGTTACGGGACGAGGCGACGCAACAGAAGGGACTGGCCCACCGCCGGGCCGAGTTCTGGACCAAGGCCCACATCATCCTGGGCTTCCCGGCCGCCCTCCTCGCCGGTACCGCCGGAGCCGCCGGCCTCGCCACGGCGGACGCCCGCATTCCCGCCGCGCTCCTCGCCCTCGCCTCGGCCGGCTTCGCGGCCGGGGCGGGCTTCCTCCGCAGCGACGTCCGCTGCCGTGCCAACAAGCGCGCCCGGCACGCGTGGGCGGCCCTGGAAGGCCGCGCCACGGTGAAACTGGCACACGAGCGCCTGTCCGCCGAGGACCTCGCCGAACTCCTCGACCACCGCCAGACGGCACTGTCGGCCTACGACGCGGAGGACCCCCAGCCGGGCCCGCCGCCGACACTGCCGGGCTGATCTCACCCCGGTCCCCGACTCAGGGCCGCCTGCCAGGTGCGGCCCCTCTGACACCGCTGCCTCAGTCGGTCGGATGCCGCTCCGCGCAACCTTGGGAGCGTCACGGACGAACGCGGCTGCGCGTGCGAGGTTCGTCGGCCCGCGCCGGGGATCAGCGCCGGGGCCATTTCACCGCGTGGGCCCACCCGCCTTCACCTGGCCCCGCCGGGTCTGGTCGCAGCACAGCCGACGGCTGTGCGATGTCCCCCATCCACATACGCCGCCCCAGCTCGTCGAGTTCCGTCCTGCGCTCCTCGAATTCCGGAAGTGCCCGCCCGAGCAGCGCCCAGAAATCCGGGCCATGGCCATGGATTCTCACATGGGCGAGCTCATGGGCGACGACGTAGTCCACCAGGTGCATGGGGAGCTGGAACAGCGGCCAGCCGAGGCTCATCCGGCCCTTGTCCCCGCTGTCCGGGCCGGGCCGGTAGCTGCCCCAGCGTCCTTGGAGATCGGACACGTCCAGGGCGGGCTCGGACACCCCCATGCGGGCTGCCCACGGCTGGAGGCGCCCCCCGGCCCACCGTCGGCCGGCCCGGCAGTACCAGGCAATGAGCGCCGCCCGGCCGAGCGCGGGATCGGCGGCCTGCGCCGCGCCCAGCACGAGCCGTCCGGCGGCCAGCCGCACAGGGGCGTCCTCCGCACGGTCCTCATCGACGGTGAGCCGGTACGTGCGCCCCAGGTAACGGAAGACCTCGCCTTCCACGAGGCGCTTGGGCGGGGTGAGCGGTCGGGTCCGTTCGCGGACGGCGAGCTTGTCCGCCACCCATGCCCGGTGGGCCCGGACGAAGTCCGCCGCGTCGGCTGCCACGCGCCCCTGAGGCGTGTGCAGCGTGATCTCGGAGTCCAGCTCGACCGTGAGCGCGAAGCGCTTGCGCCGGGGGCTGACCCGGACGTCCAGCACCAGACCGTCGACGGCGAGCCGGTCGCCCTCGGTGAGAGCGACCGGCGAAACGGAGTCGACGGTGGAGGCGGTCATCCCGCCTATTCTCCCTTCCGCCTCGCCCGGAACGGCGCCCGGTTGCTGTTGGCGTGGGCGGCGAGTCCTTCAGCGAGCGCCCGGAGCGCCCCCCAGTCCGAACCGGCGGGCCGCACCCGTCCCTGGAGCAACACCATCTCGATCCTGCCGGCGAGAAGAGTGATGTCCTGCTCCTGACCTTGGTAGGAAGCCTTGGTCATGGTCTCGGCAGCCGTGTCGCACACCGCTCCGACGACGGCCCGCAGGTCGGCTTCGCTCGTGTCCACGCCGGGGTTGTCCACCGTGTCCCTGTCCAGCAGGCGGTACACGACCTGCTCCAACGGGGTGAGCCCCGCGAACCTCGGATCCTCCTCGCTCCGACGGCGCACCTCCTCGAAGAGCGGCCCGAACTCCCTGATCTGGTCGTCGAAGCGGCCCGGCATCTCCCTCAGGATCTCCTCCAGCCGCTGCGAGAGCCGGGTGTACTTCTCCGGGTCCTCCCGCTTGACCCGCTCCTCCAGGTGGAATCGCAGGGCGTGCCCCATCTCGGCGGCGGCCTCACGGGCGGGCATGGCCCGCACCCTCTCGTCGAACAGCGGCGACGCCAGTGACACGGGTGCGATCACCTGGTCGATCTCCGGGCCCTCCAGATGCTCGGCGATCAGGGATCGGACCTTGCGGCCGTACCTGCGCATCGTGAAGGCACCGCCCGCCGCGTCCCGGTGAAGGGTGCGGATGCGCTTCTGCAGCAGACCCCAGCGGCGGGCCTCGGCCACGTAGTCCAGGCCGCGCTCGTGCGGCAACACCCGCTCCAGCGTGGTGAGGAACCCGTGCAGCACGTTGTCGAACCCCGCGCGCACGGAGTCGTCCTCGAAGGCCAGGGCCGCGTTCCGTACGTCGGCGAAGTCGACGAGATCCGCGTCGATGACACCGGCGTGGTCCTGGAGGTACCGGCGTACCTCCTCCGCCGCCGGTTCCAGGCTGTCGACCTCGACGGACATGCTGAGCATGGTGTCGTCGACGTCGGCCTTCCTGTACTCGGCGAGCGCGCTGCTCAGGTGCTCGAAGACTCCGTAGTAGTCGACGACGTATCCGATCTCCTTGCCCCGCATCGGCCGGTTCACCCGGGCGACGGCCTGCAGCAGTTCGGCGTCCCGGATCGGACGGTCCAGGTAGAGCGACTGTTCACGCGGGGCGTCGAAGCCGGTGAGGAGCATGGATTTGACGATCAGGAAGGCGATCGGGCTGTCGGGATGCACGGGATCGGGCTCGGTGACCGACCGCTCCTGCTGGTCCGCACTCTCCCGGGACCACGGATTGCCTCCGGTGGCCTCCGGAGCCTGTGGCTCGTTCACTGGGGGGTGGAAGGGTGTGGTGAGGACCCAGTCGGGCTCCTTGGGGAGCGTCGGGAACGCCTGGTGGAAGCGCTCGATGTACGCGGCCTGCCTCACCGGGTCCGTCCAGTGCAGCCACTGGCGCCGCTTGCGCTCCTTGCCGGGCGAGACGACCGGCACGAAGTCGATCCGGCGCAGCAGCGAACGGAACCGGTACGCCTGGAAGAGATACCGGGTCCGCCGGTCCATGTCCTCGACCGGCGTCCCACTGACCGACTCCGGACGGAACTCCGCCAGCTCCGCCAGCAGCGCGTCGCGCGCGGCCCGCAACGCGTGGTGGTACTCGACCGCGGCCTTCCGGCTGACCGCCGCGATCTGGGCCTTGAAGCCGCCACTGGACAGCACGGTGGTCACCCAGTGCTCCAGCATGTCCTCGGCCTTGGCGCGGATCATGGGCTTCGACTCCGCCACGTCCCGCTCCGTGGGCCAACGGTTCAGGAGTTCACGCTTCTCCTCGTCGCTGCGGTCGCGGATGAGGTCCTCGAAGCGCCGGTCCAGGCCCTCTTGGTCGAGCACCGCCCCCTCGCCGGTGCGGCCCTCGTAGCGGATACGGACGACCACACCGTCGTTCTCGGCGTCCGCCATCCGGTACTCGTCCAGAAACGTCTGCCCGGAACCGCCGTGGAAGATCCGGCGGGTGTCCTCGGCCTTCCCGGTCATGATCGGCGTGCCGGTGAAACCGATCTTCGCCGCGTTGGGGATCGCCTTGCGCAGGGCCGCGTGCAGCAGGCTGGTGTGCGAGCGGTGCGCCTCGTCGACGAGGACGAGGATGTCGGACGAGGTGTTGCACTCGGGGAAGTTGGGCACTGGCGGCAGCTTCGCCGCGCGCCGCTCCCGCCGGTTCTTCTCCGCCTGCTCGTACTCGGCAGCGAAGTCCCGCTCGTCCCCGTCCTCCTCCGGCTCGGCGGCGAACGTGAAGCCGCCGGCCCCGTACTTCTGGATCATCGCGAACACGACCCGCCGGCCGCCGTCCCGCAGCAACCCTTCCATCTGGGCTGCGTTCTTCGCGGTCTCCACCTCGGACTCGCTCAGGCGCAAGGTCTCCGCGAGCTGCCGCTGCAGCTGCGTCCGGTCGGTGACGACAACCACCATGAACTCGCTGAGCCGGTGGTGCAGATGCATCCGGCGGACGAGGAAGGTCATGGTGAGACTCTTGCCGGAGCCCTGGGTGTGCCAGATGACACCCCCGCGCTCGTCGTCGAGCACCGACCCGCCACGTGCCTTGCCGGTGAGCAGCTTGCGGACCGCCTTCTCGGCGGCCCGGTACTGCTGGTGCCGGGCTACGGCCTTGACCCTCCGGGCGCCGCCCGCCTCGGTCGGCACGGTCATCGGCACGATGTAGTGCCGGACCATCCTGAGGAGCGCTTCCGGGCGCAGGACGACACCGACCAGCTTGTGGCGTTCGTTGAGCTTGCCGACGCCGTCCGGGAGTTCGGCGGTGAGCGTCGCCGGGTCCTCGGGCTCGACGCTGCGCCAGGGGTGGAAGTGGTCCGGGGTGGAGGTGATCGTGCCCAGGTGGGCGGTCTCCGAGGTCGCGGCGACGAGGAGCTGCACCGTGCGGAAGAGTTCCGGGACGCCGGCGGGCAGCGGAGGGCCGTCGCCGTCCCGTTCGTCGTCGGGGAGGGGGGATCCGGCGTAGTGCCGCAGGTCGACGACGGCGTCGTGGACCGGATCGACGAGGTCCGGGCTCTTGCACTCGACGGCGACGAGGGGAATGCCGTTCACGAAGAGGACGATGTCGAGGACCGACTCCTCGCCGGACCGGTTCCGCACGCGGAGCTGGTCGACGACGGTGAACTCGTTCCGGTCGGCTCGCTCCTCGTGCCACTCGATGTACTGGACGGTGGCGGAGGGGCCGCCGTGCGCGGCGGACGGCCCGGGGAGCAGCAGACCGCTGAGGAGGAGGTCGGTGGTGTCGAGGTTGGCCTTCTCGACGCCCTCGCCGAGGGAGACGGACGCCAGGGCGTTGACCGCCCGCCTGACGTCGTCCTTCTCGTCCATCCACGGCAGGCCGTCGGTGGCAAGGAGGTTGATCCGGCGCAAGGCCCTGGCCAGCTGATCGGTGAGGAACGGGGCATCGGCGTCGAGCGTGCCGATGTCATGGCCGGGGACGTGCTTCCAGCCCATGGCCTTGAGCTGTGCGACGGTCGGCCGCTCCACCTCGTCCCGTTCGACCTGCATCGCCACCATGTCCCCACGCCCCTCGCCCGCTCACCGCACCGTGCAGGTGATCCATTCTGCGTGATGGGCAGGGATCGGGCGAGAGTTCAAGCCGGTTGGCGGGTCGGTCTATTGGGGGTGATCGGTGTCCGAGGAGGCCGGTCTCAGCCGCGCGCCCCGACTCCGCGCGACGCGGTGCACCTCGCGCAGGGACTCCGCGAGGCGGGCTACGACGTAGCGGAGCTGCTCGGGCGTCGCCGAGGGGTCGCGCAACAGGTCCTCGACGTGGCCGAGAAGGCCGGTGGCCATGCCGAGCTGCACGCTCTCGATGTTGTCGGCGACGCGGGAGACGTAGCCCTCGCCGTCTGTGACGAGATAGCAGGGCTTGCCCTCGGGGCCGGTCCAGGGGAGCAGCCGGGCGACGTCCGCGGTGTGCGGGCTCACGCCGCGACCTCCCGTCCGTGAATGACGCGGGGGCCGATGTCGACGCCGTGCACGGCCAGCCACAGGGCACGGCGGCGGCCCCGCTGACGACGGGCCTCGGCCTGCCGGCGCTCGTGGGCGAGGAGGTAGGGCCGGACGAGGGGGCTGTCCTCTCCCCGGAGATACGGCTCGGGGAGAGGAGTTGGGGTGGGGGCGGGCTCGGGCTCGGGCGGATGCGGAACGAGAGGGCAATGCGCACACGGCGGGCGGTGACGTCCGGGCGACGGAGGCCACAGGAGCCGCAGCAGCGGGTCCAGCATCCGGGCGATACAGTGCAACACGTCTTCGACTCCTGTGCAGTTGAGGGCCACGCCCCCGGACCGTTCACGTCGGTCGCGGGGGTCTCGCGTGCTCGGCTCCACCGGGCTGGCCCGCCCGGCAGGACTTCGCTCTGTAGCGATTCCCTCACAGCGTGAGACCGGTATGGCTACCCTGAACAGGGGGTTCGAGGTGACAGAGCTTTTGTCGCAAAGGGGTTGACGATGACCAACGTCTACGGGGAGTGGCTGAAGGAGCAGCGGGAGGCGTCCGGCCTCACCCAGCAGGAGCTGGCCGACGTCGCGATCATGACGCGTTCACACATCGCTCACATCGAGGCGGGCCGCCGGATTCCGTCCCACGAGGACGCGCGGCGGCTGGACAGGGCGTTGGGCACGGGAAATGTGTTGCAGAGCTTCCTGCCGAAGCAGGACGTGGCCGTCGCGAACTACTTCGAGGCAGCATTGGCGCTCGAACAACAGGCGACGGTGATCCGCGAGTTCGCGTTGTCGTTTGTTCCGGGCATCCTCCAGACGGAGAGGTACGCGCGTGCGGTTCTGAGCACGTCGTACCCCCCTGTGAGTGAAGAGGAATGTGACAGGCTCGTCGTCACACGGCTCCAGCGCGCAAAGGTGCTGGTGAACCCTGTGAGCCCCGTGATATGGGCGCTTGTCGACGAGGCAGTGCTGCGCCGGATGGTGGGCAGCGAGGAGGTCATGGCGGAGCAGATCACGCACATGGTCCGGCTCGTGGAGTCGGGGCGGGTGCGGGTGCATGTGCTGCCGTTCGGGCTCGGCGTACACACACTCATGCAAGGCATGCTCACCCTGATGAAGTTCGAGGACCAGCCGCCTGTGGCGTACTCCGAAGGCATCCAGGTGGGCCAGGTGCATGACTCCCCGGCCGTGGTCGATCGACTCGAAGGCGCCTACGATCTTGCGCTGAGCGACGCACTGCCGCTCAAGGAGTCAACTGCCCTCCTCCGGGCGACAGCGAAGGACTATGGACACCGTGAATGAGCGCACCATCCCAGACGCTTCGGCCCTGACCGGCTGGCGCAAGTCGACGTACAGCGGCAACGAGGGCGGCAGTTGCGTCGAGGTAGTGGACGGCTACCCGTTGGGTGTTCCAGTCCGCGATTCAAAGGTTTCATGCGGCCCCGCGCTCGTCTTTAACCCCATCGCCTGGTCATCGCTTGTTTCATCTCTGAAGAGCGGCAACTTCTCTGCCTGACTCAGCTATTCCCGCCTAGCAGGTCGCTCACAACCCCCAACCTCAGATGCCTCAGCTTGGCCAACTCCTGCCGTTCTGCCCGAACGCTCTTCTCCTGATCGGAGAGCAGGCTCACCACTCTCCGCTGTTCGCTTACGGGCGGGCACGGGACGGGCATGGCCTTCACCTGAGATGAACTGACCGAGGCCAAGTTCGTCGTCTGCTTAGCCACCCTAAGGAAGTAAGCGCGCCCCTCCTGGGACGCCAAATAGAGAGCCAAGAACTCGGGAACGAGAAACTCTAGGCAGCAGCGGACACGAAAAATGTGGTTCTGATGCAGGCAAGGGTCGATACGCCCGTCCCAGACGCCACCGCGCCCGAGCTTATCAAGATCCCCTCCCTCGGTGAGGAGAACATCACCGGGCGCAAGGCGGAACCTCTGCACGTCGCTCGGCGTCACCCTGACAAGTTTCATGTCGTCCGTCGAGATGTGCTCACTCTGCACATTCGCCACACGCAGGTATGGGACTTCCACCGTCCCGGCTCCAGCGGCCAGTCCGCCAAGCGTGAGGCCACCGGCGACACGAGCAACAGTTTCAAGCGGGCTCATCGGCCATCGTGTGGAGCCACGTTCGGGAAATACACCCTGCAGCATTCCCTGACGTAGCTTGCCCAACTTTACGATTGACGCTTCAATGACACGCTCCTGCGCCGCCATCGCGTCGACCACCTCGACGATCCGCCGCTGCTCAGACAAGGACCTCAGCGGAAACAGCAGGGCACCGAAGCGGTCTCCACCGAGGTGGGCGATACTTGTCGTCTGCTTCGCATTGGCTGCGAAAGCACCGGTAGCAAGCCACCGCTCAAAGATGATCTGCGCATACGCGGACAGCACTTCACCACCGGGCCGAAACCGCACGAGCGTGTTCTGAAAGCAGTACTCCCCCTCAGAGCCCTCGTAGATCGCACTTCGCCCGACAAGGTCCAGGCTCTGCCCCTCGTTCAGCAAGATATCGCCCGGCTTGAGACCATAGATTCTCCGCTCGCCAGAGCTGAATCCCATGGAGTTCACATCGGAGTAGTCGATGCGTCCCAGAAGTACGTTCGCGACACGCAGGTAGGGAAACTGCCCAGCCGCCTCCCGGCTGCTCGGCGAGAGCTGCTTGCCCATGCGGACCTCGCCGACCTCCCGCACCGGAATCCAACGGACCTCGGCGTCAGTCGACATATCCCAGCTCCTTCAGAAACTCGTCCAGCGTCGCCGCCGCCCGCTCCCGCTCCGCGCGGATCTCCGTCAGCGAAACCGCGTACTTGTCCGTCCACACCCCGTACGCGTCGACCAACTCCCTCCGACGCCGCACCACATGCCCCTCCAGCTTCCCCGCCAGGTCGTCCCGCAGCAGGTCGAGCACCACGCGCCGCTCCCCCTCCGGGTCATCCACCAGCCGCTTCCGCGCCGCGATCAGCCTCGGCGGGTCCTCAGCCAACTTCGACGGGTCCGGCCAGGGGAACCAGAACTCCGCCTCCAGCTTCTTGACGCGCGCCGCCGCCTTCGTGCGTTCCTTCTTCACATGCGCCAGCTCCGCCAGCTGCTCCACGCTCAGCTCGACCTGCTCCCGTGTGACAGCGTCCTCGTCACCCTCGGTCTCGCCCTCCTCCTCCGACTCCGACCGCTCCGGCTCCGCGTTGAGTTCCTTCCAACGCGCGTCCAGCTCCGCCTTGCGGGCGTCCGCCTCGGCCAGATCCGTCAGGAACTCCGGGACAATCGCCGCGACCACCTTGTGGTCGTACGCCTGCCGGCGTTCCGCGGCCGTGCGCTTGCGCACCTTCCGCGTCTTCGGGTCCTGCTCGGGCGCGAGCAGGGTCTCGACGTTCTCGACCCAGCCGTCCAGCACTCCGGCGAAGCCGTTCTCCGACAGGGCCAGCAGGTCGTACTTGGCCTCGTACCACCAGCCGGCCACCGCGCCCGCGAGCGCGTACCGGTCGAGGAGGCCGATCCCACCGAGTCGCTTCACGAACGACTCGATCAGCGAACCCCGCACCGCCATCAGTGCCGCCTTGCGCTCCGGCGCCGTCAGATCCGCCAGGCGCTCGTCCGTGGCGGCCACGGCCTCCAGGTGACGGGCTTCCTCCTCCCACCACTTGGCGAAGGCGACCCGCAGCTCCTCCTCACGTGGCCGCGCCAGCTCCGCCAGCCTGGCCGCGTCCGGGCGCTCACCCTCGGGCAGGAAGTCCACATACGCCGGGTCCACCGGGTCCCGGTCGGCGAACAGGTCCTCCAGGCGCACCCCGTACGCGTCCAGCAGCTCCCGCTTCGCCTCGATCTCCGCGCGCGGCATCCCGCCCGTCAGATGCGCCCGCACGTCCTGCGGCTCCGGCGGAGGCGTGTTGTCCACGTAGCGGCGGATGTTGAGGTTGTAGTCGTTCTCCCGCAGCTCGTCACGGCCGACCCACCGGGCGAAGCCGGGCACGTCGTCCTGTCCACGGAAGGTGGTGACGATCTTCTCCGCGTGCTCGGGCAGCAGCACGTTCTGTGCTCGCTCCGCGTGGTACTCGCGGTCGGCGTTGACGAAGAGGACCCGGCCCTCCCGGTCGCGGTCCTTCTTGCCGGGCGGGCGGAGCACCAGGATGCAGGCGGGGATGCCTGTGCCGTAGAAGAGGTTCGGGGCGAGGCCGATGACCGCCTCGATCGCGTCCTTCTCGATCAGTTCGGCGCGGATGTCCCGTTCGCCGCCGCCCCGGAAGAGCACGCCGTGCGGCATGACCGTGATGACCATGCCGCCGCGCCCCTCCTGCTTGGTCATCCAGAGCATGTGCTGGAGGAACATCAGGTCGGCTTTGCCGCGCTCGCTCGTCGCACCGTACTTCGCGCGCTCCGCCTTGTGCGGGTAGTTCTCGTACGTGTAGTCCATGGAGAACGGCGGGTTGCTCAGTACGCCGTCGTACCGGTCCGCGTCCGACCTCGGTGTGTGCGCCGGCTCCGAGAGGGTGTCGCCGGTGCGCAGGTCGAAGCGGGTGCTGACACCGTGCAGCACCATGTTCATCGTGGACATGATCCAGGAGCCGCTGTTGGCGTCCTGGCCCGCGAAGAACATGTTCTCGGCGTCCCCGCCGTGCTCCTCGACGTACTCCTTGGCGTGGATGAGCATGCCGCCCGAGCCGACGCAGGGGTCGTAGATGCGGGTGCCGTCCTTGGGGTCGAGCAGTTCGACCATCATGCGAACCACGGCGCGCGGGGTGTAGAACTCGCCGCCCTTGCGGCCGGCGGTGTCGGCGAATTCCTTGATCAGGTACTCGTACGCGGCGCCGATCAAATCCGGGAACTCGAAGTCGTCCGTCCGCAGCCGCACCCGTCCGAAGTGGGCGATCAGCAGCTTCAGTCGCTGGTCGGCGAGCTTCGCCGCGCCGGCCGTGGCGCCCGAGCCGCCGATCCGGTTGAAGTCGAGCTGGTCGAAGAGACCCCGCAGCTTGGCATTCTGTCCTTCGAGGGCCTGGAGCGCGGGGCGCAGCCGCTCTTCGTTGACGTTCTGGGTGCCGGAGGAAATCCACTTCCAGCGCGCGGCCTTCGGTACGAAGAGGACGCCTCGGTCGCCGTAGGGAGTCGGGTTCTCCAGCCAGCCCTCCAACTGCTCACCGGTCAGGCCCAGAGCGTTCTCCGCGTCCTCCCTGATCCGCTCGCGCGCCGCCTCGAACTCGTCGTTGGCCCGCTTCAGGAACAGCAGGCCGAAGATGTAGTCCTTGTACTCGGAGGCGTCCATCGTGCCGCGGAGGATGTCCGCGGCGGCGAACAGATGCCGCTCCAACTGCGCGAGCGTGAGCTTGGCCACGTCACCGTCTTCCCTACGACCCGATACGACCAGGGAACCCTACGGCGAGACGGGGCACAGGTCCTAACCGCGAGCGTGAACGGCCATTTCACGTCAGTACCCGGTGATCCTCAAGCCCTTCTCGACGAATTCGTACACGTCCGTGTAGGGGTCGCGCTGGTCCTTCGCCACATGGGCGGGATGCTGGGCGTTGATCTTCTGCGCCCACTTCTTCGCCTGGGCGTAACTGCCCTCGGGGAGTTCGTCCGGCCGCATGTGCTTGAGCTGCTCGGGGCTGCCGCCGAAGGGAAGCTGCCGCACGGCCTCCCCGCAGACTCCGCCGAACTGACCGTGGACCGGCTTGTGGTGGAGCAGCCGCCAGAGCTCGAAGCAGGGGTGCGAGAAGGCGACCTCGACCCCCGCCTCCTTCGCCAGTTTCAGAGCGTCCGGGATTTGGAGGTGCTGGTCCCGGTCGAAGAGACACCAGACCTCCGGCCAGAGCTTCTCGTCCAGCTTCGCCCGCTTCGCCGCCCGCGTCTCCTCGCGCATCAGCCGCGCCGCAGCCTGGACAAGCGTGATCGGTTTGCGCTGCGATCCCGGCGCCGAGGCGTTCGCGATGCGGATCTCGACACCGGTCTCGGCCGGTTTGCCGCGCACGATGTCGATGTACTGCGGCTCGGTCACCCGGCCCTCGGTGAAGACGTGGACGACCTTGTAGCGCCGCTGCCCCTTCTTCGCGGGTCCCAGCGTGTCCTTCCCCCTCGTGCGCCCCATCAGCCGCCGCTCCGCTCCGCCTCGTGCTCGCGTTCCCCTTCGGTGGCCACCAGCAGCCGCCGGGCGATCTGGCCCTCCAGCAGTGCGGGGACGGCGCCGAAGGCCCCGGCCAGGTACGCCTTCATCAGGTCCTCGTCCTCCCCGGGGGAGGCGGCGGTCAGCGGATACAGCTCGGTGGCCCCGACCTCGTCCTTCTCGGTGAGCCACACCTGGGCCGGCTCCAGCAGGCGGCCGCCGCTCGGTGTGGTGAGGACGGAGGGATCGTGCGAGGTGAACACCAGCTGCGCGCCCTTGGCGTTGGCCTCCGGGTCGTGGAAGAGCCGGATGACCTCGGCGGCGAAGCGCGGGTGGAGGCTGGCGTCCAGTTCGTCGACGAGGAGTACCGCGCCCTCGTCCAGGGCCAGCAGCAGGGGGCCGAGCAGGGCGTACCAGGAGCGGGTGCCGTAGGACTCGTGCCGCCATTCGAGCGGGGTGTCGCCCGCGCCGGACCGGTGGGTGAGCCGGACCTCCGGCACCCCCCGTGCGCCCTCGACGGCTTCCGCACCGGTGATGCCGAGGTCCGCGACGCGCAGCAGCTCGTTGATGCGGCGAGCCCGCCTGCCCGCCAGCTCGCGGGTGGTGAAAGCCTCCCGCTCCGGCCGCTCCTCCTCGGGGTTGATCAGCCAGAGATTGCGGCGGAACCAGTGGAAGAGGGGGGTCAGCTGCGGGTGGTTGTCGGTACCGGCCGTGGAGAGGACCAGCGCGTTCGGCCGGGTGCGCCGCTCCAGTCCGGCACGGTCCTTCACCCGGGCGCCCGGCCAGTCGTAGACCTTGGCGCGCGAGGCGTCCCGATCGAGCCACACCTGGCGGTGGCCGCGCGGATAGCTGTGCAGCCACTCGGCCTCGACCCGCTCGGGGCCGAGCTCGAAGCCGTAGGTCCAGCGCACGCCCTCGAGGACCAGGTCCACCTCGTAGAAGCTCGGCTCCTCACCGCTCTTGCCGTCCAGTGCGAAAGGGGTTCGGTCGGTGCCGTCGTACGAGGCCCAGCGCGCGTAGGAGTCCTGCACCGCACGGCTCATGTCGGTCATCGCGGCGAGGACGTTCGACTTGCCCGAGGCGTTCGCGCCGAAGATGCCCACCAGAGGGAGTACGCCGACCATGCCCCCGGCCAGCTCGACGCGCCTCGCGGCGGCGCTCGGCTCGTCCCCGGGCATGACGAACGTCAGCTCCTGCTCGTCGCGCAGTGACCGCACATTGGCCGTGCGGAATCTCAGCAGCATGCCGGCCCCTCTCCGACGTTCAGCCTAGTCGTCACGGCGGACAGTGCCTCTTCCCGGGCCCGAGCGAGCGGTGCGGTGCCCCCCGTCCGGCGTGACGGGGCCCCTGTCGCAGCCCCCGTGCCGGGCGCGGACCGCCCCGTCTCAGCCCGCTCGGCGCCGCTGGGCGCCCACGACGCGGCCCGAGAAGAGGAAGATGCCGAGGAAGGTGGAGCCGTAGCCGTGGTCCCGGGCCGGTCCGCGGCGCGGGCGCGGGCACGTGGACACCAGGGTCGAGGAAGCGCGTGGGGGTCCCGAGAGTCGCCTGAGGGCTCACTTTCAAGTTGCCACCGGTTCAGGACACTTGCAGCAGGGCAAAAGGACACGAAGGTGTCCCAAATCGATGAAAACTTCGGAGTCACGCTCAAAGAGCACCGAAATGCCCGCTGTCGCGGCGGTAGCTCACCGAAGGGCGGCTCCGTCAGCCCTCCCCGCCGCCGCAAGCGGGGCGACGCGGACGCCAGGGGCGGGCCACTGCCCTCACCACCCACCGAGCGGTGACCAGCGGGGCATGAACCGCAGCAAGGGGACCACCGCTTGCCGCTGAACCGAGCCCGCCGCCCCACTCCACTGCCGCGCGCCCCGCAGGGCCCATTCGCCCGCAGGCCGGGAACCGGCGGCGGCCACGCACCCACCGGGGGAGACCCTCCCCCGGCCGCCCTCCCAAGTGGGTGGAAAGCGGCGCAGGGGCGGGGGTCAAGGGTGGGCAAAGCCCATCGCGCAGCGACGCGGCGAAGGAGCGCCCCTGACGCACGGCCCGGAGCCGCGACCGTCAAGACCAGGAGGGCGACCCCACGCCACACCAACGGACCGGGCCGAGCCGGGGCCGGTCGAGCCCGGACCGAGCCGAGCCCGGCCCGGAGCGGCGCCCTCCGCTCAACCGCCCACGCCCGTCCCGTTGTTCGGGGCCCCGTCGCCGGCCGGAGGCAGGTCGCCGCGTTCGACGGGCGGCCCGGCGTCTTCGCGCGCGGGGGGCAGTACGGTGTCGAGTTCCGCGTCGCTCGCGGGGTGCGCGGCCTCGGCGGCCTTGCGCAGGGTGGCCCGGTCGACTGCCTCCGTGTCGGCGTTGAGCCGCACCAGACGCCCGTCCACCTCGATCGCGTACTCGTGCTGCGGGCCGCTCGTGCGGTACCAGCTCTTGCCGTCCTTCACGCACTCGGCGGTGCCGCCCGTGCCGCCGCTGCCGACCCCGACGGGGATCTTCGGGCAGCTCGCCGCGTCCATGGCGCCCCGGTCGACGCCGAGCCGTATCTGCGTACCCGCGCCCTGCTTCACGTAGGTCGCGGAGAACCCGTCCGCGCCGAGGACGCCCACGGACTGCTCGGCGAGCTCGAAGCCCGGCACCTCGGTGACGTACACGTTCTCGATGGCCACCTGGGCGCCACGCGCGCGTTCCTCGAGTTCGGCGCGGTCGGCGCTGCTTCCGGCGGTCTCCGTGCCGCAGCCCACGAGGGCGACGGACACCATTGCGGTCACGGACATCAGAGGGCGCGGCAGCCGCGCGGCGGACTTCATGCGGTCATGGTGTCGCACGGAGTTCGCCGCGGTGCGCGCCGCGTCCGGTTCGTTGCCGTGCCGGGATCTGTCGATCACCAGGAGACATTGACCCGTCGGGCAGGGCCGCCGTAACGTTCGTCACACCAGCGGACAATCTTGCATTGGTCGGACTATGGGTACTTTGCGCGAAAATCCCCGCAGGGGCGGCATATTCGCCGGCACAGCCGTAGTGGCGGCACTCCTGCTCTCGACACTCACCGCCTGCGCGGCAGAGGGCTCCGCATCAGGGCCCGCGGCCGACCGCGTTCCGCAGATCGCCCTGCAAGCGGGGGCATCCTCACTCGGCAAGGCCCTCGCGGGACAGGCCACGACCCAGAACACGGCGGCAGAGGAAGCCGCGACCGAACGCGGCGATCCGCGGACCGCCACTCTCCCCACCGACGGCGAGGGCCTGTGCACCACAGACCCGGCCGACCGCCAGAACTGCCGCAACCCCGCCGGCACGATCGATCCCAACGGTGGCGATCTCGACGGCGACGGCGTCTTCGAGGCTGACGAGCCGGTCGGCCCCGGCTACAAGGACCCCCGTGCGTACGACGGCGGCAGGACGTCCGGCGAGACGCAGTGCGAGTGGCTGCGCTCGCAGGGAATCGCCTGCTGACAGCGTCCACAGCACCGGCACTCCGACGAGGGCTCCGCCATGTGACGGGGCCCTCGTCACATCCCAGGCGTGCGCAGCATCACTCTGGACACTTTCAACAACCGACCGGTAACTTGGACTGAGCAAGCGCTTAGACAGCGCAGCGTATCCACCAGTCACTGACTCAGTCACGAGGAGGCGTCCGTGCGCCGTACCGTTTTCGACGAGGACCACGAGGCGTTCCGGGACACGATCCGCGCCTTCATCGAGGCCGAGGTCGTCCCGGTCTACGACGAGTGGTTCGCTGCGGGCCAGGCGCCGCGCGACTTCTACTACAAGCTCGGTGAGCTGGGCGTCTTCGGTATCAACGTGCCCGAGGAGTTCGGCGGCGCGGGCCTGGACACGCACAAGTTCGAGGCCGTGCTCTACGAGGAGACCGCGCGCGCGGGCGTGAACTTCGGTGGTTCGGGCGTGCACGTGCTGCTCGCCCTCCCCTACATCAAGGCGCTCGCCACCGACGAGCAGAAGAAGCGCTACCTGCCGAAGTTCGTCTCCGGCGAGGAGATGTGGGCGCTGGCGATGACGGAGCCCGGCACCGGCTCCGACCTCGCGGGCATGAAGAGCACCGCCAAGCTCTCCGAGGACGGCACGCACTACGTCCTCAACGGCGCCAAGACCTTCATCACCGGCGGTGTCCACGCGGACCGTGTGATCGTGTGCGCCCGCACGGCCGCGCCGACCGCGGAGGACCGCCGCCACGGCATCTCGCTCTTCGCCGTCGACACCAAGTCGGCGGGCTACTCGGTCGGCCGCAAGCTGGACAAGCTCGGCCTGAAGACCTCCGACACCGCCGAGCTGGCCTTCGTCGACGTCAAGGTCCCCGTCGAGGACCTGATGGGCGAGGAGAACAAGGGCTTCTACTACCTCGGCCAGAACCTGCCGTCCGAGCGCTGGGGCATCGCGTTCGGCGCGTACGCCCAGGCCAAGGCCGCCGTCCGGTTCGCCCAGGAGTACGTGCAGGACCGCACGGTCTTCGGCAAGACCGTGGCGTCGTTCCAGAACACCAAGTTCGAGCTGGCCGCCTGCAAGGCCGAGGTGGACGCGGCGGAGGCCGTCGTCGACCGCGCCACGGAGGCCCTGGACGCCGGCGAACTCACCGCCGCCGAGGCCGCGTCCGCGAAGCTGTTCTGCACCGAGGTCGCGCACCGCGTCATCGACCGCTGCCTCCAGCTGCACGGCGGCTACGGGTTCATGAACGAGTACCCGATCGCCCGCCTGTACACCGACAACCGCGTCAACCGCATCTACGGCGGCACCAGCGAGGTCATGAAGATGATCATCGCCAAGGACATGGGCCTGTAGGCACGGCACGCACCGGTACGTTCCTTTCATGAGTTCAGCACTCGACGAGTTGCTCGATCTGCTCGACCTGGAGCAGATCGAGCAGAACATCTTCCGCGGCAGCTCCCGGTCCGCCGTCGTCCCCAGGGTCTTCGGCGGGCAGGTCGCGGCCCAGGCGCTGGTCGCCGCGGGCCGTACGGTCCCGGCGGACCGCACTGCCCACTCCCTGCACTCGTACTTCCTGCGCATGGGTGACCCGGGCGCGCCGATCGTCTACACGGTCGACCGCATCCGCGACGGCGGGTCGTTCACGACCCGCCGGGTGGTCGCGGTCCAGCACGGGCAGCCGATCTTCCACCTTTCCGCGTCGTTCCAGACGTACGAGGAGGGGCTGGAGCACCAGGCCGAGATGCCGGCCGCCCCGGCGCCGGAGACGCTGCCCACGGCGGCCGAACTGCTGCCGCGCTACGCGGACCGGTTCGTGGATGCGGGAGTGGTGAACCGGCTGCTCGAGGCGCGGGCGGCGGTCGATCTGCGGTACGTGGACGAGCCGCCGTACGCCACGGCGGGCCGACCGCGCGAGCCGCGCTCCCAGGTGTGGTTCCGTGCGAACGGCAAGCTCGCCGACGAGTCCCTGCTGCACGTCTGCCTGGCGACGTACGTCTCCGACATGACGCTCCTCGACTCGGTGCTCCTGGCACACGGCCGGGGCGGCTGGGCGGTCGGGGACGTGGTCGGCGCGTCACTGGATCACGCGATGTGGTTCCACCGGCCGTTCCGTGCGGACGAGTGGCTGCTCTACGACCAGGAGTCCCCGTCCGCCTCCGGCGGACGCGGGCTGGGCCAGGCCCGCATCTGGACCCAGGACGGGCGCCTGGCGATCACGGTCATCCAGGAGGGCGTGGTCCGCGTCCCCCGCGGCTGACAGTCCGGGGCACGTCCCGAGGCGCCGGGGGAGGTGGCGTGGTCCGCGTCCCCCGCGGCTGACGGCCCGCACGCAGACGCGCACCCGCACGCCCGCTGCTCAGGCAGCGGGCGTGCGCGCGTTCCCGGAAGAACCCGTCCCACGAGTGCGTCCGCAGATCGAGGCTGCCGTCGGCTGCTCCGGCACCGCCCTCGCGTCAGCGCTTCGACATCGGGACCGGCAGCAGCGCCTCCACCACGAAGCCGCCGTCCGGCGTCGGGATCGCGTTCAGGGTGCCGCCGAGAGCGGCCGCTCGGGTGCGGAGGCCGTGGAGGCCGTGGCCGTGGAGGCCGTGGCCGTGGAGGCCGTGGCCGTGGAGGCCGTGGCCGCCCTCCTCCGGGGCGGGGCAGGGGGCCGGTGGCGGGGCGTTGCGCACGGCGATGCGCAGGCCCTCCCCGTCGCGGCGGACCGAGACCTCCGCCGAGGCGCCCGGTGCATGGCGGCGGATGTTGGTCAGTGCCTCCTGGACGATGCGGTACGCGGTGTGCTGGACGGCCTGCGGACAGTCGCCCGGATCGAGGTGTGCAGAGCCGACGATGTCGCGCGCCGCTTCGAGCAGTTCCGGCAGCCGGTCCAGGCCGGGGCTGTCGTGCCGGATGGCCCTGCGAAGGTCGGCGGCGGCCCGGCGGCCGAGCTCTCCCAGGGCAGCCGCCTCCTCCCGGTACGGGGCGGACTCCGCCGTCGCGGCGAGGGCGCTGCAGCGCAGGCTGATCAGGCTCAGATGATGGGCGGCCGTGTCGTGCACGTCGCGGGCCAGCCGCTCACGTTCCCGCAGCGCGGCCTGGTCGGCGGCGTAGCGGCGCTCCCGCTCCCGGGAGAGAGCCAGCTCGGCGAGGCGGCCGGCGAGTTCGGCACGGGCGCGGCCCAGCAGGCCGAGGGCGGCGGGAGCGACGGCCAACAGCCCGGCCAGCATGACGCCGAGGACGGTTTCGGGCAGTGTCCAGGCGTATCCACCGAGGTCCCGCCACGGCACGAACGCGACGACGGCGACGGCCGCGGACCCGGCCACCACTTCGCCGCGGCGGCGTTCGGACGCCGCGAGCGCGTGGAGCGCGCACAGCGCCGGCAGCCACAGCACGCCGGTCGCGAGGGTGGGCAGTGCGAGGGCGAGGACGGTGCGGGGGAAGCGCCTGCGCAGGACGAGGACGCAGGCGACGGGGAGTGCGGCCGCGACCATCCAGTCCGCCAGCCAGGCGCGGGTGGCCAGCACCTCGGCGACGGCCACGATGACGACGAGGGCTTCGACCGCCCGGGATCGAGGGGATCCAGGGGTCATCCCCGGTCCCCTCCGCCGGCCGCCCGGTGGACGACGGCCGCCAGGCCCACCCGGCTGGTGACGGCGAGCTTGCGTTTGAGCGCGCCGATGTGTGTCTTGACCGTGGTCACGCCCATGCCGAGGTGCGTGGCGATGTCGGCGTTGGAAAGCCCGGCCGCGATCAGGGCGAGGACGTCGCGCTCCCGGCCGGTGAGGCCGCCGAGGTCGTCGGCGGCGGCGGGCGCGGCGGCCGGGGCGGCCAGGGCGGAACGGGTGCAGCGGCCGAGGACGGCGGCGCTGCCGGGCGGCGTGCAGATCACCCCGCCGGCGGCGAGCAGCCGCACGGCGTCGACGAAGAAGCGCGGCTCCGTGGTCTTGAGCAGAAAGCCGGAGGCGCCGTCGCGCAGCGCGCGCTCCACGTGGTCGGCCCGGTCCAGAGCGGTGAGCATGGCCACCACGGGCGGATCGGGCAGCGCCCGCAGTTCCCGCAGCACGTCGAGACCGCCGGCTCCCGGCATGTCGATGTCGAGCAGCACCACGTCGGGGGCGTGCCGCCGGGCGGCGGCGACGGCATCCGGCCCGTCGCAGGCGGCGGCGACGCTCACGGCGTCGGCGGAGTCGAGGATGCGGTGCAGCGCGGTGCGCACGAGCTCCTCGTCGTCGACGAGGAGCACCCGCACCGGCGGCCTCAAGTCGTAGAGCAAAGGTCGTCCTGTGGTCTGAGCGATGCGGTGCCTGCTGCTGCGAGCCTGGATGCAGATCCTAGGACGCCACAAGCGCCCGCCCGGATCCCCGGGGGCTCGACCACCCTCCGGGACCGCCACGCCGCCCGGGCAGCCTGGCCCCGTCCCGGAAGGGGACCCGATGAGTGCGGTGCCGCCGGCCGAGGAGGAACCGTCGCACGCCGCCCCGCCGGCGCGCGACGCGGCCGGGACCGACGGATGGGCGAAGGCGTCCCCCCACGCCCGGGCGGCGTGGACCACAGGTGGGGCCGTGCTGATCGTCGTGGCGGTGGTGCTGTTCTTCGTCCTGCACGAGCGGATCGTCCACCTCGGCACCGGCCCGCGTTACGCCCTCGGTCTCACCCTGCGCGGCGCGCTGTCTCTGACGCTGCTGGCGGGCACGTACTGCGTGGTTCGCGGCCGCTGGCGCGGCTGAGCCCGCCCGGAAGGTCACTCCGGAGCCGTGAGACCCGCCGCGTCCAGCAGGTACGCCGTCATCGGGTCGTAGAAGCGCGGGTCGGTGACGTGGTCGTCCAGGGGGACGGTCACCTGGAGGGTGCCCTCGGCCTCGCCGATGAACAGCGCCGGGTCGTTGCAGTCCGCGTATCCGATGGAGTCCAGCCCCCGCTGGCCCGCGCAGCCCGCCCAGCCGTGGTCGGCGACGACCAGGTCGGGAAGCGGTCTGCCGTCCCGCGCCAGGCCGTCGAGGATCGCGGCCATCGGGACCGGCGAGTGGGTGTGCCACAGAGTCGCGCCGCGCTCCAGCACGGCGACGTCGGCGAACTGGAAGACCATGCCCTCGTCGGCGAAGAGCCCGCCCGGGATCCGTACGATCTCGCATCCGGCCGCCCGCAGTGCCGCCGCGGTCTGCCGGTGCACGTCGAGCAGCCCGCCGGGGTGCCCGGTCGCGAAGAGGACCCGCTCCTTGGCGTCGGCCGCCTTGCGCAGCCGCGCGGCCATGCGCTCGAGCGCATCCACGGTCAGCTCGGGGTCGATGGTGTCCTGCCCGTGACGGTGCTCCGGGTCGTCGCTGACGCCGCACCGCTCGGCCATGACGGCGAGCACGTCCTGCTCGTCACTCCAGCGGTCGCCGAGCTCCAGCCCGAGCCAGTAGTGCCGGTCGCCGTTGGCCAGCTTGCGGTAGTGGGAGAGGTTGTTGTCGCGTGGTGTGGCGACGTCTCCGGCGATACGTGAGCGGACGAGGTGGTCGACAAGAGCGGCGCGGCTGGGTATCGGCATGGACCCATTGTGCCGTGGGGTGCGCGGAGCGTGTCGACCGTATTGCCCCGTGGGACGCGGGGGCCGTACGCGGCGCTCCCGGGCCGCGGTGAAGGGCGCCGGCGCTGCCCGGAAGCCCGGGTTCCCGTCGTTCTGCTGCCCGCCTCCGCCGCTTCGGTCCCGGCCACCGGCCGGGCGCAGCCGACCCCACTCGGCCGGCCCCCTGCCCGTGTGCGCCTCACGGGCGTCACGGCAACGGGGGCGGGGCGGGGGAAGCGGCCCGGTCGTGCCTACCGCGTGGCGAGCGACGCGAACGCTCCGTGCGCCAGGCGCCTGAGCAGCGCCTCCGTCGCCGCGCGTCCCAGGGGGCCGCCGCCGTTGGCCTGCAGGTGCGGGGTCGAGTTCAGCAGGCCGAAGACCGCGTGCACGGCCGCCCGCGCCTCGGACTCGGCGACCTCGGAGTACAGCTCACGGACCACGGCCACCCACAGCTCCACGTACTGGCGCTGGAGCCGGCGCACCCGCTTGCGGTCGCTGTCCCGGAGGCGGTCCAGCTCGCGGTCGTGCAGGGTGATCAGCGGGCGGTCGTCCAGTGCGAAGTCGATGTGGCCGTCGATGAGCGAGGAGAGCAGGGCCTCGGCCCCGGTCCCCGCCTCCTCGACCCGCAGCCGCCCGCCGTCGAGGAGGCGCTCACTGATGCCGACCAGCAGCTCCGCCAGCATCGCGTCCTTGCCCGCGAAGTGGCGGTACAGGCCCGGACCGCTGATGCCGACCGCGGCTCCTATCTCGTCGACCCCCACGCCGTGGAAACCGCGCTCGGCGAAGAGGCGTGCGGCCTCCTTGAGGATCTGTTCGCGGCGGGTCGGGGCCGCGGTCCTGGTGCTCATGAACATTCATTCTAGACAGAGCGGTTAGCGGTCGTTAACCTTGACGCAACACGTTAACGCTCATTAACCGAGCAAGGGAGCTCGATCGATGCAGCAGGCACCAGTCCTGACGAGCGCCGCGGACCCGGCGTCCGGGGCCTGGCAGGCCAATGAGGCGGCACACCAGGAGCTCGCCGACGGCTTGCGGTCGCGCCTCGCGGCGGCGCGCCTCGGCGGCGGCGAGAAGGCGCGCGCCCGGCACACGGCGCGCGGAAAGCTGCTGCCGAGGGACAGGGTGGACACCCTGCTCGACCCCGGCTCGCCCTTCCTGGAGCTGGCCCCCCTCGCAGCCGAGGGGATGTACGAGGGCCAGGCCCCGGCCGCCGGGGTCATCGCCGGTATCGGACGGGTCAGCGGCCGCGAGGTCGTCGTCGTGGCGAACGACGCCACCGTCAAGGGCGGCACGTACTACCCGATGACGGTGAAGAAGCACCTGCGGGCGCAGGAAGTGGCGCTGGAGAACCGCCTTCCCTGTGTCTACCTGGTCGACTCGGGCGGCGCGTTCCTGCCGATGCAGGACGAGGTCTTCCCCGACCGCGACCACTTCGGGCGGATCTTCTACAACCAGGCCCGGATGTCCGGCGCGGGAATCCCGCAGATCGCGGCGGTCCTCGGCTCGTGCACCGCGGGCGGGGCGTACGTCCCCGCGATGAGCGACGAGGCCGTGATCGTGCGCAACCAGGGCACGATCTTCCTCGGCGGCCCGCCGCTGGTGAAGGCCGCGACCGGCGAGGTCGTCACCGCGGAGGAGCTCGGCGGCGGCGAGGTCCACTCCCGGGTCTCGGGCGTCACCGACCACCTCGCCGAGGACGACGCGCACGCCCTGCGGATCGTACGGAACATCGTCGCGACGCTGCCCGCGCGCGGCCCGCTGCCCTGGACGGTCGAGCCGGTCGAGGAGCCCAAGGTCGACCCGGCGGGGCTGTACGGCGCGGTGCCGGTCGACTCCCGCACGCCGTACGACGTCCGCGAGGTCATCGCCCGGATCGCGGACGGCTCCCGTTTCTCGGAGTTCAAGTCGGAGTTCGGCCAGACGCTGGTCACCGGTTTCGCCCGGATCCACGGCCACCCGGTCGGCATCGTCGCCAACAACGGCATCCTGTTCGCCGAGTCGGCCCAGAAGGGCGCGCACTTCATCGAGCTGTGCGACCAGCGCGGCATCCCCCTGCTCTTCCTGCAGAACATCTCCGGCTTCATGGTCGGCAAGGACTACGAGGCGGGTGGCATCGCCAAGCACGGCGCCAAGATGGTCACCGCCGTGGCCTGCACCCGGGTGCCGAAGCTGACGGTCGTGGTCGGCGGTTCGTACGGCGCGGGCAACTACTCGATGTGCGGCCGTGCGTACGGTCCCCGCTTCCTGTGGATGTGGCCCAACGCCAAGATCTCCGTCATGGGCGGCGAGCAGGCCGCCTCCGTGCTGGCCACCGTCAAGCGGGACCAGCTGGAGGGCCGCGGCGAGCAGTGGTCCGCCGAGGAGGAGGAGTCCTTCAAGGACCCGATCCGCGCGCAGTACGACCGGCAGGGCAACGCCTACTACGCGACGGCCCGCCTGTGGGACGACGGTGTGATCGACCCGATGGAGACCCGGCAGGTGCTGGGTCTCGCTCTGACCGCGTGTGCCAACGCCCCGTTGGGGGACGCCGGCTTCGGCGTCTTCCGGATGTGAGGGACCTCAAGACGATGACGATGTTCGACACCGTTCTGGTGGCCAACAGGGGCGAGATCGCCGTACGGGTCATCCGCACCCTGCGGTCGCTCGGCGTGCGCTCGGTGGCCGTCTTCAGCGACGCGGACGCCGACGCCCGCCATGTACGTGAGGCGGACACGGCCGTCCGTATCGGACCGGCGCCGGCCGCCGAGAGCTACCTCTCGATCGACCGGCTGCTGGACGCCGCGACCCGCACCGGCGCCCAGGCCGTCCACCCGGGCTACGGCTTCCTCGCGGAGAACGCGGGCTTCGCCCAGAGCTGCACCGAGGCGGGGCTGGCCTTCATCGGACCGCCCGCCTCCGCGATCTCCCTCATGGGCGACAAGATCCGCGCGAAGGAGACCGTCGCGGCGGCCGGCGTACCGGTCGTGCCCGGCTCCTCCGGCAGCGGCCTCAGCGACGCCGAACTGGCCGCCGCGGCCAGGGAGATCGGCATGCCGGTGCTGCTCAAGCCCTCGGCGGGCGGCGGCGGCAAGGGGATGCGCCTCACCCGCGTCGAGTCCGCCCTGATGGACGAGATCGCGGCGGCGCGGCGCGAGGCCCGTGCCTCCTTCGGCGACGACACGCTGCTGGTCGAGCGCTGGATCGACCGCCCCCGGCACATCGAGATCCAGGTGCTGGCCGACGGCCACGGCCATGTGGTCCACCTGGGCGAGCGCGAGTGCTCGCTCCAGCGCCGCCACCAGAAGATCATCGAGGAGGCGCCGTCCGTCCTGCTCGACGAGGCGACGCGCGCCGCGATGGGCGAGGCGGCCGTGCAGGCGGCCCGCTCCTGCGGCTACCGTGGCGCGGGCACGGTGGAGTTCATCGTCCCCGGCACCGACCCCTCCCAGTACTACTTCATGGAGATGAACACCCGCCTCCAAGTGGAGCACCCGGTGACCGAGCTGATCACGGGCCTCGACCTGGTGGAGTGGCAGCTGCGGGTGGCGGCCGGTGAGCCGCTGGCCTTCACTCAGGACGACATCACCCTCACGGGGCACGCGGTGGAGGCCCGTGTCTGCGCGGAGACCGTGTCCTTCGCGGCGGGCCAGCGCGCTTTCCTGCCCTCCGGCGGCACGGTCCTGCGGCTCCAGGAGCCGCAGGGCGACGGTGTGCGCACCGACTCCGGCCTCACCGAGGGCTCGGAGGTCGGCAGCCTGTACGACCCGATGCTCTCGAAGGTCATCGCGTACGGCCCCGACCGCCCGACCGCCCTGCGCAGGCTGCGCTCCGCCCTCGCGGACACGGTCACGCTGGGCGTGCCGACCAACGCGGGCTTCCTGCGCCGGCTGCTGGCCCATCCGGCGGTGGTGTCCGGCGAGATGGACACCGGTCTGGTGGAGCGTGAGGCGGACTCCCTGGTGCCGGACGGCGTCCCGGAGGAGGTGTACGAGGCGGCGGCCGCGGTCAGGGCACGGGCACTCGCGCCAGACGCGGGCGGCTGGACCGACCCGTTCTCGGTGCCCAGCGGCTGGCGGATGGGCGGCCGGCCCGCCCCGCTCGCCTTCTCGCTGCGCGTACCGGGAGCCGAGCCCGTCACCCACACCGCGGACAGGCAGTCGGCTCCCCGCGTCGAGGAGCACGCGGTCTCCGTCGAGATGCACGGCGTCACCCACACCTTCCATCGCGCGGGCGACTGGCTCGGCCGGGACGGTGACTCCTGGCATGTGATGGACCACGACCCGGTCGAGGCGTCACTCAGCGGGGCGGCCCGCTCCGGCGTGGACACCCTGGCCGCGCCGATGCCGGGCACGGTCACCGTCGTCAAGGTCGCCGTCGGCGACGTGGTGAGCGCCGGGCAGAGCCTGCTGGTGGTCGAGGCGATGAAGATGGAGCACGTCATCTCCGCCCCGCACGCCGGGACGGTCACCGAGCTCGACGTCACCGCGGGCTCGACCGTCGCCATGGACCAGGTGCTCGCCGTGGTCGCGCCGGAGGAGCCGGTGGCACCCGCCGAGGTCGCCGCGCCGGACGAGACCGCCGCACCGGCCGCGGTCGCCGCACCGGCCGAGACGCAAGAGGAGGCCCGCTGATGACCGGTGCAGAAGGACTGCCCATGGCCGTCCGCGCCGAGGGCCTGCCCGCCCGGGTGCGCATCCACGAGGTCGGCCCCCGCGACGGCCTGCAGAACGAGAAGTCGGTGGTGCCCACCGAGGTCAAGGCGGAGTTCGTCCGCCGCCTCGCCGGCGCCGGACTGACCACGGTGGAGGCGACCAGCTTCGTCCACCCCGAGTGGGTGCCCCAGCTGGCCGACGCCGAGAAGCTCTTCCCGCTCGTCAGGGACCTCGCCGGCGTACGGCTGCCCGTGCTGGTCCCCAACGACCGGGGCCTGGACCGGGCGCTGGGTCTCGGCGCCCGCGAGGTGGCCGTGTTCGCCAGCGCCACGGAATCGTTCGCCAAGGCCAACCTCAACCGCACGGTCGACGAGGCACTCGCCATGTTCGAGCCGGTGGTGACCAGGGCCGTCGAGCACGGCCTGCGGGTGCGCGGCTACCTCAGCATGTGCTTCGGCGACCCGTGGGAGGGCCCGGTCCCCGTCGAACAGGTCGTCCGGGTGACCCGCCGCCTCGCCGACATCGGGTGCGACGAGCTGAGCCTCGGCGACACGATCGGCGTCGCCACCCCCGGCCATGTGGCCGCCCTGCTCACCGCGCTGAACGAGGCCGGGGTGACGAGCGACCGGCTCGCCGTGCACTTCCACGACACCTACGGCCAGGCGCTCGCCAACACCCTCGCCGCGCTCCAGCACGGCGTGAGCGTCGTCGACTCCTCGGCGGGCGGCCTGGGCGGCTGCCCGTACGCGAAGAGCGCGACGGGAAACCTCGCCACCGAGGACCTCGTCTGGATGCTGCACGGCCTCGGTGTCGAAACCGGGGTCGATCTCGGCCGGCTCACCGCCACGAGCGTGTGGATGGCCGAACAGCTGGGCCGTCCCAGCCCCTCCCGTACCGTCCGTGCCCTCTCCCACAAGGAGTGACTCCTGATGTCCCTTGACCACCGGCTCTCCGCCGAACACGAGGAACTCCGCCGTACGGTCGAGCAGTTCGCGCACGATGTGGTCGCCCCCAAGATCGGCGACTTCTACGAGCGGCACGAGTTCCCCTACGAGATCGTCCGCGAGATGGGCAGGATGGGCCTGTTCGGGCTGCCGTTCCCCGAGGAGTACGGCGGCATGGGCGGCGACTACCTCGCCCTCGGCATCGCCCTGGAGGAACTGGCCCGCGTCGACTCCTCCGTGGCCATCACCCTGGAGGCGGGCGTCTCCCTCGGCGCGATGCCGGTCCATCTGTTCGGCACCGAGGAGCAGAAGCGGCAGTGGCTGCCCCGGCTGTGCTCGGGCGAGATCCTCGGAGCCTTCGGCCTGACCGAGCCGGACTGCGGCTCCGACGCGGGCGGCACGAAGACGACCGCCGTGCGGGACGGCGACGAGTGGGTCGTCAACGGCTCCAAGTGCTTCATCACCAACTCGGGCACCGACATCACCGGCCTGGTGACGGTCACCGCCGTCACGGGCCGCAAGGCGGACGGCCGACCGGAGATCTCCTCCATCATCGTCCCCTCCGGCACACCGGGCTTCACGGTCGCCGCCCCGTACTCCAAGGTCGGGTGGAACGCCTCCGACACACGTGAGCTGTCGTTCGCCGATGTCCGCGTCCCGGCCGCCAACCTGTTGGGCGAGGAGGGCCGCGGATACGCGCAGTTCCTGCGCATCCTCGACGAGGGCCGCGTCGCGATATCGGCGCTGGCGACGGGCCTGGCGCAGGGCTGCGTGGACGAGTCCGTGAAGTACGCCCGGGAGCGTCATGCGTTCGGCAGGCCGATCGGGGCGAACCAGGCGATCCAGTTCAAGATCGCCGACATGGAGATGAAGGCCCACATGGCGCGCGTCGGCTGGCGTGACGCGGCGTCCCGGCTGGTGTCCGGCGAGCCGTTCAAGAAGGAGGCGGCCGTCGCCAAGCTCTACTCCTCGACGGTCGCGGTGGACAACGCCCGCGAGGCGACCCAGATCCACGGCGGCTACGGCTTCATGAACGAGTACCCGGTGGCGCGCATGTGGCGCGACTCCAAGATCCTGGAGATCGGCGAGGGCACCAGCGAGGTCCAGCGGATGCTGATCGCAAGGGAGTTGGGCTTCACCGGCTGATTCGGCGCCGAGCGGCGCGCGGCCCCGGGCAAGGGGGCCGCGCGCCGCCGCGCGGCCAGGACCGCGTCGCCCCCGGAGCCGTTCGGACCGGCCCCCTCTGGACTCGCTGTGAGGTTAGGCTAACCTACATTCGAACTGCCAGTGGCCTATGCGACACGTACGAAAGCGGACACCACCATGCCCAACGCCCGAGCACCCCATCCGACCCGACGCGGCCTGCTGTCCGTGGGAGGCGCCCTCGGGCTCGGCGTGGCACTCGCCGCGTGCGGCCAGGAGAAGAAGAGCGACGACAAGGGCGACTCCGGCAAGGCCGCGCCGAAGTCCGGTCCCTGGTCCTTCAAGGACGACCGGGGCCGGACGGCAGAGGCGAAGTCCACCCCGAAGAACATCGTCGCCTTCACCGGCACCGCCGCCGCCCTGTACGACTACGGCATCGAGGTCTCCGGCGTGTTCGGGCCGACGAAGACCGCCGACGGCAAGGCCGACGTCCAGGCCGGCGACATGGACATCACCAAGCTCGAGATCCTGGGCAATGTCTGGGGCGAGTTCAGTGTCGAGAAGTACGCGGCGCTCGCGCCGGAGCTCCTGGTGACGGACATGTGGACGAAGGACTCCCTCTGGTACGTGCCGGACCAGTCCAAGGACAAGATCCTCGGCCTGGCTCCGAGCGTCGCCCTGTGGGCGGCCCAGGTGAACATGCCGGGTGCCCTCCAGCGCCGCGCGGACCTCGCCGCGTCCCTGGGCGCCGACCTGAAGGCCAAGAAGGTCACCGACGCCAAGGCGCGCTTCGAGAAGGCCGCGGAGCGGCTGCGCCAGGCGGCGAAGGCCAAGCCGCACCTGAAGGTCCTCGTCGGCTCCGGCAGCCAGGACCTCTTCTACGTCTCCGCCCCGAAGACGTCCGCGGACACGCTCTACTTCCAGGAACTCGGCGTGCAGTTCGTCGAGCCCAGGCCGAACGCCCAGGGCTTCTTCGAGGAGCTCAGCTGGGAGAACGCGGCCAAGTACGACGCCGACATCATCATGCTCGACAACCGCACCGGCACCCTGCAGCCCGACACCCTCGAGGCCAAGCCCACCTGGGCCGGCCTGCCCGCGGTGAAGGCCGGTCAGGTCGTCCCGCGCGTCACCGAGCCGATCTACTCCTACGCCAAGTGCGCGCCGATCCTGGAGGACCTCGCCAAGGCGATCGAGAACGCGAAGAAGGTCTCCTGACGACGGCGACCGCGGCCGAGCCCGCCCCGTTCCGTTTCTTCGATGCCCAGGCGGCGGGACCCGGAGGCTCGGCCCGTCCCTGATCCGGGTCGCCCTCACGGGCACATCCACCGAAAACGACGACGTCCTCCGGGACTTCACGGCCGGCGGCCGTGACCGGTCGCTGTCCCTGTTCCTGCCCCACCCCGGGCCAGGACGCCCCCTCGCCCCGCCGACGCGGGCGACGCGGGCGACGCAGGTGGCGGCGGACGCGGGTCACGGGGGACGCGGGCGACGACCTCTACGCGGTGCTCGGCCCCCGCCGGTGGCGTCACGGTTCGCCGAGTCGCCGTCGCCCGGCCAGCCGGGCCCCTCGCCCGACGGCCTCGCGGGCGCGAAGACGGGCGCGTGCCGCCCCAGGACGGTCCCCGGGGCGGCACGCGTCGCCCGATGGAGTGGCGGACGCCGCTGCCCCCTACCGGGCCTGCTCCGCCGGCCACGGCACCTGCGGCGAGCGGTAGTAGTCGATCCCGAGCGCCGACAGCCGCGGTCCCTGGGCCGCGAGCCGCACCTTGTAGGTGTCCCAGTCGTGGGTGGACGCCGGTGACCAGCCGAGCTCGGCGACACCGGGGAGGCGCGGGAACGCCATCCGGTCGATGTGCGCGTCGCTCGAGACGGTCTCCGTCCACAGCGGCGCCTCGACGCCCTTGACGGCGCTCGCGGGCACGCCCGGCAGATAGGTCGCCGGGTCCCAGTCGTAGGACCGGCGCACCTCGACGTAACCGGCCCACGCGAGGCCCAGCTTGGTGTTCTTGTCGTACTTCATGTCGAGGTAGACCCGGTCGGCCGGCGAGAGGATCAGCCCGGTGCCGTTCCTGGCCGCCTCGGCCACCTGCTCCTTCTCCGCCTGGCTGGTGCCGTCGAGGCCCCAGTACTGGGCCAGCGCCCCCTGCTGCGGGGCCGCGCCGGTCAACTGGTGCCAGCCGATGACGGTCTTGCCGTACGCGGCGACGATCGGCTGCACCCTGGCCATGAACGCCGCATAGTCCTCATGGCTGGTGGAGTGCGCCTCGTCGCCGCCGATGTGGATGTACCGGCCGGGGGTGAGCGCGGCCAGCTCGCGGATCACGTCGTCCACGAAGTCGTACGTGATCTCCTTGCGCACGCACAGCGAGCTGAAGCCGACGGCCGTACCGGTGTACAGGGGCGGGGCGACGCCGTCGCAGTTGAGCTCGGCGTACGAGGCGAGGGCGGCGTTGGTGTGGCCCGGCATGTCGATCTCCGGCACGACCTCGAGATGACGCGAGGCGGCGTAGCGGACGATCTCCTTGTACTGGGCCTTGGTGTAATGGCCACCGGGGCCTCCGCCGACCTGGGTGGAGCCGCCGTACGCGGCCAGCCGCGGCCACGAGTCGATCGCGAGACGCCAGCCCTGGTCGTCGGAGAGATGCAGATGCAGCGTGTTGATCTTGTAGAGGGCGACATGGTCGATGTAGCGCTTGACCTGGTCGACCGTGAGGAAGTGCCGTGAGACGTCCAGCATGGCGCCGCGGTGGGCGTACCGCGGGCCGTCGGTGATGGTGCCGCCCGCGACCTGCCAGGGGCCGCTGCGCCGGGAGTCCGACTCGACGGAGGCGGGCAGCAGCTGTCGCAGTGTCTGCACGCCGCGGAAGAGACCGGCGGGCCGGTGGGCGGTGATGGTGACACCGCCGGGCGCGGACCGCAGCCGGTAGCCCTCCTCCCCCAGGGCGCTCTCCTCCGCCGCCAGCCGGAGACGGATGGAACGGGCCGCCGGCTCGGTGGTGACCGGCAGGGCGTAGCCGGTCGACGGGCGCAGCACCTCGGCGAGGCGTTCGCCGACGGCCCGTGCCTCGGGCGCGGCGTCGGTCCGGATGCGGGCGGCCGCGGTCAGGGTGTAGGGCGCGCCGCCGGGACTGACCGAGGCGGGCGCGGGGATGATCTGGCCGAGCGGCCGGGCGGCGGGGCCGCGTTCCGCACCGGAGGCGGCGCCCGCCGGGAGGGAGCCGGAGAGGGCCGCCGCCGTGACGAGCAGGAGTGAACCGAGCAGTCGGGAAATCGGTCGGGGCTGTCTCACAGGCTGGGTCCCTTCGACGGAGTGCCTCGTCTGTGCGCAGAGCGACCTGACTGTCACCATGCGTACTGTTCACCTCAACTATGGTCAAGGTATAGACCACTTACTCGTTTCGTCGGCGAAAGAATCCCCTCATGGCGGAAATCATCCAGAAGGACGGGACCTGGACGTTCGACGGGGACACGGTGCGCATCGTGCCCGGCAACGACAAGAGCGTGAGCCCGCTGCGCCGGACTCTCGGGGAAATCGCGGTGCCGCTCGGGGCGTTGGCCGGCATCTCGTTCGAGTCCGGCAAGAAGACGGGCCGGCTGCGACTGCGACTGCGTGACGGCGCGGACCCCCTGCTGCAGATCACCGCCGGCAGGCTGGACGACGCCTGGGACCCGTACCGGCTGAGCGTGGAGCCGGCGCGCACCGGCGTCGCCGAGTACTTCGTCGACGAGGTGCGCCGTGCGCTGCTGCTGGAGCAGGTGGAGACGGGCCCGCTGGACGACTACGTGCTGCCGGGACCTCCGCTGCCGATCACGGTCGGCGCGGGCGACGGGACGGTCGCGTTCGACGGCGAGCGGATCCGCCTGGAGTGGAACTGGAAGACGGAGGAGTCCAAGCAGTCCGGCGGCCCGCGCACGCTGGCGCTCGACGACGTGCGCGCGGTGGAGTGGCTGCCCGCCGCCGGCCTGGAGAACGGATATCTGCGATTCCGGGTCACACCGGAACCGGTCCGGACACCGCCCAAGCACGATCCGCACGCGGTGGAGCTGTGGGGCTTCCGCAAGGACCCGCTCATGGCCCTGGTCGCGGCGGCGGTCGCGGCGCGCATGCCGCACCCGTACGCCGCCGGTACGCCGAAGCCGACGCCGGCTCCAGGGGCGGAGACACATGAGACCGCCGGGGCGGAAGGGAAGGACGGGTCGGACCGGTCGGGCGGGTCGGGCGGGTCGGACGATCACGATGTGCTGCTGCGCCGGCTGCGCGAACTGGGCGAGCTGCACCAGGCCGGGATACTGACCGAGGACGAGTTCAGCACCGCGAAACAGGCCGTCCTCAAGCGAATGTGAGCTATCTCCTGCCCGAAAGCGGGCAGGATTCTTGCAGACAGGAGTGCGCACCCTTCAATATCTACGGGTGCCCGAACCCCGCCAGTCAGTGCGCACGTCGCACGACGATCTCATCGACCACCTGGTGCGCAGCACCGCGCTCCAGCGCGGTGAGGCCGCCCGCGTGATCCTCGACGTGCTGGCGTACTTCGACGAGACGACCGAGGAGTTCGTCCGCCGCCGCCACCGTGAACTGCAGTCCGGCGGCGCCGTGAACACCGCGATCTTCGAGCGGATCGCGGCCGAACTGCCGCACCGCTCGGTGGCGCCGCCGGAGCTCTCGCTCCGCCAGCTGCGCCGCATCGTCTACGGCTGAGCAGCCCGCGGGGGCCGGCCGTCGGGGCCGGGCACACACAGATCTATGGAGGGGCAGAAACCGTATGTGCGGAATCGTCGGATACATCGGCAGGCGTGATGTGGCTCCGCTGCTGCTGGAGGGCCTGCAGCGGCTGGAGTACCGGGGTTACGACTCCGCGGGCGTGGTGATCAACAGTCCCCGGTCCGCGGGGCTGAAGATGGTCAAGGCCAAGGGCCGGGTCCGCGACCTCGAGGCCCGCGTCCCCAAGCGCTTCGCCGGCACCACCGGCATCGCACACACCCGTTGGGCGACCCACGGCGCCCCGAGCGACGAGAACGCGCACCCGCACCTGTCGACCGACAACCAGGTCGCCGTCGTCCACAACGGCATCATCGACAACGCCGCCGAGCTGCGTGCGAAGCTCGAGGCCGACGGCGTCGTCTTCGCCTCCGAGACCGACACCGAGGTGCTCACGCACCTGATCGCCCGCGCCCAGGCCGACACTCTCGAGGAGAAGGTCCGCCAGTCGCTGAAGCTGGTCGACGGCACGTACGGCATCGCCGTCATGCACGCCGCCTTCCCCGACCGCATCGTGGTCGCCCGCAACGGCTCCCCGGTCGTCCTCGGCATCGGCGAGAAGGAGATGTTCGTCGCCTCCGACGTCGCCGCCCTCGTCGCCCACACCCGCCAGGTCGTCACCCTCGACGACGGCGAGATGGCCACCCTCAAGGCCGACGACTTCCGTACGTACACCACCGAGGGCTCGACGACGACGGCCACCCCGACCACCGTGGAGTGGGAGGCCGAGTCGTACGACATGGGCGGCCACGACACGTACATGCACAAGGAGATCTCCGAGCAGCCCGACGCGGTCGACCGCGTGCTGCGCGGCCGGATCGACGACCGGTTCAACACCGTGCACCTGGGCGGTCTGAACCTGGACGCCCGCGAGGCCCGCTCCATCCGCCGCGTGAAGATCCTCGGCTGCGGCACCTCCTACCACGCCGGCCTGATCGGCGCCGGGCTCATCGAGTCCCTGGCCCGTATCCCCGCCGACGCGGAGCCGGCGTCCGAGTTCCGCTACCGCAACCCGGTCGTGGACCCCGACACCCTCTACATCGCCGTCTCCCAGTCCGGCGAGACCTATGACGTGCTCGCGGCCGTGCAGGAGCTGAAGCGCAAGGGCGGCCGGGTGCTCGGGGTCGTGAACGTCGTCGGTTCGGCGATCGCCCGCGAGGCGGACGGCGGCACGTACGTCCACGCCGGCCCCGAGGTCTGCGTCGTCTCCACCAAGTGCTTCACCAACACGGTCGTCGCCTTCGCGCTGATCGCCCTGCACCTCGGTCGCATCCGCGACCTGTCGGTCTCCGAGGGCCGGCGGATCATCGACGGTCTGCGCAGGCTGCCCGCCCAGATCAGCGAGATCCTCGAGACCGAGGACGAGATCAAGAAGCTCGCCGAGCAGTACGCGGACGCCAAGTCGATGATGTTCATCGGCCGGGTGCGCGGCTACCCGGTGGCCCTGGAGGCGTCCTTGAAGCTCAAGGAGATCTCCTACATCCACGCGGAGGCGTACCCGGCCTCCGAGCTCAAGCACGGTCCGCTCGCGCTGATCGAGCCCGCGCTGCCGACCGTCGCGATCGTGCCGGACGACGAGCTGCTGGAGAAGAACCGGGCGGCTCTGGAGGAGATCAAGGCACGCAGCGGCCGGATCCTCGCGGTCGCCCACCGCGAGCAGGAGAAGGCCGACCACACCATCGTGGTGCCGAAGAACGAGGACGAGCTGGACCCGATCCTGATGGGCATCCCGCTTCAACTGCTCGCCTACCACACCGCGTTGTCGCTCGGCCGGGACATCGACAAGCCGCGCAACCTCGCGAAGTCGGTGACCGTCGAATAGGACCGGCGCGCCCGCAGCGGCGGGCGCCCGGGGACGGGCCGGCCCGGAAACGGGGAGACGCCCCCTGCGTGCCACCGCACGCAGGGGGCGTCTCCTTTCCGCACGGGCCGGTGCGGGACCCGGAGCACCGGCCCCATGCTGCCGTGAGGCCGCAGCCTCAGCCGGTGGCCGTCACTCCCCGGCGGCCGGCAGCGCGTCCGGTGAAGGTGGGCCACTTGGCGAGCGCCGCGGTCGCCCCGTACCAGGCCACCAGGCCCGCCACGGCGCCGACCCATCCGCCGGCCTTGGCGAGCCCCTCGTTGCCCGCGAAGGCGGCTGTGCCGCCCAGCAGCAGCGCGAGGGTCAGCAGCCCGTACACGCCCTGGCCCAGCACACCGCTGCCGGAGGCCGCAGCGGTCAGTGTCAGAGCGAGCAGCGCCCACAGGAGCATGAAGAGCCCCGCCGCCTCGGCCGAGGTCTCGCCGCCGACGGCGGTGCCCCAGGTGAACCAGAACGCGCCGAGACCGGCGAACGCCGTGCCGGAACCGCCGTTGCCGGCGCGGAACTCGAGCAGGCCGACGACGAAGAGCGCCACTCCGCCGACCCAGGTGGCGAGTGCGGCCGTGTCGGCCGCGGTCACGTTGTCGATCACGCCGGTGTTGCCGACGCCGAACGCCAACAGGGTCAGACCGAGGGCGAGATGGCCGAGAGTCGAAGTTGTACCAGCGCTTCCCGCAGAGACGTCGTTGTCCACGGCGGGCTCCCTTCCTGTCCTGTGCAGTTGTGCTGCAAGTGCCGCTGTTCCCAGGACCGGTATGTACCCTTCACAAGCGCACAATCCACCTGCTACGGGCCGGTAGGTTCCGAACGCGGCAGGGAAGTCGGGCACGGTAGCGTGCAGTTGACGCCGTCTCGGCGGCAAGCGGGGGCCAAGTCCGGTGCCGGGGCTACGGGATGACGACCACCGGGCGCTGCGCGCGCTTCGCGAGCCGCCCCGCGACCGAACCGAAGAGCCGGCCGGCGATCCCGTGCGTGGAGCCGACCACGATCGCGTCGGCCGAGTACTCACGGCCGACCTCTTCCAGTTCGTGGCAGATGTCGCCGCCGCGCTCGACCAGGATCCAGGGCACCTCGGTGAGGTAGTCCGCGCAGGCCAGCTCCAGACCGAGGACCTCGGTGCGGTGGTCGGGCACGTCCACGAACACGGGCGGCTCGCAGCCGGCCCAGACGGTGGTCGGCAGCCGGTTGGCCACATGGACGATGATCAGTCCGGATCCGGTCCGCCGAGCCATGCCGATGGCGTAGGCGAGCGCTCGCTCACTGGAGGTGGACCCGTCGAAACCGACGACGACTCCGTGCCGGAAGGCAGGATCGCAGGAAGGGCGTGCTTCTTCCGCCGCCCGCAGGTCCGACAGAGGATCGGCTACCTGCTTGCGGTCCGCGGGTTCGGGGATTTCGTGACCGGCCATCGGTGTCTCGGCGAAGGAGGTCCTCTTCGGAGGGATCGACTGAGGGATCTGCGTCTGTGGAGAGGCGGAGCTGTGTCCGGGAACCGTCTTCCCAACCCCGTACCCCAAGGGTACGGCGACACTCCTCTCCTGCCCAGGGCCTGCTGCCCCCATGCGCGACGTTCCAGGGAGCATGCCCGAGCGCGCCCGGGATCGCAATGCCGCTTGGCCACTACAGCCGTCTGCGCGTCGCCCGCGACCGAATGACCGGCACCCGGCGACCGGCACCCGGTGACGGGACGACCCACACCCGCGACCGGCCGACCGGCACCCGGTGAGCGGACGACGCCAGCCCGCGACCCGATGGCCGCCCGGCGACCGGCCGACGGCACCCGGTGACCGGATGGCCGCTGCCCTCGTTGGCCACTGGGCCACCCCGCCGCCCCAGGAGTTCACGTTGCCCGCACGACCGCCCGGACCCGCCCGCTCGCCCCGCCGCGCCACCGGTCGGCCCTCACCCTCCCGGCCGCCCTCCTCGCGGCGCGCCCCCTCCCGGCCGCCCTCGGGCCGCCCGTCGGACCCGGCGAGCGACATCGTCCGCTGGGGCGCGTTCAGCTGCCTGCTGGTACCCGTCGTGCTGGTCGTGTACGGGACGTCCGTCGGCGGAGCGGCCGCCGCCGCCCTGGGCCTCGCGGCCGTGACCGCGGCCTGCCGGATCCTGCTGCGCCACTCCGAGCGGACCACTGCGCGGTGCCGCGCCGCGACGGACTCGCCGCCCACCGGAAGGCGCGACTCCGGTACCGTCCCGAGGGCGCGCCGGGGCGCGCGGCACGGATCGCGGCGCACGCCGGGCGGCTGACGGTTCCGCGCGCTGCCAACCGAAGGTTTTCAGCCAACTTCACCGCACACGCCGAACCTTGCCGAAATGGCCTGCCAACCCCCTTGTCACCAGGGAGGAAAGGGCTGAAGGCGGCTTACGCACCCTACGGGGACGGGCCATGCCCGTGCGGCGCACTTCCCTGCGGGCCCTCCGAGTGGAACGCTTCGTGATCGAATGCATCCCGCCAAGTTGCCATGTCGACATAGCGGGGCATCCCGAACGTGTCACGCCGACACCACGGGACGCAGTAGATTCGATCATGAGTATCGAAGGCCGGGGGGACTCGTGCGGAACCGAGGGGAAACGTGCAGGAGCGAAAGGCCAGAAACGAACGGGGAGACGCGTACTTCGAGGGGGGTTTAGCGTCATGAGTCAGGACTCCGCCGCGCCGGAGACGGCACGGAAGCTGTCCGGGCGCCGGCGACGGGAAGTCGTCGCCGTGTTGCTGTTCAGCGGCGGCCCTATATTCGAAAGTTCCATCCCACTCTCGGTGTTCGGAATTGACCGTCAGGACGCCGGAGTTCCCCGCTACCGCCTGCTGGTGTGCGGGGGCGAGGACGGTCCGCTGCGGACAACCGGCGGCCTGGAACTGACCACACCGTACGGCCTCGAGGCGATCAGCAGAGCAGGCACCGTCGTCGTGCCCGCCTGGCGCTCGATCACCTCGCCGCCACCGCCCGAGGCGCTCGACGCGCTGCGCCGGGCACATGAGGAAGGCGCCCGTATCGTCGGCCTGTGCACCGGGGCGTTCGTCCTGGCCGCGGCCGGCCTGCTCGACGGGCGCCCGGCCACCACCCACTGGATGTACGCGCCGACGCTGGCCAAGCGCTACCCGTCCGTGCATGTGGATCCGCGGGAGCTGTTCGTCGACGACGGTGATGTGCTCACGTCCGCGGGCACGGCGGCCGGAATCGACCTCTGCCTGCACATCGTGCGTACCGACCACGGCACGGAGGCGGCCGGGGCGCTCGCCCGCAGGCTCGTCGTCCCGCCGCGGCGCAGCGGCGGTCAGGAGCGCTATCTCGACAGGTCTTTACCGGAGGAAATCGGCTCGGACCCGCTGGCCGAGGTCGTGTCCTGGGCACTGGAACACCTCCACGAGCAGTTCGACGTGGAGACGCTGGCCGCACGTGCGTACATGAGCAGGCGCACCTTCGACCGGCGGTTCCGCTCGCTGACCGGCTCCGCCCCGCTGCAGTGGCTGATCACCCAGCGGGTGCTGCAGGCGCAGCGACTGCTCGAGACCTCGGACTACTCGGTCGACGAGGTCGCCGGCCGCTGCGGCTTCCGCTCCCCGGTGGCACTGCGCGGGCATTTCCGGCGGCAGCTGGGGTCCTCCCCGGCCGCCTACCGGGCCGCGTACCGGGCCCGCCGCCCCCAGGGCGATCCGGACCGGACGCCGATGGTGGACGCCATGGTGCCCGCACAGGCGGGCCCGGGGCCCAGGCGCACCCCGGCCGGGGCCGCGGCCATCGCGGCGGCCGCCGACCTGGGCAAACCGGCCCCGGAGGCGTACGCGGCAGGTCACGGCCGTCCGAGCCTGCCCGGACCGCGCAGCGCACCCTAGAGCGCGCGGTCACCGGCTCGACCCGGCCCGGCCGGGACGTCCCTCGCACAGGGCGGCGTCCCGGCCGGGCCGGCGGCGTTCACGGGCGGACCGCACGAGCCGACGGCGTCACGAGCCGGACCGCACGGGCCGGGAACGCGGCGCCGACACCCCCGTAAGGTAGGGCGCATGAACGATCGCATGGTGTGGATCGACTGCGAGATGACCGGGCTCTCGCTGACGGACGACGCACTCATCGAGGTGGCCGCACTGGTCACCGACTCGGAACTGAACGTACTCGGCGAAGGCGTGGACATCGTGATCCGCCCGCCGGACGCGGCGCTCGAGACGATGCCGGAAGTGGTGCGCCGGATGCACACCGCCTCCGGCCTCCTCGACGCCCTGGCGGGCGGCACGACCCTCGCGAACGCCGAGGAGCAGGTCCTCGCCTACGTCCGCGAGCACGTCAAGGAACCCGGCAAGGCTCCGCTGTGCGGCAACTCGGTCGGCACCGACCGCGGCTTCCTGTTCCGCGACATGCCGACGCTGGAGAGCTACCTCCACTACCGGATCGTCGACGTCTCCTCGGTCAAGGAGCTGGCACGCCGCTGGTACCCGCGGGCGTACTTCAACAGCCCGGAGAAGAGCGGCAACCACCGGGCGCTGGCCGACATCCGCGAGTCCATCGCCGAGCTCCGCTACTACCGCGAGGCGGTTTTCGTCCCGCAGCCCGGGCCCGACTCCGAGACGGCGAAGGCCATCGCGGCCAAACACGTGCTGCCCGCCCAGTAGCACCGGGGCTCGGCGCCCACGGAAAACGCGGGCGCGAGCACCCTCTCGGACCCTGTACACTTTTTCTCGGCCGGTCGGGAAAGCGACCGGTCGTGGTGGGTATAGCTCAGCTGGTAGAGCACCTGGTTGTGGTCCAGGATGTCGCGGGTTCGAGTCCCGTTACTCACCCTGAATGATCAAGGCCCGGCCTGCACAAACAGGCCGGGCCTTCGTCATGCCCGGAACGTCGGGAACACCGCGGGGACAGAGCCCGAACGACCGCGGGAACACAGCCCCGCCTCGTCCGCTCAACACGTCTCCCATGGTCCGGGCCCTGCGTCCCCGAGCCGGTCGCCCCCTGACGTGTGCCTTGTGACGGCGGGGGCGCGCCACCGCCGTCACGACGAGTCGCGCACCACCAGTTCGGTGGGCAGCACGATCTGGGGGCGTTCCGAGGACGGCTGCGCGATCTCCTGGAGCAGGACCCGCGCCATGGTGCGCCCCATCTCCTCCGTCGGCTGGCGCACGCTGGTGAGCGCCGGGTCCATGTGGCGGGCCACCGCCGAGTCGTCGAAGCCGATGAGGGCCACGTCGTCCGGTATACGGCGGCCCGACTCGCGCAGTACGTGCCGCGCGCCGGAGGCCATGACGTCGGAGGCGGCGAAGACGGCGTCGAGGTCGGGGCGGGCCTCGATCAGTGCGCGCATGGCGAGCCGGCCGCCCTGCTCGGTGAAGTCGGCCACCGCCGTCAGCCGCGGGTCGTCGTCGAGACCCGCCTCGACGACGGCGGAGCGATAGCCGTCCAGCCGGCGCTCGGCGCCGTACACGTCCAGCGGGCCCGTGATCGTCGCGACGGTGCGGCGCCCCCGGGCCGCCAGATGCGCCACCGCCGCCCGCGCGCCCTCGAAGTTGTCCGAGTCGACCGCGGCCAGCGTCTCGTCGGCCGCGCGGCGGCCGCTGATCACCACGGGGATCGACAGCTGCTCCAGCAGGTCCGGCAGCGGGTCCCCGGCGTGCATCGAGACCAGCAGCACGCCGTCGACCCGGTGCGCGGCCAGGTACTGGGCGAGCGTCTTGCGCTCCCGGTCGTTGCCGGCCAGCGTCAGCAGCAGCTGCATCTCGGTGTCGGCGAGCGCCGCGCCGACCCCGCGCACCATCTCGGAGAAGTACGGCTCCGCGAAGAAGCGGTCCTCGGGCTCGGGAACGACGAGCGCGATCGCGTCCGTGCGGTTTCCGGCGAGCGCACGGGCCGCCCGGTTCGGTACGTAGCCCAGCTCCGCGACGGCCGCCTCGACCAGGGCGCGGGTCTCCTGGCTGACCCGTGGCGAGCCGTTGATCACCCGGGAGACCGTGCCGCGTCCGACGCCCGCCCGGGCGGCCACCTGCTCGAGCGTGGGCAGGCCGGTGGCACGTCCCCCGCTGCTCCCCTCGCGGATGGTCCGAGACATCGTGTCCGCCTCCCCAGGCTGCCCAGGCGGAGAACATAACGTGTTCGAGGCCCTCGGTACCCCGCTTCCCGGACGACGATCCGGCGGAATTGCGCATGGGAGCGCTCCCGGGCTCTGTTGTGCCGTGCCGTACGGAAGCCGCAGGTCACCGGCAGGCCGTGACCGGCCGCGCCGGCGTGCCCGGCACGCTCCGCCCCCGGCCGGCCGCCTGTCGTACCCGGCCCGGCACCGGCACCGCGGCAGCGCTCCGGCGGGGACACGCGGGCCCGCAGCATGCCGACGCGGCGGCGCCCCGGTCGGGTGGGGGCCGGCCGGGGCGCCGCCCGTGGGGGGCGGGAGGGGTGGCTACGTGCGGGAGGAGGGGCTACTTGTACGCGGCGAAGGCCCTCGTGAAGGCCAACGGCTCCTGCGGGATCGAGCTGCACGTCGCATCCGCCGCCGGCTTCTGCCCGCCCGCACACTGCTTGTCCCGCGTGGAGGACCACATCGACAGCCACGCCAGGTCCTTCGACTCGGCGAACGTCACCAGCTGCCTGGCGTCCTCCACCGTGAAGATCTCCGTCACGACGTCATTGACGCCGATCATCGGCGTGACCGCGACCGTCTGCCAGGCGGCCGCGTCGGAGAGGCCCAGCACGCCCTTGAGCTGCGCCTGCGTCGCGGTGGCCGCCGACATCGCGTAGTCGCCCATGTCGCCGCTGTACGCCGGGCCGTAGTCCATCGCCATGATGTTGACCGCGTCGACCCGGACGCCGTTCTTCTTCGCGTCGGCGATCAAATCGACGCCCGGCTGGGTGAGGCCCTCCGGCATGACGGGCAGGGTGAAGGAGACGTCGAGTTCCGGGTGGGACTTCTGGAGCCGCGCGATCGCCTGGGAGCGCCGCGTGTTGGCGGCGGCGTCGGGCAGTGCCGCGCCCTCGATGTCGAAGTCGACCTTGGTGAGTCCGTAGGTGTCGACGACCTTGCCGTAGGCCCTCGCCAGGTCGTCCGCGGAGGAGCAGTTCAGCGCCAGTTCGTGTCCCGCCGCGCCGCCGAAGGAGACGCGGACGTCGCCGCCCTCGGCGCGCAGGGCGCCGATCTGGGACGCGACCTTGTCGTCCGCGAGGTCCGTCACGCCGCCCCAGAGGGGGGCGCAGCCGCCACCGGAGGTGATGAAGGCGAGGTTGAACTCCTTGACGCCCGTCTTCGCGGCAGTGTCCAGCATGTCGTAGGCGGGGTGGAGGGAGGTGTCGATGTACGGCGCGTAGCGCCCGGCCGCGCCCGGCTTCGGCGTCTCGGCCGGCGGGGACGTCGGAGTCGCGGTGGGCTTCGGCGTCTGTGAAGGGGGCGCCGTGGGCGTCGGCTGCTCCGTCGGCCGTCCGCTCGGCTGCGGCGTCGCGCCGTCGTCGACCGAGCACGCGGCCTCGTTGATGCGGCAGGACGTCGGGTCGGCGGCCTCCCCGTTCGCGGAGGTGACGAAGCCGACGGTGACCGACGCGCCGGGCGCCAGGGTCTTGTTCCAGCCCGCGGGCCTGACCGTGACGTGCCGGCCGTCCACGGTGTGCTCGCCGTTCCACAGTGAGCCGATCTTCGTCCCGGCGGGCAGGTCGAACTCGAGCGTCCAGTCGGTCTGCGCCGCGCCCGTCTCGTTGGTGATGACGTACCGGCCCGTGTAACCGCCTTCCCAGGCGCTGGTCCTGGTGTACGCGGCGCCCACCGACGCGGCCTGCGCGGTGCCGGTGAGGAAGATCGCGGCGCCGCCGGTCACCGCGGTCACGACGACCGCGCCGACCGCCCTGGTCCTGACGCTCGCCCTGCGCCGGTGCGTGCTGCTGCCCATCGCGTGCCTGCCTCTGCGTTACGGAGTCGGGGGTGGTGCGCTGCACGCTAGCGGCCCCGAACCGGACAAATGACCGATCAGGGGCGGCGGTCGGTGTTCTTAGGGCGCGCTTAAGGGAGGCATCGGAAGCGATTAATGATGGCCGGCGACCCCGGTCCGGACGACTACCGGAGTGCCGCCTTCCGCCGACGCTGCACACGTCCCCGGCGCCGTCCCCGCCGGTCGCCCGCGGCTGCTTCGCGCGGGTCGAGACCGATCCAGATCCGTACCTCGGTGCCGCCGAGCACCGAACTGCCGATCCGTACGTCGCCGCCCGTGGACTCCGCGACCCGGCGCACGATGTCCAGCCCGAGCCCGGTCGAGCCCTCCCTCGCCCCGCTGTTGCCGCGGGCCATCGCGGCCGCCGGGTCGGCGATGCCGGGGCCCGCGTCCGAGACCAGGACGATGACCGCGTCGTCGCCGTTGTGCACGTCGACGGAGAAGGCCGTGCCCTCGGGCGTGTGGCGGAAGACGTTGCCGAGCAGCGCGTCGAGCGCGGCGGCCAGTTCGGGGCGGGCGACCGGGATGCGTACGGGCCGGTCCACCCCGGCGAGCCGGATCTTGCGGCCCTCGTCCTCCGCGAGCGCCGACCAGAACCCCATCCGCTCGCGGACCACCTCGGAGACGTCGCAGCCGGCGCCCGGTCCGGCCGCCGCGGTCTGCGGCTTGGCCTCGCGGGCGGTGCGGATGATGGTGTCGACCTCGCGCTCCAACTGGGCGACGGCCGCCCGCGTCTGCTCGGCGGCGGCGCTGTCTCCCAACGACGCCGCGTTCAGCCGCAGCACGGTCAGCGGTGTGCGCAGCCGGTGCGACAGGTCGGCGGCCAGTTCGCGCTCGTTGGCCAGGAGCTGGACCACCTGGTCGGCCATGGAGTTGAACGCGACGGCCGCGGACCGCAGTTCGGGCGGGCCCTCCTCGGGGACGCGCGCCCCGAGCCTGCCCTCCCCCAGATCGTGCGCGGCACCCGCGAGCCGCTGCGCCGGCTCCACCATCCGTACGCCCAGCCGGTCGGCGACCGCGACGGAGCCGACGATCAGCGCGATACCGACCCCCGCGAGGACGAGCCAGGCGGTGTCGACGCCGTTGGAGACCTCGCCCTCCGGTACGAAGATCTCGACGACGGCGATCTGGCCGGTGCCGATCGCCGTCGGCTGCAACAGGACCGAGCCGCCGGACACCTCGGCGATCGAGGCGCGGCCGATCCGCTCGACGGTGGCCAGGTCCTTCTTGGCCGCACGGCGCTTGCCGATCTCCAGCGGCAGGCCGCCCGGTTCGCCGGAGGCCGGGATGTGCACGGCCATCCGGCCGACCGCGCCGGCGGGCGTGGACTCGACGGCCCGCTCCAGCATGCGGCGTTCGGTGGTGACGGTCAGGGTGGGGCCGATGGTCGCCGCCTGCCGTTCGGCGTTGGAGAAGGCGCGGTCGCGGGCCATCTCCTTGATGACGATGCCCAGCGGGAGCGCGAAGGCGAGTACGACCATCACCGTGACGGCCAGTGAGACCTTGACGAGCGCCCATCTCATGACCGGTGTCCTTCGCTCATGGCCGGTGTCCTGCGTCGCTCACGCCCACTGCCCGTTCGGCGGCTCGAGCTTCACTCCCACTCCGCGCAGCGTGTGCAGATAGCGCGGCTGTGCCGCCGTCTCGCCGAGCTTGCGGCGCAGCCAGCTCAGATGGACGTCGATGGTCTGGTCGTCGCCGTAGCTCTGCTGCCAGACCTCGGCGAGCAGTTCCTTGCGGGGCACGACGACTCCGGGCCGGCCGGCGAGGAAGGCCAGCAGGTCGAACTCCCTTCGGGTGAGGTCCAGTCGGGCTCCGTCCAACTCGGCCTGGCGGCGCAGCGGGTCGATGGACAGCCCGCCGACCTGGATCACGCGGGAGGGCGGGGCCTCGCCCGCCGCCCGGGAACGGCGCAGCACGGCCGCCATCCTGGCCGACAGGTGCTCGACGGAGAACGGCTTGGTCAGATAGTCGTCGGCACCGTCGTTGAGCAGCCGTACGATCTCCGTCTCGTCGTCCCGCGCGGTCGCGATGATCACGGGTACGTCGGTGATGCCACGGAGCATCTTCAGAGCCTCCGCGCCGTCCAGATCGGGCAGACCGAGGTCCAGAACGACCACGTCGAACCGGATATGAGCCACCTCGCGCAGCGCCTCGAGGGCCGTGCCGACGCTCCGTACCGTGTGGGATGCCTCGGTCAAGTGCCGTATGAGGGCGGATCGCACGAACTGGTCGTCCTCGACCACGAGCACACTTGCCATGGGCGGCACCGTACGCCATCCGGGGGACACCGGTCCGCCCCCGCCCGTCCGGGACAACGCCGGGGCGGGTGGTGCACTATGGCCCGGATGCATCGAGGACTCGTACATGCCATGGCGTGGTCGCTGTCCACCGGCGCGGCGGTGACGCTGTCGTGGTGGGGCGTCCACACGGTCATGGCCGGAACCGCGTACGACCGGCCGCGCGCACTGCCCATCACGGCGCAGAACCCGACGGCCGAGGCGGCGCGGCCGCAGGCGTCGTCGACGGCCCGGCCGCCGAGCCGGTCCCCCTCGGCGTCCCCGTCGCCGTCGCGTCCCCCGAGCAAGCGCCCACCGGCCACCCCGTCGGACTCGGCGGCGAAGACCGGCCCGCCCGAGGAGTCCCCCGCGGCGCCGCCGACGTCCGGGGACGTGAAGGGCTACAACGTCAAGGGCGGCCGGGTCGTCTTCGACATCGGAGACGAATCCGCGGAGCTGGTTTCCGCGACTCCGGCGGCGGGCTGGCAGATGCAGGTGTGGAAGCAGCCGACGTGGATCCGGGTCACGTTCACGCAGGACGGGCACGAGGTGTCGGTGTTCTGCACCTGGAACGGGCATCCGCCGATGGTCCAGTTCGACGAGCGCTGAAGCGGAGGCGGGGAGAGCCGGAGGCGCGGAGAACCGGAGGCGCGGAGAACCGGAGGCGCGGAGAACCGGAGGCGGGGAGGAGCCCGAACAGCCGGATCTGAGGCGCGGCGGAGCCCGAGCAGCCGGATCTGAGGCGCGGCGGAGCCCGAGCAGGGGACCTGAGGCACGGAGGAGCCCGAGCAGCCGGAGCAGGGGCGGCGCGGGTCAGTCTCTCAGCGGAAGGCGGCCGGCGGCGGTACGGGCGACGGCTTGGCGCGCGCGTCGGAAACCGGCGCAGCTCCGCCGGTGAAGTCGGCCAGCGCGCGCCCGTGTTCGACACGGCCGGCGAACGGGTCGCTCGCCACCCGGCGGGTGAACTCGGCGACCGGCAGCGCGGCCTCCGACGCCAGCAGCACGGCGTTGCCGAAGCGGCGGCCGCGCAGCACGGTCGGGTCCGCGGCGAGCGCGAGTTCGGGGAAGACGGCGGCGACCGTGGCGATCTGAGCCCGCAGGTGCGTGAGCGGCGGCCCGTCGGCGATGTTGGCGGCGTAGCAGCCGCCGGGCCTCATCGCCCTGCGTACCTCCGCGACGAACTCCGTGCTGGTCAGATGGGCCGGGGTGCGCGCACCGCTGAACACGTCCGCGATCACCAGGTCCGCCCAGCCGTCCGGTACCTTCGCCAACCCGGCCCGGGCGTCGAGCGACCGCACCCGTATCCGGGCGCCGGGGTCCACGGGGAGTCGTTCCCGGACGAATTGGACGAGAGCGGCGTCGAGCTCGACGACCTGCTGGGTGGAGCGGGGGCGGGTGGCGGCGACGTACCGGGCGAGGGTGAAGGCACCGCCGCCGAGGTGCACGACGTGCAACGGCTGTCCGGCGGGCGCGGCGAGATCCACCGCGTGGCCGAGCCTGCGCTGGTACTCGAAGGACAGGTGGGCCGGGTCGTCGAGATCCACGTGCGACTGCGGAGCACCGTCGAGGAGCAGCGTCCAGCCGTGCGGGCGGTCGCGGTCGGGTATCAGCTCCGCGAGCCCGCCGTCCACGGCCGCGACGACGGTCTCTGCGCCACCGCCCCCACGCCGCCTGTTCTTCGCCACGTGCCCATTATCGCCCGGCCGCGGGGGCGACGCGTCCGGGCGGCCGGGGGCGCGGCCGCCGTCGCGCTCTTGGGGAAAGCCGCAGGTCCGGCGGTCAGCGGCAGTTGTCCGCCGCCGCGATCAGGCGGGCCGCCTCACCGAGCGCCTTCCGCAGGACCGCCGGGTCCGTGACGGCATCGGATTCGTCGCCGGGCGGCAGCAGCCAGCCGGAGCCGGTGACCGGCGGCTCCGGCGGAACGCGCAGGCCCCGGCCCGACGTCTTCGTGCACGCGCTGCCCGGCAGGTCCCAGGCGTCGGCGGTGCCCGGCGGGACGAGGAAGCCGAGGGTGTCGCACGCCCCGTCGTGGAGCACCGGGCCGACCGCGGGCGCGGCGGCACGGCGCAGGATGTCGACCGCCTCGAGACCCTGCCGGGCGGGGACGGTCACCAGGTCGCAGGGGACCGCGGCCCCTGCGGAGCCCGCCCTCCCCACCGCGCCGCGCGTGTGCGGTGCACTGCTGTCCGCGCTGGGCAGGTGCCCGGCCGTGGTCGAGGGCGTCGCGCTGGTCTCCATGCCGACCTCCAACAAGAAGATCCCCTCCTCGCTCGAGTGGAGACACGTGACGCGTCTCCGTACGGTTCAACGCCCGTGCGCGTCAACGGCTACGGCAGCACGCCGCCGCAAAGGATGGCAGTTCATGGCAGATCGTCGACGAGATGTCCCTTTTGTTGCCAAACCCCGTGTGAGGCCGCTCTCACAGCAGGTACGTTCTTGCCCGCCGGAACCCGGCCGCACCAAGAGAGGGCTCGGCCATGGCGTCATCGTCCAAGGCATCACGGGCAGTTGCCCCTCCCGTACCCAACCTGGCCTTCCGCCGACTGCGGGGACACCGCTCGCCGAACGAGTTCGCGACGGTCGTACGCCGTGCCGCACGCGAGATCGGCGAGCAGGTGTCCTGCGACGCGCGCTACATCGGCCGGGTCGAGTCGGGCGAGATCCGTTGCCCGAACTACGCGTACGAGCGGGTGTTCCTGCACATGTTCCCCGGCCTCGCGCTGACGGACATGGGCTTCACGGCCCGGGAACAGGTGCGGGGGCGCGGCGCGCGGAACCGGGCGGGGACCGTGTCCGCGTCCGGGCGGCCGCCCCGTCCGCCACAGGCGCCGGACGGGGCGGGGGAACCGGCCGCCCACCCGAACCACCATCCCTGCTGCAGCTTGCCCCTGGGCAGTGGCGCAGGTGACAGCGACGAGGAGAGCGACGTGCTGCGTCGCGCATTCATGACAAGCGGCTCCGCCACGGTGGCGGCCGCGTCCCTGGGACCGGGAGCCGTGTCCGTGTCCGTACCCGGCCGGCCACGGGTCGGCGAGACGGAGGTCCGCGCCGTCGAGGAGGCCGTGCGCCGCATCCGCCTTCTCGACGACCGGCACGGCGCCGCCGGTCTCTACCGGCAGGCGGCCAAGCCGCTGCGGGCCGCCTACGCGCTGCTCGACGCCGGCACGACGGCCCGCAGATCGACGGAGGAACGGCTGCACGCGGGCGCCGGGGAACTCGCCATCTCCGTCGGCTGGCTCGCCCACGACTCGGGCCGCTTCGAGGACGCCCGCTCCCACTACGCCGAGGCGCTGGCGACTGCCCGGGTCGCCGGCGACCCGGGCCTGGAGGCCCACGCGTTCTGCAACACCTCGTTCCTGGCCCGGGACGCGGGGCGGCCACGGGAGGCCGTACGCACCGCGCAGGCCGGCCAGCGGGCGGCCCGGCAGGTGGCCTCGCCGCGCCTGCTGTCCCTGCTAGCGCTGCGGGAGGCGGGCGGCTGGGCGGGGCTCGGCGACCGGGCGAGCTGCGAGCAGTCGCTGGCACGGGCGCACGCGTACTTCGCGCGGGGCGCGTCGAGTACGGACCCGGAGTGGATGTCGTTCTTCGCCGAACCGGAACTGGAGGCGCTCCAGGCCCAGTGCTGGTCGGCACTGGGCGAATGGTCCCGCGCGGCACGCCACGCCCAGCGGGCGGCGACGCTGCAGGACCGCCGCTTCACACGCAACCTGGCGCTCTACCGGGCCGAGCTGGCCGCGGACCTGGCGCGGGCGGGTGCGCCCGACGAGGCGGCGGTGGCGGGCGAGCAGGTGCTCGACCTGCTGGGCGAGGTGCGGTCGTCACGGATCGAGTCGATGCTGGCGGACACGGCGAAGGTTCTGCGGCCGCACGGCCGGACGCCGGCGGTGGCGTCGTTTCTCCGTCGCCGGACGACACCGCATCCGGCCTGACGGCGCGCCGGGGCGGGGGCCGGGACGCCGGCGCGGTCGCCGGGGCCGGGGACGCTGCGCGGGGCTTGTCCCCCACCCGCCCCTTCCCGAACCGGGGCTCTGCCCCGGACCCCCTCGCCTCAACCTCCCCCTACGGCCTGGCAGCTGTGCGTGGGGTACCTCCGACGGCCGCCAGGCGGTGGGAGGAGTGCCCCCAGCGAGGCTGACTCAGTCAGCCCGTCCGGCGATTGAGGACACCGCGCGAGGCGCGGTACGGGTCCGGGCGGAGCCCGGTTCGGGAAGGTGGGGGTTCCCTCGTGGCCGCCAGGCCGCAGGGGGAGGGAAGAGGAGGAACAGCCCGCCGCAGGCGCCACGCAGCCGCGGCGCACCCCCGTCAGCCCTCCTGGTGGCCCGTGTCGTTCCAGCGCTCGATCGCCGGCTCGCCGTACGCCCACCCCAGCACCGACAGGCTCGTCGGGTCGAGCCGGATGCGCGCGCCGAAGGAGATGTCCTCGCCCAGCCAGCGCGCGCCCAGCGAGCGCAGGATGTGCCCGTGGGCGAAGACCAGCACGTCGCGGTCGGCGGAGCGGGCCCACTCGACGACCTCGTCCACGCGGGCGGAGACGTCCGCGAGGCTCTCGCCCTCGGGCGCGCCGTCGCGCCACAGCAGCCAGCCCGGCCGGACCGCGTGAATCTCGGGCGGGGTCATGCCCTCGTACGCCCCGTAGTCCCATTCCATCAGCGCGTCCCAGGGCCGCGCCCGCTCACCGAAACCCGCGAGCGCGCAGGTCTCGCTCGCCCGCACCAGCGGGCTGGTGCGGACCTCGACGCCCTCGAGTCCGGACCAGGGCGCGCGGCGCAGCCGCTCACCGAGCAGCTTGGCGCCGCGCCGGCCCTCTTCGAGCAGGGGGATGTCCGTCCTGCCGGTGTGTCTGCCCAGCAGGGACCATTCGGTCTGGCCGTGCCGGGCGAGCAGGATCCGCGGTGCCATGGGTGGCTCTCCTGAAGTTCACGATCGAATGTCGTCCCATCATCCCGCACGTGAATGACAGGCAACCTGCCGGTCGATCTCGGCGTCCCCATCCCAGTGCACGTGATCGCGCCCGACGACCATGAGCACGACCACGACCACGACCGAGCGCCGACCACGACCGAGCGACCGGCCACGACCACCGAGACGGAGACTGACGGATGCCGCGGACCGCACCTCTCCACCGGCCGCGCTGGTGGACCGAGCTGCTGCTGATCGCCGTCGTCTACGCCGCGTACTCGGGCGGGCGGCTCCTCGCCCGCGGCGACGTCTCGACGGCGGTCGGCCACGGCCTTGCGATACTCCGGGCCGAGAAGGCGCTCCTGCTCAACGCCGAGCATCCGCTGAACCGTCTCTTCACGGATGTCCCCGCGATCGGCATACCCGCCGACTTCGTCTACGCGTCCCTCCACTACCTGGTCACCCCGGCTCTGCTCGTGTGGCTCTTCCGCCGCCGCCCGCTCCGCTATCGCGCGGCCCGCACCTGGCTGATGGTCTCGACCCTCCTCGGGCTGGTGGGCTTCACACTGATGCCGACCTGTCCGCCCCGGCTGCTGGACGCCGGGCACGGCTTCGTCGACACGATGGCGCAGTACAGCTCGTACGGCTGGTGGGGCACGGACGCGAGCGCCCCGCGCGGTCTCGGCGCGATGACGAACCAGTACGCGGCGATGCCGAGCCTGCACGTCGGATGGGCCCTGTGGTGCGGCGTGATGCTGTGGCGGCACGGCCGTACACCGCTGCTGCGGGCCCTTGCCGTCGGCTACCCGCTGCTCACCACCATCGTGGTGATGGGCACCGCGAACCACTACTTCCTCGACGCGGTCGCCGGCGCGGCCGTGATGGGTGTGGGAGCACTGCTCACCAGGCCCGCGATGCGGTTCGCCGACCTCGTACAGAAGCGGTTCGGATTCGCTGCGACCGTCTCGAGGTCCCCTGTTGTCGGTGGCGGATGCGAGACTTCCGCGGGTGAGCGAATCCCTGGGCAGCGGACCCCCTCCGCAGGCGCCGACGACAGCACTCCGGCAGCGGCTCGCTGAGCTGCGCGGTCCTGCCGCGCAGCCCCATCCGCTCGATGCCCGCGCGCTGGCGGCGCTCGCCGTCAACCCGGGGTGCGAGCGCCGGGCTTTGCTGGACGGCGCCGGGGTGGACAAGGCGGCGCTGGCCACCGCGCTCGGTTCACCGGGGACGTTCGGGCAGTCGCAGTTCGCGTTCATGCGGGGCAACGCCTTCGAGGCGAAGGTGAAGGCGGACGGCGGCAAGGAGCTGCTGCGCCTGCTCGGTCTGGACGATCCGGCCGGTGCGCTGATGCCGGACCTGTCGGCGGCCGGGCCCGAGGGCCGCACGGCGCGTACGGCGCTGGCGCTGCGCGAGGCGACGGCGGCCGGGACGTGGACACTGCTCGACCATCCCCTGCTCGCCCTGGACGTGGCGGGCTCGCCCGCGTATCTGGAACCGGACGCGGTGGTGGTCGGCCCCGACGGCCGGTGGACGGTCGTGGAGATCAAGTCGTTCCCGATGATCGACGGGTCGGCGGACGCGTCGAAGGTCGGTGCGGCGGCCCGCCAGGCCGCGGTGTACGTACTGGCCCTGGAGCGGGTCGCCGCCGTCACCGACGACGCGCGGATCGCGCACGGCATCCTGCTGGTCTGTCCCAAGGACTTCTCCAATCTGCCGACCGCGTCCGTCGTGGACGTGCGCAAGCAGTTGTCCGTGACGCGCCGCCAGCTGGCGCGGCTGACCCGTGTCGAGGACATCGCCGCCGGGCTGCCCGAAGGGGTCACCTTCGACCTCGAGGCGTGCTCGGCCGACGAGCTGACAGCCGCCGTCGAGTCGGTCCCGCACGCGTACGCGCCCGAGTGCCTGGCCGCGTGCGAGCTGGCGTTCCACTGCCGCGACCGGGCCCGGCGGACCGGTGCGGTGGAGGCGCTGGGCCGGTCGGTCCGCGGGGAGCTGGGCGGGCTCACGACGGTGGGCGGCGTGCTGGCGGCCGCCCGCGGCGAGACGGGCGACCCGGCCGACCCGGCGGTGGCGGCGCTCCGGCGGGCCGCGGCACTGCGGACGGAGGCACTGGCCGCCGCCGCCATGGCGCAGGGAGCCGACACGGTCGGGACACACGAGGCCGCCGCCATGGCGCAGGGGGCGGGCGGATGTCGCTGATCGCCACGCTCGCCCGGCTGGAGGCCGTCGAGACCGGCCGCGCCCAGCCGCTGGCGACGGTCCGCCACCGGCGGCTGTCGACGCGTCCGATGGTGTTCGTACCGCTGACGACCGCGGGCGAGGCCGGGGCGCCACTCGGCGCGCTGGTGGGCACGGACCGCGAGGAGCCGCGGCTGCTCGTCGTGGCGCAGCCCCGTGACCGCGACCTGCGCTCGGCGTTCCTCGCCGAGCTGGCGGATGTGCTCCTTCCCTATCTGGACGGTTTCGGGGACGACGTCGAAGTCGTCGAGCGCAAGGAGGCCGACGCGGAGACCGGCAAGAAGGTCACCGTCGAGGTGGAGCTGTGCGCGGACGCCCCGCAGCTGATCGTGCCGAGCCGCGCCGGTGTGGAGTTCGTACGGCTGCTGGGCCGCTCGATGCGGTTCCGGCGGACGGCCGAGCAGGACCCGGACACGCCGTATCCGGCGCCGCCGCGGGTACCGCTGCTGGGCCGGTGGCTGACCCACTACGGCGAGCGCGCCCGCGTTCCCGGCTCCTCACTGCTGCTCGCCGCGACGGATCTGCTGAACCGCCACTGGGCGACGGGCCAGTCCTCACTGGAGGACCAGCATCTGGGCGCACTGCTCGCCTGGATCGACGTGGCGGAGGGTGAGTCGGGTGCCGAGGCGGCGCTGCGGGCCGAGTTGGGCCGCGACCGGGAGGGCATGCTGCTCTGTCCGCCGGCCGGACCGGCGACCGACCCCGTGTTCGACAACCGGCGGCTCGCACCCGCGATGGAGCGCTACGACCGGGCCCGGCAGCTGCTCGCCGCCGCCGAGGACGGGGCGAGCGCCGACGAGCGGCTGGGCGAACTGCACCGTGCGGAACGGGAGGTCCGGCGGCTGGTCGCGGACCGGATGCGGCCCACCTGGACGTCGGTGTGGCGGGCTCTCGATCTCGTACGCGAGCTTCCGGAGGGCTCCCGCGTCGAGGACCGCTGGACCCGCGACCGCTGGTCGTTCACGGCCCACCGTGACCGGGTCCGCGCCGGCGAACCGCCGCAGCCCCGGCACGACGACGCCGTGACCGCGGCACGGAAGCTCGCCGCGCGGGAGACCGCGCAGGCGCAGCTGGAGGCCCAGGAGGCACTGGACGACCCGCTGGTGCTGGCGGGCCGCCGTCTCGCGGGCGAGGCGTTCGTCTCCGAGGTGATCGACGTGGAGATGACCTGGTCCGAGTCGAAGAGGCCGAGCCCCCGCCCGCTGCTGACCGTACGGACGGACGACCGCCCGCACCTCGGCGGGCACGGCGCGCCGGGAGCCGCTCCGGCCGAGGGCGGCGGCGCGGGCCGGGCCGCGAGCCAGGACGAGGGCAGGATCAAGACGTACCGCTCGCTGGACGGCAAGCCGCAGACGGCGGAGTTCGTGCGGTACGAGGACGACGGGACGCTGGTGCTGCGGATCACCGACCGGATGGGCCGTGCCAAGGTCCCCGCGGAGGGCTCCGTACCGGTCAAGGGCGACCGGATCGCCTGGACCCTGTTCGAGCACGACCAGCGGGGCGGGCCGAAGCTGCCGGACCCGGAGGAGACGCCGTGGACCCACGGCGGTCCCCCGCGGTCCGACGCCGCCGAGCTCCCCGACCGCGTCACCCCGGAGGACCTGCTGTGACGTCCCCCCGTGAGATGCCCGCCCGTAGAACGCCCGACCGGGAGACGACCGCCCCCGTCGGGGCCGGTCGGCGGGTGCCCGACCCCGGCGCCGAGGCGGCGCGCGCGACCGCCGGCATCCTGCACGACACGCTCCACGGCTCCGCCAGGGGCGTCGTCGTCGACTCGCCGCCGGGCGCGGGGAAGTCCACCCTCGTCGTACGCGCCGCGCTCGAACTGGCCGCCGCAGGACGCCCGTTGATGGTCGTCGCGCAGACCAACGCGCAGGTCGACGACCTGGTGCTGCGGCTCGCGGAGAAGGAGCCCGGACTGCCCGTCGGCCGTCTGCACTCGAACGACTCCGACCCGTACGACAAGGCTCTCGACGGTCTGGACAACGTCCGCACGTCGGCGAAGGCGGGTGACCTCACCGGTCTGGACGTCGTCATCTCCACGGCCGCCAAGTGGGCCCATGTGCAGGGCGTCGAGCCGTGGCGGCACGCCATCGTCGACGAGGCGTACCAGATGCGCTCCGACGCCCTGCTCGCCGTGGCCGGGCTCTTCGAACGGGCCCTGTTCGTGGGCGACCCGGGGCAGCTGGACCCGTTCTCCATCGTCGGCTCCGAGCAGTGGGCCGGGCTCTCCTACGACCCGTCGGCCAGCGCGGTCTCGACGCTGCTGGCGCACAACCCGGACCTGCCGCAGCACCGCCTGCCCGTCTCCTGGCGGCTGCCGGCGTCGGCGGCGCCGCTGGTGTCCGCCGCGTTCTACCCGTACACGCCGTTCCGGAGCGGCACGGACGACGGTGACCGGCGACTGGCCTTCGGTGTGCCGTCGGACGGTTCGGGGCCCGACCGGGTCCTCGACGAGGCCGCCGAGTCGGGATGGGGCCTGTTGGAGCTGCCCGCGCGCCACACTCCGCGTACCGACCCGGAGGCGGTGCGGGCCGTGGCCCTGGTCGTGCGCCGGCTGCTGGACCGCGGGGGCGCCGCCGTCTCCGAGCGGTCCGCGGAGCCGGTGCCGCTCACCGCCGGCCGGATCGCCGTCGGTACGGCCCACCGCGACCAGGCGGCGGTGGTGCGCGCCTCGCTGGCGGAGCTGGGGGTCGCCGGCGTCACGGTCGACACCGCCAACCGGCTCCAGGGCCGGGAGTACGACGTGACCGTCGTACTCCACCCGCTGTCGGGGCGGCCGGACGCGACGGCGTTCCACCTGGAGACCGGGCGCCTGTGCGTCCTCGCCTCCCGCCACCGGCACGCGTGCATCGTCGTCTGCCGGGAAGGGGTGGAGGAGCTGCTGGACGAGCACCCGTCGACGGAGCCGGTGCAGCTGGGCGTGACGGTGAAGTTCCCGGACGGCTGGGAGGCGAACCACGCGGTGCTCGCGCATCTGGCCGAACACCGGGTGCGGTGGGACCCGGGAACGGCCTGAGACGGTCTTGCGCGGGGCGGGACAATGGAGGGCGGTCCGGGAGTGCGGGCCGTGACGCGAGGAGGAGTACGGACATGGCGGAACCGGAGCGAACGACCGAGCGCAGGGTGCGGCCTGCCCCCCTGCTGTTCGAGCCGTCGGAGGCTGCCGCCGACCCCGAGCACTTCTTCGACCTGGAGTCCATGGACGACCCCCGCGAGCTGCTGGACCGCGCGACGGAACTGACGTTGGCCTTCCGGGCGGCGACGGACCGCGCGGTCGAGTTCCAGGCCGTCGCGGCGGCCCAGCTCGCCGATCCGCGCCGCTTCGACCGGCTGACGCCGACGGACATCGGGGAGCGGGCGGGCTGGACGGAGGACTACGCCCGCAAGATGATCGACTTCGGCAGGGACCTGCTGCGCGGAGCCCACTGACCCCGCTGCCCCGGCTGCCCCCGCAGCCCTCACTGACCCCCGCAGCCCCTGCCGCCCCCGCAGCCCCTGCCGACCCGGCCGACCCCGCAGCCCCGGACGGCCGGAGACGGCCCGGCCCCGGTGCCACGGCCGCCGACGACCCGCGCCGCGGTACCGGTGTCCACCTGCTCGGCAGCTCCAAGCCACGGCGCGCCCGCCCTGCGGCAACGGGACCGCTGACGCGCCGGCACCCGGGGGAGCCCCGCGGAGCGCGAGCCGCGGCAGAGCCGTCCCGGCGCTCCACCGGCCCGGCCGCGACCGCCTCGCCGACCCCGCCGTCATATGCCAATCGAAGATGGCCGGCGAAAGATACCCCGCTGCACCCCACCCTGTCCCCGTTTCCGCGAACCAAGTGAAATTGCAGCGTCACCCACGGTAAGTCTGGATGCATGACCGCATGGCTTCGCGACCCCTCCCTCCTGCCGGACGCCGTCCCCGACGGCCACGACCACATGGCGGCCCGGGTGACGCCCCCCGGCGCGGGCTGGCTCGCCTCCGCGGAGACGTATCCGCGCTCCGCGCTCGCACAGTGGGAGAAGCGGCCCACCGCCCCCGCCGTCCTGCCGTGCGGTTCGGTCTTCGACGTGGTGAACGCGCCCGCGACGTTCGGTCGCCGGATGCTCGACCGGCTGTGGGCGGAGGGCCCGGGTTCCGGGCCCGTGGCGATGCACCGGAGCCGGATGATGCTGTTCGCCGCACCCGGCACGGCCCGGCGGCTGCCGTCGCTGCTCGACTGGGAGGAGTGGGGCGACGCCGTGCCGCCGCTGCTCTGCCACGGCACGGGCGACGCGGTGACCGTACCGCCCCTGACCCCCGCGGACGACGCCTCCGAGCCCCGCTGGCTGGTCGCGCCCGACACCCGCCGGCCCTGGCTGCCGGGCCCGGAGGTCCTGCTGTGGGCGTGTGTGCGGGCGGTACGTACGCAGGCTTCCGGAGGTGCGCGTTTATCGATTTTTCCTCCCGCAGATCAGGGTGCTAAGGTCTACGACGTCAGCAGGCGCCGCTAGCTCAGTTGGTTAGAGCAGCTGACTCTTAATCAGCGGGTCCGGGGTTCGAGTCCCTGGCGGCGCACAGACGGAAGAGGGCCCCTCGCGAAAGCGAGGGGCCCTCTTCGTGTCCGGCTCGCGTCCCCAACCTCACGGGACAGCCCTCAGGCCTTGGTGACCTTCACCGTCCACGACCCCGTCTGCGTGCGTTCCGCGACCTCCACCCGCACCCGCCCGCCCGGTGGCCCCGGCATGGTGAACGTCTCGCCGACCCGCAGCGGCGCGTCCGCGAGGGGCGGGTAGACCGACTCCTGCCGGCAGGCTTCCGTCTCCGGATGCGTGTCGACGACCTCGATGGGGCCGCCACCGGACGCGGTCTCGCCCTCCACCCGGTAGAGCAGGACTCCCTCGGTGCAGGTGTAGGAGTCGTTGCCGGTGGCGCCGCGCGCCTCGATCGCGAGCGCGGTGTGCGGTCCCGTCCGTACGACCGCCAACCGGGTTCCGATGCTGCCGCCGCGCGCGGGCGCGGCGGCGACGGGTTCGAGGGTCACCAGGTCGCCGTCCGGCCCGGAGTCGACACACCGCACCTCGGACCCGCCGAGCCAGCCGAGCTTCCACTTGTGCCAGGCGAACAGGTCGGGCGCCAGACCGAACTGGCTGCCCATGACGTCCCAGTCCCCGACGTGGGTGTCCCAGTCGCCGTGGCCGTCCACCGGCCGGTGGTAGAGGTCCGGCAGGTCGAAGACGTGGCCGGTCTCATGGGCGAGGACGTTGCGGTCCGGCGGATGGCGTTCGAAGACGGTGACGACCCGCCGGATGTCGGTGCCGTCGGCGCGCAGCGGCCGGTCGAAGTTGACGACCTTGGTCGCGTCGGAGTCGACGCCGGGCGCGTCGGGGTCGGCGACCAGGTAGACGATGTCGTACTCGGAGAAGTCGACCCGGTCGTCGGCCACGGCGACGGCGTCCCGCAGATACGCGGCCCGGTGCTCGGGCTCCCAGTCGCGCTGTATCCCGTAGGCGACCGAGGGCTTCGGCATCGGCAGCCATCGGGGCAGCGGGTGGGCGTTGAGAGTGAACGTGCCGTAGGACGCGCGCCGGAAGAAGTCGCTGGTGGCGGGGAAGTGGTCGGCGACGAGCTCCTGGGGCCGGTTCAGCGGCACGGAGTCCGGAAACGACAGGAAGACCATGACCGCGTCGAGTTCCGTGGCCGGCCGGGTGTACGCCGCGTTCCAGGTGTCGAGCCCCAGCGAGTGGTGCGCGGCCGTCCGGGGCAGTGCGCAGGGGCCGCCCATCGTGTCGGCGACCGCGGGGCCGGCCACGAGCGAGGTGGCCGTGAAGGCCATGAGAGACGTGAGTGCGGCCGCGGCGTTGCGCAGCCTTTCCACTCTCCCGGGTGTTCCCTCTGGCGACTGCTGACCCTCCACGTGGACCTCCGGCAGCGGAATACGGGATGCGCCACCCAGCCTGTGGCGGTTTCCGGCAGTACGCCCTGTTCCGGTGCCCCACTCGGGTGAGCGGTCCGACACCGGCCCGATGCCTGGACGAGGACAGCGACACTCCGATGGCTCACAGAAAGTCACAAGTGGTCAGTGGTCGGCAGACCCCGCTCCCGACCCGCGCAGAAACGATCGACCGCTCCCTCTGGAGGCCCTGTCGCATGATGGTCAGGCTGGAACGGCCGGCTCCGCTGGCTCTATGATCGGCACACTTTCCCCGAGTTCTTGCTGGATTTCTTCGTCGAATGCCTTGGCGGGCCATCCCCCGACCACATTTGTACGACCCTGTACGACACAACTGCACTGCGGGAGTGAGCGGTGAGCGGAACCTCCGAAGGACAAGGGCCCGCGGGCGTCGCAGTCCCCGGAAGCATCCGACCCACGGTCACTGAGCGTCACACCTTCGGCCGGAACTCCACCGAACTGCGCGACTACCGTGCGGCCTTCAACGCGGCACAGCTGGCCATGGCCGTCGTCGACCCCGAGGGCCTGGTGGTCAGCGCCAACGAAGCCCTCGCCGCGCTGCTCGGCACCCGCCCCGGCGAGCTGCGCGGCCAACACGCGGCCGACCTCATCGACCTCGCCTCCGATGCCCGCACCTGGCACGCCTACCGCGAGGTACTGCGCGGACGCCGCTCGCGGTTCCGCTGCACCCGCCGGCTCAAGCACCGGGACGGGCGCGCCCTGTGGGCCGAGGTCACCGTCGCGCCGGTGCCCGACAGCACGACGGTGCTCCTGTCGGTCGCGGACATCAGCGACCGCCGCGAGTTGCGCGCCCGGCTGCGGCACCTCCAGATGCACGACCCGGTGACCCGGCTGCCGAACCGGACGCTGTTCTTCGAGCGGCTCACCGCAGCGCTCGAGTCGTCCCCGTTCGACCAGGGCTCCACCGGCCGGATCGGTCTGTGCTACCTGGACCTCGACGGGTTCAAGGCCGTCAACGACACCCTCGGGCACCGCGTCGGCGACCGGCTGCTGGCCGCGGTCGCCACCCGGCTGACCGAATGCGCGGACGCCGGCGACGGCTGCGGGCGCAGCGGCGGGCACCTGGTCGCCAGGCTCGGCGGCGACGAGTTCGCGATCCTCGTCGAGGACTCCACCGGCACCGAGCAGGTGGCCGACCTCGCCAGGTCGGTCCTGGCGGCGCTCCAGGAGCCGTTCGACCTCGCCGGGCAGCGGCTGTCGGTCTCCGCCTCGATCGGCGTGGTCGAGCGCACGGTGACCGGCACCAGTGCCACGGGGCTGATGCAGGCCGCGGACACGACGCTGTACTGGGCGAAGGAGGACGGCAAGTCCCGCTGGACCCTGTTCGACCCCGAGCGCAACGCGCACCGGATGACCCGCCAGGCACTCTCCTCGATGCTGCGCCCCGCAGTGGAGCGCGGGGAGTTCACACTCGAGTACCAGCCGCTGGTGGGTATGGCGGACGGAGTGACGCGGGGCGTGGAGGCGCTGGTGCGCTGGAACCACCCGCAGTTCGGCACGCTCACGCCGAATCGGTTCGTCGCCATCGCGGAGGAGGACGGCTCGATCGTGCAGCTCGGGCGGTGGGTGCTGCGTACGGCGTGCCGGCAGGCGAGGCAGTGGCAGCTCGACCACCCCGGGGTACCGCCGCTCTTCGTCAGCGTCAACGTCGCCGTACGCCAGGTCTGGGACTCCGACCTGGTCGCGGACGTCGCCGAGATCCTGGCGGAGACGGGGCTGGCCCCGCATCTGCTCCAGCTGGAGCTGACCGAGTCGGCGGTGATGGGCTCCGCGGGACGCCCGCTGCAGGCGCTGCAGGCGCTCAGCGACATGGGTGTGCACATCGCGATCGACGACTTCGGGACGGGCTACTCGAACCTGGCGTATCTGAGCCGGCTGCCGGTATCCGTACTGAAGCTCGACGGAACGTTTGTCCGCGGCTTCCAGGACGAGGCCCCCGCCAACCCGGCGGACGAGACGATCGTCCAGGCCCTGGTGGAACTGGCCCACCGGCTTGGCCTCACGGTCACCGCGGAGTGCGTGGAGACCTCGGGCCAGGCGACCCGGTTGCGGCGCATCGGCTGTGACACGGGGCAGGGGTGGCTGTACTCACGTGCGGTGGGGCCGGACCGGATCGCGGAGATGCTGCGCGCGGCTCCGGGGGCGGATGCGCCCGCCGACACGAGCGGGGCGGCGCACGCGGGCGCGGCGGGCTGACACGCGCGGGCGCGGGGCCGTTTCCCCACCCCGCCCCTTCCCGTAACCGGGGGCTCTGCCCCCGGGCCCCCGCGCCTCAATCTCCCCCTACGGCCCGGCAGCCGTGGGAGGTGCCCCCAGCGGGGCCGCGTATGCGGCCCGCCCGGCGATCGAGGGCACGGCCGAAGGCCGTACGGGGTCCGGGGCCTGCCCCGGTTTCGGGGAAGGGGCGGGGTGGGGAAACGCCCGCCGCAGGCGCCGCCCGCCTCCGGCGCCCTCAGCCCGGCAACCCGTACGCGTCGGCGATCAGCTCGTAGCTCCGCACCCTCGCCGCGCCACCGTGCGCGTTCGCCGTGAGCATCAGCTCGTCCGCCCCCGTCCGCTTCTGGAGGTCGTCCAGGCCCGCCCGGACCGCCCCCGGCGTGCCGTGCACGATGTTGGCCAGCCAGCTGTCGACGAAGTCGCGTTCCATCGGGCCGAAGTCGTACGCCTCCGCCTCCTCCGGCGTCGGGACGAGTCCGGGCCGGCCGGTGCGCAGCCGGAGCATGGACAGCGCGCCGGTGAGGACCTGGCGGCGGGCCTCGTGCTCCTCGTCGGCGGCGAGCGCCGCGACGCCGATGAGGGCGTACGGTGCGTCGAGCACCGCGGACGGCCGGAAGGACTCGCGGTAGAGGTCCAGCGCCGGGATCGTGTTCTTCGCCGAGAAGTGGTGCGCGAAGGCGAACGGGAGACCGAGCACCCCGGCGAGCCGCGCGCTGAAGCCGGAGGAACCGAGCAGCCAGAGGGGCGGGCGGGCCGGGGACTGGACGCCGCCGGTCGAGGTGGCCTGGACGGGGCCGGGCACGGCGTGGACCCGGGCGTACGGATGCCCGTCGGGGAAGTCGTCGTCGAGAAAGCGGGTCAGTTCGGCCAGCTGCTCCGGGAAGTCGTCGGCGCCCGAGTGAATGGGGGCACCCCCACGCCCGGAGGGCAGTGGGGGACGGTCGGTGCGCCGAAGGGCCGCCGCCGTCGCACCGTCGGTGCCCGGCGCCCGGCCGAGGCCGAGGTCGATACGCCCGGGGGCCAGCGCCTCCAGCGTGCCGAACTGCTCGGCGATGACGAGCGGCGCGTGGTTGGGCAGCATCACGCCGCCCGAGCCGAGGCGGATGCGCTCGGTGTGGGCGGCGAGGTGGGCGAGGATCACGGCCGGGGACGAGGAGGCGACGCCGGGCATGGAGTGGTGCTCGGCGACCCAGTGCCGGTGGTAGCCGCGGCGTTCGGCGAGGCGGGCGATGTCGACGCTGGTGCGCAGCGCGTCGGTGGCGGTGCGTCCGCTGCCGACGGTGACGAGGTCGAGCACGGAAAGGGGTACGGGGGCGGTCCCGGCCGCCGCGCCCCGGATGTCGTCCACCGTGACCTCTGCCTCCACCGTGACCTCTGCGTCCTCTGCGTCCTCTGCGTTCACCGTCGGGCCCTCCTGCCTCTGTCTTGCGTAGCCTCGGCGGTCAACAGGAGGGCATCTCCGGTTATTCCCCGGAGGCGCCCCGGGCCGGGTCCGCGCCCGGCCCGACCGGCCGACCGTCCCAAGGAGTTGCCGCCGATGGCACCCCGGCCCGGCACAGGGCGGCGCACCACACCGGTGCTCTTCATCGCCCCCCTTCTTCCTCCTCTTCCTCGCCACTCTCGTCGCCCCCGTCGGCTACGCCGTCTGGATGAGCCTCTTCCGTGACCAGGCCACGTCGGGTCTGGGGTTCGGCGGTACGCAGACCCTCTTCGTCGGCGTCGACAACTACCTGCGCGCCTTCGACGACCCCGGCTTCCGCCGCAGCTTCCTGCACGTCGCCCTGTACTGCCTGATCTACATCCCGGTCATGGTGGGCGGCGCCCTGCTGCTCGCGCTGCTGGTGGGCTCGGCGATGGCCCGTGCGAGGAGGACGGGGCACGACCGGCGGACGGCCGGGTCCTGCGTCGCCGTACACGAGGCCGGCCGGTTCCCCCCTTGGGGGCACCGGCCGGCCGACGGGCAGGGCCCGCGGCTCGGTCGAAGCGGACCTCGGTCGGAGGTGACCCGTCGAAGCGGACCCGTCGGAGCGGACCTCAGTCGGAGGGGACCTCAGTCGGAGCGGGCGAAGAGCCTGCCCAGCTTGTCGCCCCAGGCGCGGCGGTCCGCGAGCCGCAGACCCTCCCACACGGTCACCTGGTTGGCGGTGACGACCGGCTTGCCCAGGGCGGACTCCAGGTCGGTCAGATACGCGGCGGTGTGCAGCGCGGTGTCGGGCATCAGCACCACGTCGGCGTTCGGGTGATCGGCAGAGCGCGCCAGTTCGAGGACCTCTTCGCGACCCCAGGTGCCGACCTCCCGGGCCGTCAGGATGCCGGCGTCCCGGCCCGAGACGACCACGGCGCCGGACTTCTCGAGGAAGGCGGCGAAGTGCTCGGTGACGTCCGCGGGATAGGTCGCGGCGATCGCGACCCTCGGCACACCGAGGTGACGTACCGCGTGCACGAAGCCGAAAGACGTGCTGGACGCCGGCATCCCCGCCACCCTGGCGAGTTCGCGGACCTGCTCGTGGGCGCCCTCCCAGCCGAAGACGAAGCTTCCGCTGGTGCACGCCCACACGACCGACTCGGCCCCCTCCAGGCGCAGCGCCTCGACACCCGCGGCCAGCCGCTCGGGCGAGCCGATCTTCAGCAGCGCGTCGACGCGGTGCGCGTCCTCGCCGATGTCGGTGTGGACGACGGGCAGCCTGATGTCGCTGTCGAGCAGTACCTCGAGCCGTGGGTAGTCGTCCTCCGCGGAATGCCCCGGGTAGAGAAGTCCGACCGTCGTCATGTCCAGCCTTCCTGTTCTTCGGTGCGTGTCTCCGGCGGTACTTCGGGCAGTGTCCCCGCGAGCGCCTCCGGCTCCATCAGAAGTGCCTGGTAAGGACCGACGGCCCGGGCACCGATGGTGCGCAGCGCGGCCCACATCGTCACCTGGTTGGCGGACAGCACCGGCATCCTCAGCTCCGCCTCCAACTGCGGGATCGCGTCGTACGTCGGCAGATTGGTGCAGCTGATGAACAGCGCGTCGGCCGCGCCGACCACCGCCTCACGCGCCATGTCGACCACCGCCCGGTACGGGACCTTCCAGATGTGCCGGGTCAGTCCCAGAAAGGCGCGGCCCGTCACCGTTACTCCAGCTTCTCCCAGATACTCCTCCAGTGAGCGGGTGACGGACTCCGTATAGGGCGTGAGCAGGGCGATGCGGGCGGCGCCCAGCTCTGCGAGCGCCTGGAGCAGCGCTCCGGAGGTGGTGAGGGAGGGCACTTCACCCGCGGTGTTCATCACCTCGCACATGGCGCGTTCCCCTGCGATGCCCCCCACAAAACTGCCCGAGGTGCAGGCGTAGGCGACGACCTCGGGCTCGGTCGCTCCGAGCGCCCGTACGGCCTCGCGCAGCGTCTCGTGCTCGCTGACCAGACGGGCCAGGTCCAGGGAGACCCCGACCGGCACGAAGGGGGTGCGGGTGAGCCGCAGCGAGACGTCGTCGGGTACCCAGCGCCACAGCTCACGGTCCAGAGCGAAATCGAACGGGGCGACCACGCCGACACCATGCTGCGGCTGTGGTCCACCGAGGAAGGAGACGTCCATCGCAGGCCCCCTTGGTGTCTTGTTGACGACGGTAGGGTGGGGTGCGAGCGTGGTCAATCCGTACATGTCAGACGTCAGGAAGCGATTTCCGACCGATGTCCGAACCGACACTTCTCGTACTGTCCGCGGACCCCCCTCCGCGACTCGGCCGACTGACCGGACGGGCCCGTGTGAGATACGTGGACGAGTCCACGCTCGCCGGCCAACTCCCCTCCGCAGACGCCCTGTTGGCATGGGACTTCACCTCGGACGCGGTGCGTCGCGCCTGGCCGGGCGAGGGGCCGCGGCCACGCTGGGTGCACACCGCGAGCGCCGGCGTGGACCGGCTGCTCTGCCCGGAACTGGCCGAATCCGACACCGTCGTGACGAACGCCCGCGGCATCTTCGAAGCACCGATCGCCGAGTACGTGGCGGCGCTGGTGCTGGCCATGGCCAAGGATCTGCCCGGCACCCTCGAGCTCCAGCGGCAGCGGCGCTGGCACCACCGGGAAGGACTGGCGGTCGCCGGGTCGCGTGCCGTGGTCGTCGGGGCGGGGCCCATCGGCCGCACCGTGGCCCGCACACTCCGGGCGATCGGGGTTCGGACCGCGGTCGTCGGGCGGACGCCGCGCGACGGCATCCACGGCACCCGCGACCTCGATCCGCTGCTGGCCCGCGCCGACTGGGTGGTGTGCGCGGCGCCGCTGACCGACGACACCCGGGGCATGTTCGACGCCCGGCGCTTCGACCTGATGCAGCCTTCCGCGCGCTTCGTCAACGTCGGCCGCGGGCCCCTCGTCGTCGAGAAGGACCTCGCCGCCGCACTGGAGAAGCGGTGGATCGCGGGCGCGGCCCTCGACGTGTTCGAGCACGAGCCGCTCGCCTCCGACAGTCCGCTGTGGGACGTGCCGGGCCTGATCGTCTCGCCGCACATGAGCGGGGACACCGTCGGCTGGCGCGACCGGCTCGGTGAGCAGTTCGTCGAGATGTACGAACTGTGGTCCTCCGGACAGCCCCTGCCGAACGTGGTGGACAAGAAACGTGGGTACGTCCCCATGCATGACGACTCGCCTGACTGACCTCACCGCACGTCAACTGCTGGCCGGCTACGAGAAGAACGACTTCTCCCCCGTCGACGCGACCCGCGCGGCGCTGGAACGGATCGAGGCCGTCGAACCACAGGTGAACGCCTTCGTCCGGGTCGACACGGAGCAGGCCCTGGCCCAGGCGGAGGCGTCGGCGCGGCGCTGGCGAACGGGTGAACCCGAGGGGCTGCTCGACGGGGTGCCCGTCACGGTCAAGGACATCCTCCTCCAGCGGGGCGGCCCCACGCTGCGCGGCTCCTGGACGGTCCGCCAGGACGGGCCCTGGGAGGAGGACGCCCCGTCCGTGGCCCGGATGCGGGCGCACAACGCGGTGTTCCTCGGCAAGACGACGACGCCCGAGTTCGGCTGGAAGGCCGTCACCGACTCGCCGCGGCACGGCGTGACCCGCAACCCCCACGACCCGTCGCGCACGGCGGGCGGCTCGAGCGGCGGGAGCGCGGCGGCCGTCGCACTCGGCGCGGGCGCGCTGTCGCTGGGGACCGACGGTGGCGGCTCGGTGCGCATCCCCGCCTCCTTCTGCGGGATCTTCGGTATGAAGCCGACGTACGGGCGGGTGCCGATGTATCCGTCGAGCCCGTTCGGGACGCTGGCCCACGTCGGGCCGATGACACGGGACGCGGCGGACGCGGCCCTCTTGCTGGACGTGATCAGCGGCGACGACTGGCGGGACTGGTCCCACCTCGGCCCGGCGCAGGATGTCCGGGCAGGGCTGGCCCAAGGGGTGAAGGGCCTGCGGATCGCGTACTCGCCCACACTCGGCGGCCAGGTCGCGGTCAGGCCCGCGGTCGCCACGGCGGTCCGGCGGGCGGTGGGCGCACTGGCGGAGGCCGGGGCGTACATCGAGGAGGCCGACCCCGACTTCACCGACCCCGTCGAGGCTTTCCACACCCTGTGGTTCAGCGGCGCGGCCCGGGTGGTGGAGCACCTCGCCGCGGACCAGCGCGGGCTGCTCGACCCGGGGCTGCGGGAGATCACCGAGGCGGGCGAGCGGTACAGCGCGCTCGACTATCTGGCGGCGGTCGACATCCGGATGGCTCTGGGCCGGCGGATGGGGCACTTCCACACCTCGTACGACCTGCTGGTCACGCCGACGCTGCCGATCACCGCGTTCGAGGCCGGCGCCGAGGTCCCGGCGGGCTCGCCGCACCACCGCTGGACGGGGTGGACCCCGTTCAGCTACCCCTTCAACCTGACGCAGCAGCCGGCGGCGACGGTGCCGTGCGGTGTGGACGGGGACGGTCTGCCGATCGGCGTGCAGCTGGTCGGTGCGCGGCACGCGGACGGGGTGGTACTGCGGGGGGCCGAGGCGCTGTACGCGGCGGGGGTGCCGGGGTAGCGGACCGCCGCGCGGGACCGTCCCCACCCCCGTCACCCCCGCCCTCTCCGCCCACGCGCACGGACCGCCGCCCTCCCCCGTCGGGCGGCGGTCCGTGAGTCCGATCAGCGGTGAAGAGGCCGCCGTTGTCGGTGCGGTGGCCCCGGGCCATCGCCTTCGAGGTCCTCGGGCCGAGGACGCCGTCCGCAGGCGGCGGCAAGCGCCGGTCTGCCGCCGCGCAGCGGCACACGCAGTCCGGCTCGGACGGCCTGGCGGCGCGGGGCGCACCACCAACGGCCGTCATGGCGTCGGTGAGTTGGAGGCCACCGCGCGAAGCGCGGTACGGGGTCCGCGCGGAGCTCCCACGCGGCAGAGCCGCACATCGGTACAGCGGGAAGGGGCGGGGAGGGGGCCGAGCCCGCCGAGACACCACCCGCCCGCGCCCGACCCGCCCTCCCCCTGTGCCCCTGTGCCGCTACACCCCTTCGCCCCCTCGCCCTTACGTCCCTACGCCCCTACGCCCCTACGCACGCCGGAACGACAGCGTCTCCCCCGCCGCCCCGGTGCGCCACAGGTCCTGGCACGCGTCAGCCATCGCGTCCAGGCCCTCCACCACCTCACCCCACACGATGCCCGGCACCCATCCGGTGTCCCCGTTCAGCAGCAGGTTGTTGCGTTCGTAGAACAGCGCCAGGTCGACGACCGTGGTGCGGCCACGGTGCGCGGCGGCGGACTCGTAGCCGTACGAGTCCGTGCCCAACTGCACGTCCGTGAAGGTGAAGTAGCACAGATCACCCGGGATCGGCGTCACGGTCGGATTCTCCAGCGGGGGCTCCTCCGCAGCGAAGGGAGGCAAGAGCGCGTAGATCTCATTTCGGGCATACTTCGCGTGATACACATCTCCGGCGAGGGGTAGTGCATGCCAGACGGCGGCGCAGGTCAGAGGGGCTTTGTCGACGAGCAGGCGGGCGGTGCACTCCACGCCACGCTTGCTCAAGGCAACGGTCAGGTATCGGTCGGCCATCTGCTACGCATACCCCACGAACACCCGGGTAGCCGCGCGCCCATGGCTCGCACAAGAGAACCAGGATCGATGAGCAGACGCACCTTGCTGCTCGGCACGGCGGCCGCAGGCGCGCTCACCGTCGCCGGTACGGCAGGGTGCAGTCGTGTGCCGTCGGGCGACGCGCTGGCCCGGCTCAAGTCCCAGGGCACCGTACGCCTCGGCATCGCGGGCGAGGTGCCGTACGGCTATGTGGACGAGCAGGGCGAGTTCACGGGCGAGGCCCCTGAGCTGGCCAAGGTCATCTTCAAGCGGCTCGGGATCGACCGCGTGCAGCCGGTCGCGACCGACTTCGCCTCGCTCATTCCGGGGCTGAACTCGCAGCAGTTCGACGTGGTCTCGGCCGGGATGTACATCAACAAGGAACGGTGCCAACAGGTCATCTTCTCCGACCCCGAGTACCAGATGCTCGACTCGTTCATCGTGCGCAAGGGGAACCCGAAGAACCTGCGCAGCTACGAGGACGTGGTCAAGAAGAAGGCACGATTCTCCACCGGAACGGGCTACGCGGAGATCGGTTACGCCATTGCCGCCGGGATACCGGAGAAGGACATCGTGATCCTTCGGGACCAGGTGGCCGGGCTGAACGCCGTCGAGTCCGGACGCGTCGACGTCTTCGCCGGTACCGCGCTCACCACCCGTGAGGTCGTGAGGAAGAGCACGAAGGCCGAGGCGACCGAGCCGTTCGCCGCGGTCGTCGACGGCGAGAAGCAGGTCGACGGCGGCGGCTTCGCCTTCCGCCCCACCGACACCGAACTGCGCGACGCCTTCAACGTCGAGATCCACAAGATGAAGAAGAGCGGTGAACTCTTCCGCATCCTGCAGCCGTTCGGCTTCACCAAGGACGAGATGACCACGCTCACTGCCGAGGAGCTGTGCCGATGACAGCCGGACTCTGGCAGAACTGGGTACTGCCCGGTATCTGGATCACCGTTCAACTGCTGGTCTACAGCACGGCCCTCGCGGCCTTCGTCGCCTTCGCGGTCGGCATGGCACGCACCCACCACTCGCGGGTCGTCCGTTTCCTGGCCGGCTTCTACACCGAGATCTTCCGCGGCACCTCCGCTCTGGTGCTGATGTTCTGGCTGTTCTTCGTACTGCCGCCGCTCCTGGGCTGGCAGCTGGTTCCCATGTACGCGGCCGTTCTGGCCCTCGGCCTCTCCTACGGCGCGTACGGCGCCGAGATCGTGCGTGGCGCGCTGAACTCGGTGTCCGCCGCCCAGCGTGAGGCGGGCATCGCGCTCAGCTTCTCCCCGGCGCAGCGGATGCGGCTGATCCTGCTGCCGCAGGCCGTGCCGGAGATGATGCCTTCCTTCTGCAACCTGCTGATCGAGCTGCTGAAGGGCACCGCCCTGGTGTCGCTGCTCGGTGTGGCCGACGTCTCCTTCGCAGCGAACCTCGTACGGCTGGCGACGCAGGACAGCGCCCAGATCTACACGATCAGCCTGGTGATCTACTTCCTCATCGCCTTGGTGCTGACGCGTTCGATGAAGGCGCTGGAGCGGAAGACGAAGCAGAACATCGGCAGCGAACCGGGGCCCGGCTTCTTCGGCGGGATCCTGAACGGACGCGCCCAGGACAAGGTCGCGGGCACCACCGTGCCGGGAGGTGCCTCCTGATGAACTCCTTCGACTGGTCCGCGGTGGCGGACTTCATGCCGGACTTCTGGGCCGGCCTCCTGGTCACGCTGCAGGTGCTGGTGCTCGGCTCGCTGATCTCCTTCACCCTGGGCCTGGTGTGGGCGCTCCTCTTCCGGGCGCCGACCCGGTTCGTGCGGTGGCCGGTGAACGTCTTCACCGAGTTCATCCGGACCACTCCGCTGCTGGTGCAGCTGTTCTTCTTCTTCTTCGTGCTGCCGGAGTGGGGCATCCAGTTCTCCGCGCTGACCACGGGCACGATCGCCATCGGGCTCCACTACTCGACGTACACCGCGCAGGTCTACCGGGCCGGCATCGAAGCCGTACCGAAGGGCCAGTGGGAGGCGGCGACGGCACTGAGCCTGCCCACCCACCGCACCTGGGTCGCGGTCATCCTGCCGCAGGCATTCCGCCGGGTGATGCCGGCTCTCGGCAACTACGTCATCGCGATGCTGAAGGACACGCCGATCCTGCTCGCCATCGGCGTGCTGGAGATGCTCAACGAAGCACGCCAGTTCGGCGCGCAGACCTTCCAGTACACCGAACCGCTGACCGTGGTCGGTATCGCCTTCATCCTCATCGCCTACCCGGCTTCCCTTCTCGTACGAGCCCTGGAGCGCCGTCTTGTCCGCTGACACCACTTCCGACGCACTGATCCGGTTCGACAACGTCACCAAGAGATTCGGCGACAACACGGTCCTGGACGATCTGTGCTTCTCGGTCCGCCCGGGCAAGCACGTCACGCTGATCGGCCCGTCCGGTTCCGGGAAGACGACGATCCTGCGGTTGCTGATGACCCTGGAAAGCCCCGACCAGGGCACGATCACGGTGAACGGGAAGAAGCTCTTCCCGGCCGGCGAGAAGGAGCGCCGCGAGGCGCGCAAGCAGATCGGCATGGTCTTCCAGCAGTTCAATCTCTTCCCCAACATGACCGTGCTGCGCAATCTCACCGAGGCGCCGGTACGGGTCCTCGGCATGTCCAAGGACGAGGCGGAGGCGCGCGCCAGGGACCTCCTCGAGATGGTGGGGCTGGCCGACCGGGCCGACGCCAAGCCGACACAGCTCTCCGGTGGTCAGCAGCAGCGCGTGGCGATCGCCCGGGCGCTGGCCATGCGGCCGCAGGTGCTGCTGCTGGACGAGGTGACCTCGGCGCTCGACCCCGAGCTGGTCGCCGGGGTGCTGGACCTGCTGCGTGACATCGCGCGCACCACGGACATCACCATGCTCTGTGTGACCCACGAGATGAATTTCGCCCGGGACATCTCGGACGACGTGCTCATGTTCGACGCCGGGAAGGTCATCGAGTCGGGCCCGCCGGAGAAAATCTTCTCGGACCCCGAGCACGAACGTACTCGCGAGTTCCTCGGTGCGGTGCTCTGACCTCTCGCTCCATCGACGAGGCATGTCCCTGGCATATGCCAATGCGAAGGGCCCCAGCTTATGCGGCCGGGGCCCTCATCATTTGCGCCAACAGCGGCCCCGGAAAGGGCCCTTGGCGGCTATCGTGGTGGGGAAGCTGACGGTAGCGACCTGGTAGGGGGAAACCGTGGCGCTGAAGCCCGAGCCGACCGCGCCGTTCCACTCGGTGCACTACGTCTTGCGTGTCCTCGAGACGATCTCCAAGCACGGTGGCGGGGTCACCGACGTACAGATCGCACGGGAGACCGGTCTGCCGACCGGCCATCTCGCCCCCATGCTGGCCATGCTCCGCCGCGAGGGGTATGTGGAGCAGGTCGCCGACGGCGCCTATGTCATCGGTGACTCACTCGTCCTGCTGGGCTCGGGCGCCACCCGCAAGGAGGCTCTGTCCGCCAAGCTCCAGGAAATCCTCACCGAGCTGCGCGACTCGGTCGGTGCCGCCGTCTACATCAGCCGCTACATCGACGGCGAGGTCAAGATCACCCAGTTCGCGGACGGCCCGCGCACACCGAAGGTCAACGAGTGGGTGGACTTCCGCTCGGCGGCCCATGCGAGCGCGGTCGGCAAGTGCCTGCTGACCCAGCTCGACGTGAACGGGCGCCGCGACCACCTCTCGCGCCACCGGATCGCCCGGCTGACGTCCCGCACGATCACCAGCGAGCGGCTGCTCTTCTCCAAGCTGGACAGCCAGCCGCCGACGGTCCCCGTCCTCGATCTCCAGGAGTACGCGGTGGGCACGGTCTGCGCCGCCGTACCGCTGACGGCCGGCTCCTCGGTGGGCTGCCTGGCGCTGTCGCTCCCGGTCGAGCACGCGCACCGGCTGCGCTCGGCCGCCGACGCCCTGAACCGCCGCGCTGCCCCGGTGGTGCTCTCGCTCGCGATCTAGCGGACGTCTCCGCCCTCCCGTACCTGGTCCGGAGCACCCTTGTGGGCCAGGTACTATTGACGTGTCGGCCGCCGAGCGGCTGACGAAAGAGGCGCCGCTAGCTCAGTTGGTTAGAGCAGCTGACTCTTAATCAGCGGGTCCGGGGTTCGAGTCCCTGGCGGCGCACACCTCACCTTGCGGGCTCTCCGGTCGACCGGAGAGCCCGCAAGGTTTTTCGCATGCCCACAGATCTTCGGGTGCCCGCAGGATTTTTCGCACGCCGGACGCTTCGGCATACCAGGACGCGACGACCCCGGGCGGAAGGAGTCGCCGCGTCCATGACGGGCGGAGGTCAGAACTGAACGTCGGAGCAGGCGTAGAACGCGTTCGCCGTGTCGTGCACCGTCCACACCGCCAGGATCAGATGGCGGCCCGACCGCTGGGGAAGGCTTCCGGAGTGGGACAGCGTGGCCGGCGGCTGCTGACCGCCGTACGGGACGGTGAGGAAGGGCTGCGACTCCAGGTCCGCCCGGGTCAGGGGGTTGCTGGGGTTCCAGCCGGGCTTGGTGATGAAGTACTTGAAGTCGGTGGTGCGGTGCCGGGCCGTGAACTGCCACCGGAAGGTGTAGTTCTGCCCCGAGCCGACCCTGGTCGCCGGCCAGGCACCACCGCGCGGGTTGTCGAGCTGCGCGAACTGGCCGTTGCCGCCGGCGCAGATCTGGCCGTCGGCGGGACCGGCCGCCGGGAAGCCCTTCGGGCCCTCGACGCTCTGCGGCTCCCACTGGATCTGCCCGCAGTTGCCCACCGTCTTGTCGGCGCAGAGCTTCTGCCGGCTGATCGGTGAGTCGGTGTAGCCGTGGCTGCTCGCGCTGCCGGTGGCGAGCAGAGTCGCCCCTGTCACGGCGAGGCCGACCACGACCGCGCCTATCTTCTTTCGCATGCTTGGCTCCTGGTAGAACGTGGGGGAGTTCCGAGGCACTTGCTGCACGCGTGCGGTACTGCCTGTTCCGGTCTAGACCAAGTTCCAATGTATTGACGCCCGTTGACGTTGTCCAGACCAATCACGGGGCCTCGACGGCACCCGCCCGCCCCGTGTAGAAGGCAACCGTCAGGTCTTTCACCAGTGCCTTGCGCTCGTAGTCGTCCGGCTCGACCAGGCCGCGCTCGGTCAGCCTGCCCACCGTCTCGTCGACCGCGTCCACCACCGACGTCAGGACGACCTCCCGGTGCTTGGCGTCGATCGCCGCGACGCGCCGGCGCTGCATGGCGGCCGCCACCTCGGGCGCGTACTCGATGACCACGGGCTGTGCGGAGAAGACCTCGATCCCGACGGCCTCGCACTCCGCCGCCAGCATCCGCGTCAACCGGTCCCCGACCGCCTCCGCGTCGCGCAGGGTGGCGACCCCCGGAAGGAACGCGTCGGTGGGCAGCTGCGAGAGGACCCGTGCGGTGGCCGCCTCCACCTGCTCGCCCAGATACGCCTCGTGGTCCGCGACGCCGAGCGCCGCGCGCACCGTGTCCTTGACCCGCCACACCACCAGCACCACCGTACGCAGCGGCGTGCCCTCGGCGTCGACCACCGGCATCGGCCCGCTGCGCCAGTGCCGTACCCGGACATCGATCTGCCGGCGCAGCACCAGCGGGCTCACCCACACCAGCCCCGTACGCCGCACGGTGCCCCGGTAGTCGCCGCAGAGCGTGAGCACCCACGCCCGGCCGGCCAGACCGCGGCCGAGCCCGCCGAGCGAGAACAGGGCCAGGATCACCCCGAGGGTGAGCAGGCACCACAGCCAGATCCCGATGCCCCGGTAGGGCGGCGGGGTCAGTCCGAACACCGCCGCGAGCGCGCCCGGCACCGCCCCGGTCCCCCAGAGCACCGCACCGATCCCGGCGAGCGAACAGCCGCCCGCGACGAGCGCGGTCCAGCCCGGCAGTACGGGCCCGGGGCGTTCGGTCAGCTCGGGGTCGGGCGGCGCCGGGCGGTTGTGGACGGCCGGCTGCCGGCCGCCGGACCGGTCGGGGTTCTGCGGAGCACTTTCGCCCGGGTGGGGATCCCCGGTGTCGGCGGACGGTTCGTGCTGCACCACCTTAGGCTGCTCCCCCGTGCCCTGCCGCCGGGCCACGACGGCGGGCCGCAGGGCGCGGGGTCCGGTGTCGTCCCGGAACAGCAGATGGACCGGGATCTCGGTCGTCGTCTCGCTGGCGATGACGAAGTTGCGCCGCGGGCTCTCGGACGGCACCGTGCCCTCCGGCTCCGACGTCGTGGTGTTCATGCCTGCCGCCTTAGCTGGTTCGCTCTGTTCTGTCGTCGTACGTCTTCGATCGGCCGGGCCGGACCCGGCGGACGCCGGGTCCGGCCCGGGATCCGGCCTAGGAGAAGAGGCGCCTCCAGGTCTCCGGACCCGGGTAGCCGTCGGCCGCCGCGCCCCGCCAGCCCTGGGCACGCTGGAACGCCTGGACGCCCAGTCGGTCAGCCTCGCGCCAGCGCGGGCCCGGCCCCGACACGTAGTGCTTCCCGTAACCGCGCTCGACCAGCCGCTTGCCGAGCTGGGTGACGTACGTGTTCGACCGGCCGGGCCGGAAGTGGTCACGGCCGGGGAATGCGGGCGCCCGGGTCTTGGGGGCGTTCGGAGGCTGTGCGGCAGGGATGTCCTTGCCCTGCTTGTTCACCAGCAGTCGCCAGGTGTGCGGGCCGGGCAGGCCGTCCGCCTCCTTGCCGCGCCAGCCCTGCGCACGCTGGAACGCCTCGGTGGCACGGCGGTCGGCCTCGGTCCAGCGCGGTCCCGGGCCCTCCCGGTAGAAGCGCTTGCCGCCGCGCGCCACGAGCATCTCGCCGAGGCGTGTGACGGACGCGGTGTTCGCGCCGGGGCCGAAGGCACCCGCACCCGGGAAGGGAACGGCCTCCCTTTCACCGCCGCCCGCGCCGGTGCCCGCGTCGGTGCCGGTGCCCGCGTCGGTGCCGGTGGTGGTGGCGAGGCCCTTGTAGCGGTAGGCGACGTAGGAGGCGGAGTGGTCCCAGTAGGCCATGGGCGTGGCCTGTCTGCGGGTGTGCGGCTTCGTCTGCTCGTAGGCCGTGTAGTAGGTGTGCGTGTAGTCGGTCCAGCCGCCGAAGATGGTGACGTGCGAACCGCCGCCGGGGTCGGCCGGGTTGTGGAAGAGCAGGATGTCGCCGGCCTGCAGGTCCTCGCGGGGGATCCGGTCGCCGAACTGGGCGAGGCTTCCGGTCCACTCGTTCTTCGGCAGGTTCCAGGCCATCGACACATAGCCGGAGCAGTCCTGGCGGTAGCCGTCCGACCAGTACTTCGTCATGCTGTACGGCACCTTGGCGTTCACCCACACCTTGGCCCGGTTGATGATGTCGGCCCGGGTGGCGGCGCGCAGCGCTGTCTTCGCGGAGGCGGGCCTGTCGCCGGTGCCGTGCAGCGGCGAGGTACGGCCCTGCTCGGTGGGCGGCGGTCCCGGCTCCACGGCCGTGCCGCCGAGCCGGACCGAGGGCGGGGCGGCGCCGGCGGCCCCGGCACTCGTCGCCGTGGCGCCCAGGGCCACACCTGTGGCGGTGACCACGGCCAGTGCCCTGCGGCAGCCGTGGGCTGCGGGGTGCTCTCCGGCGGCGAGCGCGCGGCGCCGGTGTGCGCAGCCGGCGCAGCCGCAGTCGGGGGCGGGCTCGAACTCCTCGAAGACCGGTACGGCAGCCATGCGGGACTCCTCCGCACTCAGCAAGATCTTCTGACGATGTTTCACGGGCGTCAGTGTCCCAGCGGTATGGACATAATGCATTTTGACGGATCAAAAGGTAAAAACGATGATCCGCGCCACCGTGGCGCGTCACCGCACCCGACGACCCCCGGGCAGCACGGCGGCGGCGCGGCGGCGATGCCCTGCACGGAGCACCGCCGACCGTCGGGTAGAGTTCTCCGGGTCAGCAGGCGCCGCTAGCTCAGTTGGTTAGAGCAGCTGACTCTTAATCAGCGGGTCCGGGGTTCGAGTCCCTGGCGGCGCACGCGTGACCGAGGCCCCCTCACCACAGGTGAGGGGGCCTCGGTCACTCCCTCCGCGATCACCCCCCGCACGCACGGTCGCACCTTCGAGCACCCGTACCGCAACCGGCGACCCGACAAGTAGCCCGTTTTGAACCCATGGCGGCGCTTTGCGAGGAACGGGGCCCACGGCCTGCGTGGCACCACCGAACGCAGCACGCACTCACCGCGCGTGTGGGAGATGAACAACGACGCCGACGCCGGACGGCGCCGGGCAGCCGGAGGACTCATCGCGGAGCACCCGGCGAAGGGTGCCCGCCCACCCGCGCACCGCCACCGCCACCGCCACCGCCACCGCCACCGCCACCGCCACCGCCAGGCTGCGCAGAAAGGGCGCTACCGCGCTACGGCTACGGCTACGGCTACGGCTACGGCTACGGCTACGGCTACGGCTACGGCTACGGCTATGAGAACTCCAGTCGACCGGCGGTCCCCGGCACAGCCGACACGGACCCGGACCCGCCGCGCCGGGCCCGGTATCGCTCGCCTCTCGCCGCTCCCACTGGAGCCGCACCGCATCCGCGCGGCCCTGCTGCCGGGCGGCCCGCAGCCGCCCGGTCTTCGTGGGCGTACGGTGACGCCGCCCCCGGCGGCCCGCGGTCAGGACGCGGAGACGTCCGTCAGATACGCGTAGACGACGACGTTGGCCGTGTAGGTGCCGCTCACCCGGTCGAAGGTGCCGCCGCAGGTGATGAGCCGCAGTTCGGCGCGGCCGGCCTGGCGGGGGCCGTAGACCTTCTGTGCGTCGAACCGGTCCCGGGTGAAGACCTGGACGTCGTCGACGGTGAATTCGGCGACCGAGCCGTCGGCCCTGGTCACCTCGATGCTCTCGCCCGGCCGGGCGGCACTCAGCCCGTAGAACACCGCCGGCCGTGTCTCGGTGTCGACGTGGCCGACGAGCAGCGCCGCGCCGGGCTCACCGGGTGTGGTGCCGTCGTCGTACCAGCCGACGGTCCCCGGCGTTGCCAGCGGCGGCGGTTTCACCGCTCCCGCCGCGTCGAGGCCGCGCGGGACGACCGGCGCGGCGATACCGAGGGCGGGGACGGAGACGCGGCGCGGCTCAGCGGCGGCGTGGAGCGGTCGGTGAGGGGGCGGCAGCGGGACGCCGGGCGGCCGGCCCACCGCTGCGATGTCGCCGGCGGTCGGTGCGGAGGAACCGCTGCCGTGGGCGCCAGGTGCCTCACTCCCCCACAACCACAGCATCAGGACCAGCACCGCCCAGACCGTTCCGGTCAGCAGCCGGCCGTTGCCGGAGGTGGGAGCGGGGGCGGGAGCGGGGGCGGGAGCGGAAGCGGGGGACGCGTCGGAGGCCGGCATGTCAGTCGGAGCGCGTACGGCGCCGGCGGCGGGAGCTGCGCACGGCCACGGCGATCGCGGCCGCACCGGCGAGGACCAGTCCGGTGACGGTCTGCGAGGTGCTCGGCCCGGTCTCGTCGACGTCGACCGTGGAGACCGGTGCCGCCAGCACGGCGGCAGCCCCACCGCCGCCCGCCTGTACGGGAGCCACGGGTGACGCATGGGTCCCCGACGCGGACGGATGCGTCGGGGGCGGATGCGGCGGGCCGGGCTCGTCGTGCCCGAAGCTCTTCGAGGGCGCCGGCTCCGGCGGGTGCGGCTTCGAGTGGTGGCGGGTGACGTCGACGCTGCCCGTGCCGCGGTGCTCCCGCAGGTCGCACCGCACCCGGACGTCGTAGGTACCCGGCTTCGCATCGGATCTGATCCTGGCTGTGCCGGCGAGCCAGCCGTCCCGGCCCTTCGGTGACAGGGCGGCCTCCGTGGCGAAGGCTTCGGACCGGGCGCCGCCGGATCTGTCCCGGCAGCCCACGACGCGGATCTCGACCTCACCGCCGGGCGCGATCGCGGCCGGGCTCACCGTGGCCTGCACGGAGCTGCCGGCGAATGCGGCAGTGGCGGGCGCCATGGCGAGTACGGCGGCCACCCCTGCCACACGGAAAGCTATGAAACCAGTACGCATCGTGAACCTCCTGATACCGCAAGAGTCACGCGCGTGGCGCGCTTCCGCATCCGCAGAGCCGTCAGCCGGGCCCGGCGCCGCCGCTGAGCTGCCCAGACGCGCTCGACGCAGTCCGCGATCGAGTTCACGTGCCGGGGTGGACGAAAGCCGACTCCGTGTCACGTCCGAGTGCCGAAACGTTTGAGCCCTGACAACGGCGATTGCATAGCATGGCCGTCCCATGTCCGCGTACGGCAGGAGCCCGCACATGACAGATCGCAAGCCCATCGAGTCGTGGCTCACCGACATGGACGGCGTACTGATGCACGAGGGCGTGCCCGTACCGGGCGCCGACGCCTTCATCGAGAAGCTGCGTGGGTCCGGTCGGCCGTTCCTGGTCCTGACCAACAACTCCATGTACACGGCGCGCGATCTTCAGGCACGGCTGCACCGGATCGGCCTGGAAGTTCCTGCCGAGAACATCTGGACCTCGGCACTTGCGACGGCCAAATTCCTCGACGGCCAGCACCCGGGCGGCACGGCCTATGTCATCGGTGAGGCGGGGCTCACCACGGCGCTGCACGACGTCGGGTACGTGATGACCGACCACGAGCCCGATTTCGTCATCCTGGGTGAAACGCGGACCTATTCGTTCGAAGCACTGACGAAGGCGATCCGTCTGATCGACAACGGGGCCCGGTTCATCGCCACCAACCCCGACAACACGGGTCCCTCCCCCCAGGGCGCCCTGCCGGCGACCGGCTCCGTCGCCGCACTGATCACCAAGGCGACGGGGAAGGACCCGTACTTCGTGGGCAAGCCCAACCCGCTGATGATGCGGACCGGGCTGAACGTCATCGGGGCGCACTCCGAGACCTCCGCCATGATCGGTGACCGCATGGACACCGACGTGCTCGCGGGCCTGGAGGCCGGTATGCAGACGTTCCTGGTGCTCACGGGCCTGACGGCCGAAGAGGATCTTGAGCGCTACCCCTACCGCCCGACCGAGGTGGTGGACTCGATCGCGGACCTGGTCGACCTCATCTGAGGCCGTCGCGCCCTGAGCCGCGAGCAGGCCGGCGCCCGGGAGGGCGGGATCCGACCATGCCCCGGGTGCACGCTCAGCGGCGGCCTGCTCCCGGGAGCAGACGGCGGGCGACGAGTACGAGGAGCCCGGCGCTCAGCAGGATCACGGCGGTACCGACGCCGATCCGGGCGAGCGAGCGGGAGCCGGTCGTGGCGAGCTGGTCGTCGGTGCTGTGCGGCGAGTTCTCGGCGGGCGGGCGGGCAAGCACGCTCGCGGGCGCGGTCGGCGGTCCTCCGGTGGTGCCTGCGGGAGTGGGCTCCGCGGACCGTCCGCCGTCGTCCTCGCCGTCCCGTTCCCCGTTCCCCCGCCCGTCGCCCTCCACGACGGCGAAGCGGTAGTCGCCCGATTCCCCGACCCAGTCGCCGTCGTCCCCATGGCGCTGGACGATCGCGGCGTTGACCGTGACCTCGGTGGCGGCCGTACCGGCGGCGACCGACAGCCTGGTCCGTACGGTGACCGTGTCGCCGGCCGGTACGACGAAGCCATGGAAGCCGTCGTCGAAGACGCCGACGAACTCGTCGCGCGTGGTCCGCTCCAGGGTGACCGGGCGCCAGCGGTCCGCTTCCCGGTCGTGGAACTCCACCGTGATGTGGTCCCCGGGCAGTGTCCGGTCCTCGGCCGTGAGGACGAGCACCGGGTGGATCCGGTCGCAGTCCTCGCGGGTGCCGTTGGTCAGCTCGATCGACCAGGTGTGGAAGCCGGTGCCGGCCCGGACGGTGGCGGGCCCGCCGCGGATGCGGGTCTTGATCGGGAAGTCGGGGTCGGTCGCCTTGCCGCAGGTGGGCGTGTGGTCGGCCGAGCGGTCCTTCGACCGGGCTGCGGGAGCCGCGAGGACCACGGGGGCGACGGCCTGCGCGGAGTCGGCCGTGGGGAGCGCGACCCGGGAGGTCATCGCGGCGGCGGCGGCCGCCGAACCGCTGATCACCGCGGGCGCGACCAGTGCCGCGGCGGCTGTGAGGGCGAGGGCGTTGCGCGTTCGCATGAGGGGCCTCTGCTTGCTTGCGTACTGCCGGGGACGGCACCGGACCGTGCCCCGGGGCCAATCCATGTGTGCCCGGCGGCCCTGCCTGCGCACGGCCCGGTACGGCCGGCCGGCGGTGCGACGCCCCTCCCGTCAGTGTATTTCCGGGCCCCCGCGTTTGACGGCGGGTCCGGCGTGGGACGCGGCGCCGCCGGGTCCCGGGCCGCCGGGGCCGGGGCCGCCGGGGCCGGGGCCGCCATGGGGACGGCCGGCCGCGGACCCGCCGGGGACGGCGTCTCCGCCGTCATCGGGATCCTCCGCGGCCAGAGCGGCGAACGGCGCCGAGACCGCTTCGGAGCGGCCGAACACCGGGGCGAGCACGAGCTGCGCGGCACCGTCGGCGACGGCGTGCTCGCCACCCCGTGCGGCGGCCACCGGGACCGCGTTGCGTGCGGCGAGCCCCGCTCCCACTCCCCGCACGAATTCGTCCTCCGCGGCGGCGACGACGCGGCCGCCGAGGAGCACCCGGTCGATGTCGAGCAGTTCGACGAGATTGGTGGCGCCGACCGCGAGCACCCGGGCGGCCTCCGCCAGATCGCCCCGGGCGACGGCCCGCAGGCAGAGCACCTCGATGCAGCCGCGTTTGCCGCAGGTGCACTCGGGGCCGTCGAGCTGGATGATCTGGTGCCCGAACTCCCCGGCGCCGGTGCGTTCGCCCCGGTAGAGCGCGCCGCCCAGGACGAGGCCGGCGCCGAGTCCGGTACCGAGGTGCAGGTAGGCGAAGGAGGTGCCCGGGCCGTGGAGGGCGAGGCCGAGGGCGGCGGCGTTGGTGTCCTTGTCGAGGACGGCCGGCAGCCCGAGGCGCGCGGAGAGCACGTCCCGCAGCGGGAAGCCGTCCCACTGGGGGAAGCCGGTGACCTTCTGCGTCACCCCGTTGAAGTGGTCGAGCGGCCCCGGCATGGCGATCCCGAGGCCGAGCACCCGCAGCCCGCCGCCGACGGCCTCCGGGGCCGGTCCGGTCAGCAGGGTCTCGACCTCCGTCGCGGCCCTGGCCACGACCGGCTCCGCGCCGGCGCCCAGGTCGAGGGGGACGGTGCGGGTGTCGACACGGGAGCCGGCGAGGTCGAGGAGGACCACCGTCAGCTCGTCGCGGTCCAGGTGGAGGCCGATGGCGTGGCCGGCCGAGGGCACCAGACGCAGCACCGTGCGCGGTTTGCCTCCGGTCGACGCCCGGCGGCCCGCTTCCTCGACGAGCCCTTCCTCCCGCACCCGGGCGACAATCTTGCTGACCGCCTGCGGCGTGAGCCCGGCCGCGTCGGCCAGCTCGAGCCGGCTTATCCCGCCCTCGCCCGCGGTACGCAGCAGGTCGAGGACGAGCGCCGCATTGTGGCTGCGCAGCGCGGGCAGATTGGCTCCCACTCCCGCCATGCTCCTGTTCACCCTCCCATTCTCACCCCCGCTTGCACTTTGGCAACACCGTTGCTTAAGTGGTGGGCATGACTGGTACCGGCTCTCCCCTCCGCGTCGCCCTGGTCGGTTACGGCCTGGCGGGCTCCGTCTTCCACGCCCCGCTGATCGCCGCCACCGACGGTCTCGCCCTCGACACGGTCGTCACCTCCAGCCCGGAGCGGCAGGAGCAGGCACGGGCCGAGTTCCCCGAAATCCGACTCGAAGCGTCCCCCGACCGCCTGTGGGCCCGCGCGAACGAGTTCGACCTCGTCGTCATCGCCTCGCCGAACAAGACGCACGTCCCGCTCGCCCGCGCCGCCCTGGAGGCGGGTCTCGCGGTCGTCGTCGACAAGCCGATCACCGGCACCGCCGCGGAGGCGCGCGCGCTCGCGAGGCTCGCCGCCGAGCGCTCCCTCGTCCTCTCCGTCTTCCAGAACCGCCGCTGGGACAACGACTTCCTCACCCTGCGGAGGCTCGTCGAGGCGGGTGACCTCGGTGACGTGCAGCGCTTCGAGTCCCGCTTCGAACGCTGGCGCCCGCGGCTCAAGGGCGGCTGGCGCGAGTCCGGCGACCCGGCGGAGATCGGCGGTCTGCTGTACGACCTGGGGAGCCATGTCGTCGACCAGGCGCTGGCCCTCTTCGGCCCGGCGGCACGTGTGTACGCCGAGTCGGACGTACGCCGCGCCGGCGCGGAGGCCGACGACGACACGTTCATCGCGATCACCCACACGAACGGTGTCCGTTCACATCTGTACGTCAGCGCCACGACAGCGCAGCTCGGTCCGCGTTTCCGGGTTCTGGGCTCCACGGGCGGGTACGTGAAGTACGGCCTGGACCCGCAGGAGGACGCGCTGCGCGCCGGCCGCCGCCCGCAGGACGGCGAGCCGTGGGGCGTGGAGCCGGAGTCGCTGTGGGGCCGGGTGGGTGCGGGAGAGTCACCGCTGACCGGCGGCGGCGTTCCCGTGGAGACCGTGCCGGGCGACTACCCCGCGTACTACGCGGCGGTCGCCGCCGCCGTGCGCGGGAAGACCGCCCCGCCGGTCACCGCGGAGGAGGCGGCTGCGGCACTGGACGTGCTGGAGGCCGCCCGTCGCTCCGCCCGTGAAGGGATCACCGTCACCGTGGAGGTCACCGCATGAACACGCTGGACACGATGAAGCCGGTCCCCCACCTGAGCGTCGACGAGATCGTCGAGCAGGAGCGCCGGCTCACACTCCGCCGGTTCACGCACTCCGACGCGTGGGCGCTCGGCAGCATGCTGGTGGAGATGGCGCATCTGCGCGAGGCGCCGGTGGCCATCGACATCCGGCGCGGCACCCAGCAGCTGTTCCACGCAGCGCTGCCCGGCTCGAGCGCCGACAACGACGCGTGGATCGACCGCAAGCGCCGGGTCGTCGAGCGGTACGGCGAAAGCTCCTACCTCGTCGGGGCGCGGCACCGTGCCAGGGGCACCACGTTCGAGGAGTCCTCGCGCCTGGATCCGGACCGGTACGCGGCGCACGGCGGCTCGTTCCCCATCACCGTCGCCGGTGCCGGAGTGGTCGGCTCGATCACGGTCTCGGGTCTGCCGCAGGCGGAGGACCACGCGATGGTGGTCGAGGCGCTGGAGCGCTTCATCGCCACGTGAGCGGAGCGGGTGAGCCGGGCGCGTGAGCCGGGCGGCCTGCGGGGCCGACGCGGCACGGCGGGCCCGAGGCGCGCCGGGGCGGGGCGGGCGAGACCTGGCTACGCCCAACCGAACCGCGCCGGACCGGGGCGGGCCGGACCGATCCGGGCCGTGGCGGGCCGGGCCGCGCTGGGCCGGTCCGAACCGGGCCGGTCCAGGGCCGCGCCGGGCCCAGACCGATCCGGGCCGGGCTGGGCCGGGCTGGGCCGGGCTGGGCTGGGCCGGGCTGGGCCGGGCTGGGCCGGACCAGACCGATCCGGTCCGAACCGGGCCTGGCCGTGGTGGCCCGCTGCCGCGACCGGTCGCACCCGCGTACCGGGACACACCGGCGATGGAGCGCGCCTGGGCCCCAGGCGCGCTCCCGGAACTTCCGCGCGCCTCCGCGCGCTACGCGTCCTTGAGTTCCTGGCGCTGGCGGCCGAGGCCGTCGATCTCGAGCTCGACCACGTCACCGGCGCGCAGGAACGGCTTCGGCTCGGGTTGTCCCATGGCGACGCCGGCGGGCGTACCGGTGTTGATGACGTCGCCCGGGTGGAGGGTCATGAACCGGCTGAGGTAACGGACGACCTCGGCGACCGGGAAGATCTGATCGGCGGTCGTGCCGCTCTGCTTGAGCTCGCCGTTGACCCAGAGCCTCAGCCCGAGGGCCTGCGGGTCCGGGACCTCGTCGGCCGTCACCAGCCACGGCCCGAACGGGTTGAACGTCTCGCAGTTCTTGCCCTTGTCCCAGGTGCCTCCGCGCTCGATCTGGAACTCGCGCTCCGAGACGTCGTGGGCGACCGCGTAGCCGGCGACGTACGAGAGCGGGTCCTCGTCCGGCTCGATGTAACGCGCCGTACGCCCCACGACCACCGCGAGCTCGACCTCCCAGTCGGTCTTGCGGCTGCCGCGCGGTACGAGCACGGTGTCGTCGGGCCCGACGACGGTGTCGGCGGCCTTGAGGAAGACCACGGGCTCGGCCGGGGCCGCCGCGCCGGTCTCGGCGGCGTGGTCGTGGTAGTTCAGCCCGATGCACACGACCTTCCCGACCCGCCCGACCGGCGGCCCGACACGGAGCCCGGTCGCGTCCAGTACGGGCAGTTCGCCGGCGTCGGCCGCGGCCCTGATCCGGTCGAGGGCGGCGGCGTCGGCGAGTAGCGCTCCGTCGATGTCCGCGACGAGGCCGGACAGGTCGCGCAGCGTCGCCCCGTCCTGGTCGAGCAGCGCGGGGCGTTCGGCGCCTGCCGTTCCGACACGCAGCAGCTTCATGGTCTTCTCTCCTCTGGTCGAGTGCGAGCCCGGCCCGACCCGATAGGTGCGGCCATCGGAGGATCGGAGGATTGGCTGATCCTCCAAGGTGGCCGACCACTCCGCAAGACCCTGTTCACAACCTGGACCGTTACGCGCCGGTAGGCGCCCAGTCCCGGGACGCGTTCACATCTGTGCCGCGGACGGCACCGGCATGTCCCGGTAGAGGAAGACGCGCTCGACCGCGGCCCAGGTGGTGGAGGTGACGACGTACAGCGCGGCGGCCAGCGGCACGACGGCGACCGTGGCGAGCGTGAGGAACGACATCAGCGGCATCACCTTCGTCATCGCCCCCATGCCCGGCAGCTGCTCGCCGGCGGCCGGCGCGGCCGCGATCTGCTGCTTGGTGCGCCGGTAGTTGAACGTCGCCACGGCGGCGACGGTCCCGAAGAGGGCCAGGTGGACGAGACCGGCGCCGCCGAACATCCCGCCGTGCGCGAGGGCGTCGGCCCAGCGGTCACCGAGGGGCGCCTGAAGGAGTGAGTGGCCGAGGAGCCCGTTGGCCTCGCCGCCGATCTCGGCGCTGGAGAACAGGTGGTACATCAGGAAGAACGCCGGCACCTGGAGCAGGCTCGGCAGACAGCCGGCCAGCGGCGACACCTTCTCCTTCGCGTACAGCTCCAGCGTGGCCTTCTGCAACCGCTCCGGGTTCTTGCCGTGCTTGGCGCGCACCTCGGCGAGCTGCGGCGCGAGGCGGGTGCGGGCCTTTTGGCCGCGGGCGGCGGCACGGGAGAGCGGATGCACCGCGAGCCGTACGAGCGCGGTGAAGACGACGATCGCGGCGGCGGTGGAAGACGCGGCGAACAACGGCTGGAGCAGGTCTGCGAGCTGCTCGACCAGGGTGGCGAAAACGGACATGGGTGAGCCCTCCGGGGGTCTCGTCGTGCCGGGAGAAGAAGACATGACGGCATGACGACCCGCGAAGGGCGGTGCGTAGCGGTGCGCGAAGTTGCGCCTACGGGGCCGTCAGGAGGGGACGGCCCGGTGCTCGGGGGCGCGTACGGCCCCGGGCGTCGGGGTCGCGCTGCGGGAGGAAGGCGGTGCGTTTCTCCCGGTCGCGCAGGGCCGTGCGGACGCGGGTGCGTGGCACGGCGGGGGCGCAGCGCGCGCTGATGACGGCGCAGACGACGAGCGCGGACCCGGCCGCGGCGGTGGCGGTCGCGGCGAGCGCGACGGCGGCGGAGAGGCTGCCGCCGTCGAGGAGGAGGATCTCCAGGAGGAGGAAGAACAGCAGCGCGGCGGGCCGGAGCAGCCGTGCCGCACGACCGGCCATGCGCCCCTCCCCTACCACGATCTGCCCACCCGTCCTGCTCGAACCACCCCCGGACACCGAGTGACCGGCTGTCGAGTATACGCGCGGCCCCGGCGCGGGGTTCCCGATTCGCGCCGCCCTGGGGGGAGTTGCGGACGCCTCGCCATGCCGCCCATAAAATCCTCCGCGAACACAACTGCTTGAACGCTCGATTACGCAGAATCACGTTGCGGTCACGTTAGCCGTGCACCTCTTGACGCTTCCAATCCCGCAGAGTTGGCTTTCGGCCACCTTGGCTGCAAATGACGCAGCCTGTCAGGGAGGTTCGATTCAACCAATGAACGCATTTCTGCGTCGTGCCGCCGTCGCAGCCGCCGCCACCACCGTGCTCATACCGCTCTCCGGTTGCGGAACCGACGCGGAGCCGGGTGTCAGGCTGAGCGACGACATCGTCGTCGGGCTCCTCCTCCCGGAGAACCAGGCCGCCCGCTACGAGCAGTTCGACAAACCGGTCATCGAGGAACGCATCGCCCGGCTCACCAACAACAAGGGCACGGTCCTCTACGCCAACGCCAGGCACGACGCCGATCTGCAGACGCAGCAGCTCGAATCCATGATCGAGGACGGCGTCGACGTCCTGATCGTGGACGCGGTGGACTCCAAGGCCATCGCCGGCGCGATCGAGAAGGCCGACGAGGCCGCCATCCCCGTCGTCGCCTTCGACCGCCTCGCCGAGGGCCCGATCGACGGTTACGTCTCCTTCGACAACGAACAGGTCGGCCACATCCAGGGCCAGGCCCTGCTGGAGGCCCTCAAGAACCGGGCCGGGGCCGACTCCGGCTCAGGGGCAGGCTCGGGCAGGATCGTGATGATGAACGGCGCCCTGACCGACCCGAACGCCGCCATGTTCAAGAAGGGCGCGCACACAGAGCTCGACGGCAAGGTGGAGATCGGCCTCGAGTACGACACCGAGGACTGGAAGCCGGAGAACGCCAAGGCCAACATGGAGGCCGCGATCGCCTCCCTCGGCAAGGACGCCATCACCGGCGTCTACTCCGCCAACGACGGCATGGCGGGCGGCATCATCGCGGCCCTCAAGTCCGCCGGCGTGACCGACCTCCCGCCCGTCACCGGCCAGGACGCCGAACTGGCGGCGGTGCAGCGCATCGTCGCCGGTGATCAGTACATGACCGTCTACAAGCAGTACGCGCCGGAGGCGGCGGCCGCCGCCGAGATGGCCATCCTGCTCGCCAGGCACATGTCGCTCGGGGCGGCCGCGCACACGGACATCGACACCCCGACCGAGGAGTCCGTACCGACCGTGCGCATCCCGGTCATCGCGCTGACGAAGGAGAACATCGAGGAGACCGTCGTCAAGGACGGCCTCTACACGGTGGACCAGATCTGCGTGCCCGAGGTCCGCGCGGCGTGCAAGGAGATCGGGCTCACGTCGTAGCCCGCGGGCGGCGGCGCCCGCCCGTACGGCCGTGCTCAGCGCGGCCGTACGGCGGCCAGCCGCCCCCACACCACCAGCCGGTACGTGGAGCTGAACTCGGGCGTGCACGTCGTCATCGTCAGGTAGCGGCCGGCCGCGCCGTACCCGGCGCCAGGCCGCACCGAGCTGCGCGGGACCGGGTCGATCACACTCGTGTCGCCGGGCAGCGTACGCGGGAGCGTCCTGTCGACGGCGTACACGTACACCCCCTCGCGAGTCTCCACCTCCACGGTGTCGCCGCGGCGGAGCCGGTTGATGTACCGGAAAGGTTCGCCGTGGGTGTTGCGGTGCCCGGCGACGGCGAAGTTCCCGGCCCGGCCGGGCTGCGCGGTCCCGGGATAGTGCCCGACGTACCCCTTGTCGAGGACGCCGCGCTTGGCGACCCCCTCGGCGACCGGCGCTACGACGCCGAGCCGGGGGATGCGGATGACGGCGTACGCCTGGTCCCAGCGGGGCGCGTCCGGCGGCCGGCGCTCCCGGGGCGGGGTGGGGCCGGGGCCCGCACCCGACTCCGGCGCAGGGGCCGATTCCCGTACCTCGCCCGTCTCCGGCGGCTCCGTCGCCGTCCCCCTCTCCGAGGGCTCCCGCTGCCACTCCTGCTGCCACTCCTGCTCCAGGGCCTGCACCTGCCGCTCGGCGCCCTCCCTGGCCTGCCGGTTGGTCCACCACAGCTGATGGACGACGAGGAGCAGCACGACGACGCCGAGCGTGACGGCGACCTCCGCGGCCGTCCACAGCCCGCGCGCGAGCCACACGCGCCCGCGCTCCCGGCCCCGTGCCCGCCACCGCTCCGACTGCCTCCGCACGCGCGCAGGGTAGGGCCGGGGCCCTCAACTCACCAGCGTCGAGACCCGCTCGGCAGCGACCGGCAGCACCGACGGGACATCCGGCGTGCCCGGCACCGGGACCGGGTCGGCCTGCCGCGCGTAACCCATACGGCAGTACGGTGTGCTGCATGCGCCCCGACACGCCTGCTGACCACATCGCCGAAGCCGAGCGCCTGCTGCGTACCGCCGAGCAGTATCCGGAGGACGCCGAGCCGCTCCTCCTCCAGGCCGCAGCCCACCTGGAACTCGCCGGCGAACGCGGCCGAGCCTCCACCCTCTACGACCGCCTCCTGTCGTCCGAGCGGCCCGAGCAGCCCGAGAACCCGCAGCTGGTCAAGGCGCTGCAGGCCGCCAACCTCTGGGAGTACGGCCACGAGGCCGAGGCCCGCGCCCTGATCAACGGCATCCGCACGGCCGCCCCGACCGAGGCCGCGCCGTGGGAGATCATCGCGGAGACGCTGGAGCACCACGACGAGCTGGAGGCGTCCCACGACTGCTTCACCGCGGCGCTGTCGACCCTCCTCGCCGACGGCGACGAGGACGTCCCGTACGCCACCCGGTCCCTCCTCTCGGGCCGCCACCGCGTCCGCCGCCTGCTGGGCCTGCCCCACGACGCATGGGACTCCACGGCCGACCGGGTCCATACCGCCCACACCCCGGACGTCACCCTCGACGAACTCCACGACCCGAACCGCCTGTGGGCGCTGGGCTCCGACAACCCGGCCGAGCTGAAGGCGGAGATCGCACGCCTCCGCTCCGAACTGGGCTCCTACCGCTCGGCCCTGTCCCGCCCCTTCCCGGTCGCGGTCCTCCACTGGCCGGAGGCGGAACTCACCGAACTGCTCGAGGCGTACCCCGCACTCTCCTCCGAGTACCCGAGCCACGCGGCCCACCTGTCGGACATCGAGACCTCCCTGCGCGACCTGTCGGCGACGGGCACGGAGAACCTGGGCATCGTGACGGCCACGGTCCCCTCCTACGAGGCGTTCGCCGCCTCCGAACAGTCCTCCCCCGCGAACACCGACCTCCTCCCCCAGTACGCCACCACCCTCGCGGCCCGCGGCCGTGCCACCTCCTGGCCCCCTGCGAAGGGCGCACCGTGCTGGTGCGGGTCGGGGACGGCATATCGGGGGTGTCACGGGGTGGAGCACCTGTCATGAGCACCGGCGAACCGGGGCCGACCCCTTCTTCGACTGACGTCTCGGCTCGCATGAGTCGGCAGGTTTCGCAGGACACCGGCTGCGAGGTCGCGTTGCGTCGGATTCTCCACGCGCAGGGGTATCGGTATCGGGTGCACTACCCGGTCCCCGGCATGGCCCGGAGGAAGATCGACATCGCTTTCAGCCGAGCAAAGTTGGCGATCTTCCTCGACGGTTGCTTCTGGCACGGTTGCCCACAGCATGCGACGCATCCGAAGGCCAACGCGGAGTGGTGGCGGGAGAAGCTGGACAAGAACATGGCTCGTGATCTGGAGACGACGAAACATCTCGAATCCGAAGGCTGGAGAGTCCTGAGGTTCTGGGAGCACGAATCTCCCGAAGAAGTGGCGTCCCGAGTTACTGAGGCCCTCCCGCCCCTACGGTCACGCTCGGGCGATTCGATCTGAGAGGCTCGCGTCCCAGCATGTGTTCCCGGGTGTGGGTCTCTCAGGGACCTCCGGATCAACTTGGTCAGCACCTGACATCTGAACTGACCGCACCGACCTGGCACCTGCATCACTCGACGCTGTGTAGATAGTGTGTGGGCGGTGCATTTGAGGGGTGGGTCGGCCCGTGGATGCGGCCGTCGCCCCACCGTGGCGACGCCGTCCAGATCAGTGGAGCCGGCCTCGGCTATTGAGGGCGGGAGACGGTCGACTTCATGATCGATGAATTTGACGACATGTACGACACATTCAAGGCGCTCTTGGACACGTTCCCCCCGAGCGAAGCAGTCAAGCGACTGGAGCAGTTGGGCATCGGCCCCGAGGTCGTCGAGCAGATCCGCGGGCGTCACGAGCAGCACACCATCAGGATCAAGGAGCTCGAGGAACCGCACGCCGTCGTTCTGGGCAACCGCGACACGTGGTACACGGGTCCCCACGCCAAGGACAAGTGCTGGCCCGCGATCGTGGATCTGCTCCGAAAGGACGGCTGGTCTGCGGATCCCGGGATCAGGAGCCTGGACGACTCCTCGACTCGTGTCGTCTCACTGCTCAACCACCCCAAGGAGAAGTCGTTCTCCACACGGGGCCTGGTCGTCGGACACGTGCAGTCCGGCAAGACGACCAACTTCACCTCGGTCATGGCCAAGGCGGCGGACAGAGGGTACAAGCTGTTCATCGTCCTTGCCGGAATCCACAACGGTCTTCGGCGTCAGACCCAGGCCCGACTGGTGCAGCAGCTCGTGGAGCCGAACCCTTCGATGTGGTCGCAGCTGACCGGTCTCGACAAGGACTTCACTCCACAGGAGAACCCCGCGTCCTACTTCGGGAAGAGCAACAGGACACGGGTGCTGTGCGTGGTCAAGAAGAACGCCGCGGTACTGCGCAAACTCGCCCGCTGGCTCGAGCAGGCATCGGAGTATCTCGCCGACTGCCCCGCACTGATCATCGACGACGAGGCCGACCAGGCCACCGTGGCGACGAAATCGATCAACCCGTTGATCCTCGACATCATGAGCACCCTGCCGCGGAGCGCCTACGTCGGGTACACGGCGTCGCCCTTCGCCAACCTGCTCATCGACCCGAGTGCAGAGGATCTCTATCCCAAGGACTTCGTCGTCAATCTGCCGAAGCCTGACGGGCACTTCGGAACCGAGGTCCTGTTCGGACGCCACGCGCTCGACGGTGAGGACCCCGAGCAGGTGGACGACGGCCACGACATGATCCGGTCGGTCCCCGAGGACGATGTGCCGTGCGTACGCCCCGACACTCGGGCCGACGTGGAAGGCTTCGAGCCGATCATGACGGAGACCCTGCGCCGGGCGGTCGAGTACTTCTGGTTGGTCACGGCGGCCCGGCGTGTGCGTGGGACAGGCAATCCTCACAACACCATGCTGATCCACACCAGCGTCAACACCGCGGTGCACAACAGTTTCGAGAGGCCACTCAAGCTTCTGCTCAATCGATTCGCAGGGTCCCTCCACAACGCCGAAGCCCTCTCCCGGTTGCGTCGGATGTGGGAGCAGGAGACGGCCAGAGTACCGGCCGAGGACTTCGGCGAGATTCCCGTATCGTTCGAGCAATTGCTTCCACAGTTGCCGGGCGTTCTCGAGAGCTGCCGGATAGTCATGGACAACTCCAGCAGCGAGGACCGCCTCGACTACGAGAACGGCCCTGTCGTCGCCATCGCCGTGGGCGGCAACACGCTGTCCCGCGGATTGACGCTGGAAGGCCTCTCCGTCAGCTACTTCGTCCGAGCCGTCTCGGCATACGACACCCTCCTTCAGATGGGCCGCTGGTTCGGCTTCAGAAACGGTTACGCCGACCTCCCGCGCATCTGGATGACCGATGAACTGGCCGAGTGGTTCAGGCACCTGGCGACGGTAGAGACAGAGATGCGCCGTGACATCGACATCTACATGACCGAGGACGAGACTCCGCTCAGCTTCGCCGTGCGCCTGCGTACACACCCGAAGCTGCGGGTGACGGCTGCGGCCAAGATGCGCGACGCCATCACGGCAGCCTCGGCCTACGGAGGACAGCGCGTCCAGACCCACTACTTCCACACCAACGCCGAATGGCTCGGCCACAACATCGATGCAGCACGTGATCTCGTGACCGCATCGAAGGCGAACGCAGTACGGATCTCGGACCGTTCGGCGGAGGGTCGCTACGTGTTCCGCGAGGTGCCCTACGACGTCGTGACGGAGTTTCTGTCACGGTACCGATTCCACGAGAAGTCCCCGGAGAACGACTCGAACCTCATCGTCGACTACATCCGGAAGCGCATCACAACGGCCGGATCGCTCCGTCGATGGAACGTCGCAATCGTCGGAAATCCCGGGAACAAGGAAACTTTCACCTTTGCCCCCGGCGTGACTGTCGGACGAAACATACGTGCGCGTGTGACCTCCAACCCGTCCCCGGACTTTGCAGACATCAAGACTCTGATGAGCCGCCGCGACGCCGCTGTGGATTTGAGGGGGGACACGACGAAGCTGACCGAAGAAGAGATCAAGGAAGCCCGTCGCCTTCAACTCCCCGACACCGGCCTGCTGGTCCTCTATCCGATCGACAAGATTTCCGAACCGAGCCCCTCCAAGAAGTTGCGTGTCGCCTTGAACGCGGAGGAGCACGTCATCGGTGTCGGCTTGGTCTTTCCCAAGCCGCCGTTCGCGGACTCCACGGTCAAGGGGTACATCTCCGCCGATCTGTCCAACGTCCGCCTCGAGGACGAGGACTTCAGTCTCCTCGACAGCGAGGACGCATGAACGACGAAGCGCTCCGCGAGCTCGTCCAGGAACGTTGGACCGCGCTGGAGACAGAACAGACCACCGGCGAGCGCCGACTGCGGGTCTCCCCCCTGCCTGTTGTCGCCGCGGACGGCCCCTTGGCCGTGGCCGTCGACCACGACGGGCACCGCCATGTCCTGATACCTGTACAGACACATCGAAAGGTGCGTCCCGGGTTGGACGGCCCCGTACTCCGGCTGTGCAAACGGGCCCTGGAGGACGAAGAGAGCTACCAGGCGTACGCCGACCTGGTCTGTCTTCGCGACGACATGAGCGACCTGTTCACCAGGCTTGTCGTCGACGTCTTGCGCGCGGCCGCTGAGCAACCGGAGAACCCCGTCAAGGCTCTCTATGGCGTGCTCGACCGGTGGAAGGCGCTCTTCCGGGCGCAGGGTGCACCTCTCGGGCCGGATCAGCTCACCGGCTTGTTCGGCGAACTGCTCCTGCTCGAACGGCTTCTGGAGAAGGACCCGAGCGCACATGCCATCTGGCTCGGCCCGAAGGGGCACTGTCACGACTTCCGGGCGGGCACGACAGCGGTCGAGGTGAAGTCCGCCTCCGCCGGCGAGGGCCGGCGGCCTCGTGTCCACGGGCTCGACCAACTCGAGGCCCCGGAGGGCGGGGCGCTCTGTCTGCTCTGGTTCCGACTCAACCGCTGCGGTCCGGCGGACGGCACCTCGTTCGTGGACCTGGTCGACTCGGTCCTTCGGCTGTGCGACGACGAGGGCGCGCTTCTCGGTCTGCTCGCAGAAGCCGGGTACCGACTGTCCGATGCCGATCACTACCGCGATGTCCGCTTCGTGACCGCAGAGGAGAGGTGGTACCGCGTCGGTCCGGAATTCCCCAGGCTCACGGGCCGACAACTGGCGGTGGAAGTGCCGCTGTCGGTCCTGGACGTCGAGTACACCATCGACCTCTCGGGTGAAGTCCCCACCCTCCTGCCCCCCGCAGACGTGCCGCAGTTTGTCGACAAGTTGATCCAGGAGACCGCGTGACGGAACCCCGCTGGTTCTCCCAGCCCTATCCCCCGGAGGGCGCCAGCGCCGCCGAGGGCATCCGCAACCAGCTCGGACGCCCGGAACTCGACCTGCTCACCATGCTGGTGCGCGAGTCCGCCCAGAACAGCTGGGATGCCCGAGTCGAGCCGTCCTCCGCGCCCGTCGACTACCGCATCGACATTTGGACGGTGGGGCCTGCGCACACCGCTGTCTGGCGGGAACTCCTTCTCGACGGTGCGCCCAAGCGGGCGGAGAACTTCCCTCTGCGCGACACCCTGCGGCGCGGCTCCGTCCGAGTCCTCGCTGTCTCCGATCGGGGCACTCGTGGTCTGGGAGGGCCCACCCGGGCCGACAACGCAGTGGGTCCGGAACGCGACTTCGTCTCGTTCATCCGCAACATCGGTGAACCGCGGGACACCCCGTTGGGAGGCGGAACCTACGGCTTCGGCAAGGGCATCTTCTATCTGCTGTCCCGGTCGGGAAGCGTCCTCGTGCACTCACGATGCCGAACGGCCGCAGGTGAGTTCCAGACACGCCTCATCGGCTGCACGCTCTGGAGGAGCTACGTGGCCGCCGAACAGGACGGCGACCGTCGCTACACAGGCCGCCACTGGTGGGGCGACACCTCGGGTGAGGTCGTCGAGCCACTCGTGGGGGAGGAGGCGGAGTCCGTGGCGCGCCGGCTCGGGATCGAGGCCTTCGGCCCGGACGAGACCGGCACGACGATCGTTGTCATCGATCCCCACCTGGACGAGCTCGATCCCTCCGATGCCGCCGACTACCTCGCCGAGACCATCACGTGGCACCTGTGGCCGAAGATGATCTCCACTGATGGCGAACCGCCGGCCATGCGCTTCGCCGTCACATGCGACGGTGTCAGCCATCCCGTGCCCGATCCACGCGAGACCCGACCGCTCAACCTGTTCGTCGCGGCACACGAGGCACTGACTGGCGCGACCGGAAAAGACCTTCACTGCCTGAGGCCCATGCGCCACCTCGGACGCCTCGGTGTGGTGAAACGGATCATGCCGCCTCTGGAGCCGACTCGCGCATCACTCATGCTCGACATCGACGGTCTCGTCCATCACGTCTGCCTGATGCGACCTGCGGAGCTCGTCGTCACCTACTACCCGGGGCCGAAGCCCCCGAGCGCCAACCAGGGTTACGCCGGTGTGTTTCGAGCGGATGCCTCGATGGACGAGATTTACGCGAAGGCCGAGCCGCCCACCCACGACGCATGGCACCCCCAGTCGCTGGAAAGGCCGGAGAGCACCTTTGTGCAGACGACCTTCCGGCGAATCGACGAGTCTCTGGAAGACCTGCTCTCCCTCGGCGGCATCGCTCGTACCGGGTCCAGTTCTGTTGCACTGGGCGCGGCCAGTTCGCTCTTCTCAGGGCTGGTGGGCGGAGCCTGGGGAATCGGCGGAGCAACCGCGTACTCCAAGCCAGGCAGCACCGCACCACGCGCACGGAAGTCCGAGGACAAGTCACACACGTCCTCGGTTCGTTCGGCTCATGGCGGGCATGCCGGCTCGCAGTCGACAGGTGCCGCCGGGGACGACGTCGCCTCGGACCGGCTGGGAGACACGGGGGCACCGGGGCAACCGCCCCGCCGCCCACGGGTGCAGTACGTCGGAGACCCGTACTATGAGGGCCGCCAGGACTCGGACGTCCTCGTCCAGGAGTTCCGACTGCCGGTGCCCGGGCCGCAGCAAATTCTAATCGACCTGGCCGTCACGCTCCCCGGCAGCGGGGGGCGTGAGACGGATCCCCCCATCGGGGCGATGATGCCCACCCTCATCGGATGGGAGGACGACCAAGGCCGCCTGTACGACTCCGACGGCTGCGTGGTCGAGGGCGGCGGGTCCGTCTGGCGCGCTCTTGTGCGTCCGGCACCGGACACCATGACGGAGATCGGGGTCAAGGTCGAGGCGGTGAAGGCCCCGTGACCCGGCGGGTTCTCCCGTACCGCGTCCCGTCCGAGAGCGTGGTCAATGCTGAAATCTGGTCTCTGGTGACCGAGGACGGCGAACTTCCCCTGCCCGAAGCACTACCGGACTGGGACTACCGCATGGACCTGCACCTCCGCAGAACCGTCCGAGTCGACCTGGACAGCGCACGTTCGCAATCCGGCGTCCCCCTTGGCGCGGCGTTGATGCTCTCCGCCGTGTGGACGGCCACCGGGTCCAACCTCAGCGGACCAGCCCAACACGTACGCCTGACCGGGGGCGGCAAGGACACGGTGACCTTGGACGTGAAGCTGCCAGGGGCTGATCTGGGCGGTCTGCTCCTCCTCGACACGGCTCTGGTTCTCGCCGAACGTCGGCCCGACGCTCGGCCCTCGTCCCCCCGGCGGGCCGGCTCGGTGCTCTGGAGCGATCGCGAGTCACTGCGCCTCCAGGGCGACGCACCTCAGTTCCCCATGGCAGTGATCGACTTCGGCAGAACGTCCTTCCCCGACAACGCAGCCTGGCACCTGCAGATCAGCGGGGGCTTGGAGAGCGCAACGATGGGCGCGCTGCTGCTGCTCGTCAACGAGCGGAACACTGTCACCGCCACGGCGTTCCGGAACGCGGGCAAGCCGCGAGTGGTGGACCGCATCGTGCTCTCCGCCGTGTACGCGGATGCCGCTCGCGTCTTGGTGGAACATGCCCTCGGCTCCGATGACTTCACCGAAGACGCCGACTTCCCCGACGGCTCGCTGGGCGCCACGCTCCTGAGTCTGTTCGACCAGCTCTTCCCTGAGCAGTCCATCACGGACGTCCGGCTGCGTCGACGACGGTCCACCGCTCTGTTCGCCTCGGATCTGCAGGCGGCTGTCAAGATCTTCGAGGTTTCCTGATGAGCTTCCTCTATCCCCGCTTGCTCGCCGCGCAGGCGGCCCCGCTCTTCGCCGAGTACAGGGAGCTGCCGGTCGCCGCACTCACGGGTCGAGTGGACGTGGCCCACGAGTCCGCGGTGTACGTGGCGACCGGTGGAGACCGTGTGTCCGCCGGTCGGCTTCAGGAGCTGCGTGAAGGTGTCCTGACACTGGCGCGCCGGGCAGGCTTTCCCGACGACTCCGACCGAGCACGCAATGCGGAGTTCGATCTCGAGCTCGCCGCACTGCTGCACGGCGAGATGGGCATGGTGCCGGCCGAGGCCGCCTCGCGGGACGTGTGGGCCTTCCTCTCCCTCGTCCTGCTCCCGGATGTGGCCTTCTGGCGTTACCCCCAACCGCCGAAGGACCGTGTACTGGGTACCGACCTCACCCGACACGTCTTCGGCCGCCTGTGGTGGCGGGCGCAGCTCGTGCGTTCCTCCGACGGTCCGGAGCCCTACGGCGCTCTCAGGATCCTGGGTGAAGCCGCATTCGACCAGATCTACGCACGCCGAGCCGCTCTCGGCGGCAGCCCTCACCTGGTTCGAGCCATCCTCCGCGTCTGGCACGACCTCGACCTGACGGGCCTCAATGAGCGCGACACCCTGCGCGATTTCCTCAAGCGCCTACTGCGGCTCGCCCCCTTCGTGCTCTTCGACGGTGTCGAGGAGCACGCGCTGGACGACGAACTGCGCGCAGTCGCCCAGGAATCCGTCGATGCGCAACGTATCCTCTCGCAGCCCGCAGCCGGGTGCCAGTCACAGCCCGGGCAAGGCAGCGGTATGAGGAGCCCCGCCGCCGAGGCTCTGGTGCCGACGTCGGTGGCGGAGCGACCGGTGGCTGCGGCTGATTTGATTCCCCGGCGATTCCGGTCCGTGGAGATCTGTGCCGGCGCCGGAGCGCAGGCTCTCGGGCTCGAGCAGGCGGGGTTCGACCCCGTACTGCTCATCGACAGCAAGGCTGACGCCTGCTTCACGATCGACCTCAACCGGCCGGACTGGGACGTGGTGAACATCGACATCGAAGATTTCGACCCCACCGAGCGCCCGGAGATCCATGGGGTCGACCTCCTGAGCGGAGGCCTGCCCCGTGTGAAGTCCTCGGCTACGGCCGGCCGCGACGAGGACACGTCGGAGCGCGGCGTGCTGCGGGCCGCGATAGCCCTGACCTGCACCGTCAGGCCCCGCGCCCTGCTCCTCGAGAACGTTCCGGACCTCGTCCGGAGTCAGGAATTCGAGGCCGACCGTTCCTGGATCGAGCGCGAGCTCGCAACTGCCGGCTATCGATCTGCATGGCAGGTCCTCAATGCAGCGGACTTCGGCGTACCCCAGAACCGCAGCAGTGGATTCCTGGTCGCCATGCAGGAGCCCTGGTTCTCCCGCTTCTCGTGGCCCGAGCCGGACACGGTGCGGCCTCCGACAGTCGGAGAGACCCTGGGGCCCTCCATGGCAGGCCACGGCTGGCACGGAGCCGCATTGTGGGCCAACGGCGCCGATCGCGTCGCGCCCGCGCTTGTGGGCGGTTCCGACCGCAGAGGTGGGGCCGATCTCGGCCCCACGGGAAGCAAGAGGGCATGGGCGGCGCTCGGCGTGAACGGCAACAGCCTGGGCGACAGTCCGCCCGACGCCGAGTTCCCGGCGGACGGCATCCCCAAGCTGACCGTGGAACAGGCTGCCATGATTCAGGCCATCCCAGCCGACTGGCACTTTCAAGGAGGTAAGACCTCCAGATACCGCCAGATCGGACACGCCATGCCGCCACCTCTCGCGGCGGCCATGGGACGAGCGATCGCGGCCTCGCTTCGCGACTGAAAACACGCCGTCCAGTGGAGGGCTCCAGGGGGTCGCCGGAAACGATCCCCTGGGCTCAGACGGTGATTGTGCCGCCCGACAGCTCGCTCACTGCCTTGGCGAGCGTCTCCTGACCGAGCTCGAGTGCCGCACTCAGAACGTGGGCCGCCAGAACGGGCGGGATGGCGTTGCCGATTTGCTGGGCCACATTGCTGCCGGACCACTTGAAGTCGGCAGGGAACGTCTGCAACATCCCCGCCTCCTCGTTGGTGAATCGGCCCTCGCGATCACCCGGACCCAGTACACGATTGCGGGACACCTTGCCCGTCACCGTTGCTGCCGGCTGGTCATGGCGCCTGCGGCCTCGCGCCTTGGGGTCTCCGCCGCTCCCGTAGTTCGAGACCACGACATAGGGCGTATCACGTTCCGTGAGGACGTCGCTCATGCACACCCAGGGTTTCAGGCCGGGGTCACCCTCGTCACGCGGGCCCCCCTTGCGGTAGGACCGGTGCGTGGGGGCCGGAAGTTCGACCTTCCGATGGTGTCGGGCGACGAGAATGGCGCGCCTACGCGTCTGCGGGACTCCGTACTGCTCGGCGTGGAGGACTCCGCACTTCACGTCGTAGCCGATGTCCGAGAGAACCTCTCTGTATGCCTGCCACACGGGGAGCACCGCAGGCACCTGCTCCAGGACGATTGCTGTGTACGGGTCCCCGTCTTCCAGGGCCTGCAGCGCCCACTTCAGAGGCTCCAGCACGAGCCCCGTCCGCTCGTCCCCGAGCTCGTTCAGCTCCGACAGTGAGAGCTTCTTCCCGCCGGCCATGAGGTCCACGCAGCGCAGCACGTCGTCGAGAGCGTGACGCCCCGCACCGGCACCGGCCACGGTGTACGTCTGGCACGGCGGCCCCCCGGTGAGAACCCGTGTGCCCCCAGAGAACTGGCTCGGGGCATACTCGCGGACGTCGCCCTGCCGAGTGATCAACCCGTTCGCAGCACGTGTGGCGCAGGCATTCGCGTCCTTCTCGATACCGGTCACCGAGAGGCCCAGTTTGACCGCGGCGATGTCGAGCCCACCAGGACCGGCGAACAGATCCACAATGTTGATTTCGGACACGTGCTCTCTCGGCTGCAGGGCGAAAACGCGATCGGGGGCTGGCACGGGGCAGTCTACCGCCGTCGCCACGACGGAGGACGAGGGGAGGTTCGGGAGGTCATCCGGCCTCCCATCGGCCTGACCGTCCATACGCGCCCTCCAACGGGAACAAACACTTTCACGAGCGTTCTCCACCGCGGGGCGCCACCAATCTCTGAGCGGGCCGGGCTCACCTGCGTAGCCACTCCCCTGCACCGCATCGCCGGCCCGATCGGCAGCCTTGCACGATTCGTCCCTCTCGTCTGCGGGTTTCACCATCCGCGCCACCGCTCCCTCCCGATCCACGTTCGGGGGAAGGGTGGGCCCGGCACTGACCTCGCCCTTCGAAGCACACTCCAGTCCGGTCAGCACGCAGCCTCCTCCTCGAAGTGCAACTGCGCCCGGTCCAGCGCCTCATCGGGGTCGCAGCCGTGGGCGCGGAGCCAGAGGAGGAGGTCGGTGATCACGTCGATCGCCGACTCCTGGGCTGTGGCGACGCTCAAACGGCTGGCATCCGGTTCCGCGTGGCGGTGGCGGTGGCGGTGGCGGACCGAGCTGTAGAGGCCGATCAGCGCCTCGGCGCGGGTGACACCCGGGTCGCCGACGTGGCCGTCGGGCGCTGTGAGGCCGGTGGCCAGTTCGCACCAGGTGACCTTGCTGTCCGCGCGGAGGATGACGCCCCAGCGGTCGGCCGTGGCGTCGATGAGCGCCATGCCACGGCCGACCTCGTCGTCGGCGTGCGCCGAGAGGAGGGTGGGCAGCGCCCGGGCGTCCGGATCCTGGACGTCGATGCGTAGGTAGGTGCCGTTCATCGAGACCGCCAGCGTGGTGGGCGTCATGTCTCCGACATGACGGATGACGTTGGACACCATTTCCGTGACACAGATTCGGGCCGCGTCGGTGAGGTGCGGCAACCCCCACTGCCGCAGGTGCAGCCCCATGATGCGGCGCAGCGCGGCGAGTTCCCGGGCCTCGGCCAGGAACGGCAACTCCCACTTCTTCCTGCGCACTTCGCTTCGGCATGCGTTCACGTCCATCAGCCGCTCCGACTCGCTCCGCCACGTGCCGCCCGACGACCGGGCGCGCTAACGTTCAGTGAACCGACCGGCACAGCGGGTGGGTATGGCCCATGTTCGGCGGCGAGTTGAAAGTCCTGAATTTCGGGGAAGGCCACTGCATGAGCGTCCGCACACCGAACCGTGCCCTCGCCGCCCTCATCCGCGAGGCCCGTTGGACGAACGGCGAGGTCGCCCGAGCGATCAACAGGACGGGGGCGGAACTGGGCCTGTTCCTGCGATACGACGACTCCGCCGTGTGCCACTGGCTGACCGGGACCGTCCCCCGCAGGCGGGTGCAGCCCGCCGTCGCGGAGGCGTTCTCCCGACGGCTGTCGCGGCCGGTGTCGGCGAAGGGTCTCGGGTTCACCGCCGCTGGGGACTTCGCGTTACCTGACCCGGACCCGGACACGGTGACAGGACTGATCGAACTGGGGAGCGTGGACATGGACCCATCCCGCAGAGCGGTACTCGGCAGCGCCGGCCTCTACTCCGTCGCGGCACTGATCCCGGGATTCACCGATCTCGTGGGCCGCTTCGAAGCTCATCGACGCAATCCGCATCTGCGCATCGGTCAGGGCGAGGTCGACGCCGTCGTCGCCATGTCCGAGCGGATCAGCGAGATCGACGACATGTTCGGGGGGCGGCACGCTCGTCCCCTGGCGGCGGCGTTCCTCGTCAACACCATCGCTCCGTATCTCAAGGCGGACGGTCCTGAACTCGTTCGCAAGGCGATGCTTTCGGCCGCCGCCGACCACTGCTATCTCACCGGCTACATGGCTATGGACGAGCGATCCGACGGGCTCGCGCAGCGCTACTACACAAAGGCTCTGGAACTGGCCGGCGGAGCGGACGACCATCTCACGTACTGCACGACTCTCCGCGGCATGAGCGTTCAGGCCGTGGACCTGGGACACGGCACCAAGGCACTCGACCTGGCCGACGCCGCTGCCACCGCGTCCCCGCAGGCCGGTCCCCGCATGCTGGCCTTCCTCGCAGGCCAGCAGGCTCACGCCGCCGCTCGCACCGGCGATCGAGCCGTCGCGCTGCGGCGGATGCATGAGGCCGAGGCCGCGATGGACCGTGCCGAGTCGCGCGTCACAACATTCCGTTCGTACGACCCGGCCGCCCTGAACTACCACATAGGGCAGGTCCGTTACGAACTCGGCGACATCACCGGGTCCGTGGAGTCACTGGAAGAGTCGAACCGGCTGCGGGCCCCCGTGTACCGGCGCATTCGCGTCCTTCGTGAAGCAACGCTCGCCGAGCGCAAGCTGCGGCTCGGCCGGCTGGAGGAAGCGTGCGGCGGCTGGCACCGGATGCTCGACGACTACGCGCATGTGCAGTCCGGCCGCTGCGACGACCGGTACCGGGCCATGATGTCCGCGATCCGGCCCCACACGAGGAACAGGCACGCGCGCGAACTGTACGAACGTGCACTGCCGTTGACCACACGCGCCTGAACGTTCCGGTGACCGTATAACCGCTTGCTGGGACAGCGGGGCCGCGTGGCACGATGTTCGCCGTGTCAGGTCAGGTGTGGGTGTCACTCATATCGTTGGGCGGCGTCGTCCTCGGCGGCGTGCTGTCGTTTCTCGTTCAGCACAGTACGCAGCGGTCAGCGGAGCGGGCCGAGCAGCATCGAGGGCAGGTCGCGCTGTCCGAGACGCGTCCCGCGGAACGGCTGGCACTGCTGGAGCGGTTCATCGAGGTGGGGGCCGAGGCGGAACGGGCCGCTTTCAGCCGGCCTGCCGAGTGGGACGAGACCCACGCCTGGTACCTCAAGACCCAGGACGTGATGAACAGACTGTGGGTCGCGGAGCGGCTCATTCGCGTGCAGTTTCCGCTGCCGGTGCACGACGCGGCCCGGGCGTACTTTCTCGACCTGAACCGGACCGTGTGGGAGGGCCTGCCCGACGGCGAGAGCGTACGGGACTACCTGGAGGACAACCGGCTGACGTTCCTCGACGCGGCCCGAGCGGTCATGGGACATTCCCCGGCCTGACGGGCGACGCCCCCGGGACGTGGCCCGCGCAGGCGCACGGTCCCGACGCCGGACCTCTGCCCGGCGTGACCGGCCGCATCCGGATCCGGACTGCCGGGCACCCCGCAGCCACCGACGGGTGAGCCCCTGGAGTGTCGGCTTCCCGGCGGCGGAAGCGCCCTCGACCATGAACCGCATGAATGGCGTCAGCCAGGTCTTCGCGCTGATCGCCGCGGCGGTCCACGTCGCCGTGTAGCCGCTGGAGCGCTTCCTCTACGGGCGGCCGCAGGTTCGTGAGTTTCTCGCCGGCAGCACCACCGACGCGCCCGAAATCCGCCTGTGGCGGTTCGGCGTGGCTTCTGCAACCTGTTTTTCGCGCTGGGCCTGATCGCCGGGTTCGTCGCCCTGCACCTCGGGCACGAAACGGTCGGGCGCGCCCCTGATCGTCCACACGTCGTTCTTCGCGATCGGCGGCGGCATCGTGCTCTTCGTCTCCGACCCCAAGCTGTATCGCGGCTCCCTCGGCCAGGCGGTGCCCCCGGCCGTCGTCCTGCTCGCGGGGCGTCCTCTGATCGCCGCAGACATGGCGAGCATGGCGGCGGGCCGCCCGGTCGTCATGATGGGTCGGGCCGGCGGCGGCGCAGAGGTCGCGGCCGAGGTAGTGCCGAGCGAGGAGTACGTGACGCCATGCCCGCAAGCGCCGACGACGCGCCCGTGATCCTGAGCAACGAACCAGGCTCCTTCGCCTGGGGGGTGCTGGCCAAGCGTCATCCGGCGCTTGTCGAGCAGGTCCGCGAAGCGTTCCCCTGGGGCCCCGCGCAGCACGCCGCCCTCGACGCGCTGCTCGCCGAGGCCACCGAAGGTGTGATCGAGCCGCTCGCCACGGACGCGCACGACCGCGACCGGTGGGGGGCGTGGGGGCACGAGCACTTCGGACGGTCGTGGTTCGATGTGCCGTTCCTGTGGTCCGAGAGCTACTTCTACCGCCGACTGCTCGGCGACCTCGGTCACTTCGATGCCGGTCCGTGGCAGGGGATCGACATCTTCGGGCCGTTCAAGGCCGCCGAACTGCGCAGCGCGACCGTCGACGACGAGCTCGCCGCCCTCGACGACCTGGCCGGACGGCCCGCCGACGTCCAGGGGCCCGCGCTGCTGAGCGCGTCCCTGTGGGGCAACCGCGCCGACCTCGGCTTCCGGCTCGACTCCGGCGGCGCCCACGAGTCGGCGGGTGCAAGGGCCGGCTCGCGGCTCGTCGCCGACGACAGCGCGGCGCTCTGGGCCCTGCTGCCGACCGGTGGCCCGGCCGGCAGCGTTCACCTCGTCGCGGACAACGCCGGGCGGGAACTGATCCCCGACCTCGTACTCATCGACCACCTGCTGCACTCGGGGCGGGCCACGGAAGTGGTGCTTCATGTGAAACCGCACCCGTACTACGTCTCCGACGCGACCATGTCGGACGTCATCGACAGCCTGCGCCGGCTCACCCGAGCGCCCGAGGCCGGTTACGCCGCGCAGATCGGGCGACGCCTGTGGCACGCGATGACCGACGGGCGGCTCGAAGTCCGAGCGCACGAATTCTTCTGCGCGCCGTTCCCGTACGACGCGATGCCCGACAGACTGCGGGCCGAGTTCGCCGGGGCCGCGGTGACGATCCTGAAGGGCGATCTGAACTACCGGCGTCTCGTCGGCGACCGTCTGTGGGAGCCGACCACGCCGTTCGCGGAGCGGACCGCGTACTTCCCGGGGCCGGTGGCGGCGCTGCGCACCCTCAAGTCGGATGTCATCACCGGCCTTGAGCCCGCCGCTCTGGCCGAGTTGGAGGCGAGCGGCCGGTCCTGGCGCACGAGCGGCACGCATGCGCTGGTCCAGTTGGGAGGGCTTGCGGGGAAGGTCTGACCGGGCTGCCTTCAAGCTCTCGGCACCCTCCTGACCGCCAACAGGAATATCAGGGACACGCCGACGGCCTGGCGCCGGCGCCGGCCGACCGAGGCAGGGCAGGGCCGTTGTCAGCCCGAGCCGAAGCCCGAGCCCGCCGTCTCGTACGCCAACTGCGACGCCGCGCGGGCCGCCGGAGCCGCACCCGTCCGCGCCGGGGACCCCGGGTACGGGCGGCACCTGGACCGCGACGGGGACGGCGTCGGCTGCGAGTGACCGAGCCGGCCACCGGCCGGGTGCCGGGCCCGGTCGGCCGCGGAACCGATCACGCCTCGGACTTGATCAGCTTGCCGTCGGTCGCGATCACGAACCATTCTCCGTCCAGGCCCTGGCCGTTGACGTCCCCGGCCGTCACGTCGCCCACGTAGTAGTAGAGCGGCCAGTCGCCGTAGACCGCCTGCTCGGCACCTGCGCCGAGCTTGACCTCCTTGAGGAGTGACGCGTCGGCACCGCCCTCCGCCGTCACGTCCTTGGCCGAGATCAGCGCGGGCCAGACCGCGATGCAGTCGGCGTCGCAGTTGGCCTGACCGGGCTTGTCCTTGGTGAAGCCGTACAGCGTGCGACCCTGGTCGTCGACGAGGATCGTGCCGAGTTCCGACTCGGCCGTCCGTACGGATACGGAGGGGGCGGGCGCCTGCTTCGGCGGCTGGTCGCCGCCCGTGGCGGGCTCCTCACCGTTGGGCGGGGATGCCTCGGCGGGCGCGTCCGCCGGCGGCTCGGCCGGCGCCTGCCGGTCCGCCGACTCTCCGGCGGCACCGGCGCCGTACGACGAGCCGGACCCGCCGGAGTCGTCGCACGCGGTCGCGGCCAGCAGCACCAGCGCGGTCAGCGGGGCTGCGATCAGGGCCTTGGTCCGGGCACTTTTCCGGGTGCTGCGCATGGTGTGTGTCCTTCGGCTTCCGGTGCGTGGCGGGCAGTGGGTACGGGTGTCGTGCACACGGGCGCGGTGGTACGGCCGTGGTGCACACGGGCGCGGTGGTACGGCGGTGGTGCACACGGGCGCGGTGGTACGGCGGTGACGCGTACCGCTACGGTGCCCGCGGCAGTGGTGCGTACGGCGGGTGGTACGACGTCAACTGTGCCTCCGTTCAATGGCATTCAGCGGTTTCCCGGTTGAACGGCCCGCGCGGGCGTCGCGTACAAGACCGCGACCGACCGGACCGGGTCGGCCCCCAATGAGAGGTTCATCCGCAATGCACAAGCGCACTCTCGCCGTGTCGGCCGCCGCGCTCGCGCTGGCCGTGACCGGCGTCGTCCCAGCCGTCGCGCACGACAGCCACGGAGGGGGGCGAAGTACCACCGCACAGCCCGCCGCCGTGTTCACCAAACCCGGCCACGGGAAGGCCGTCACCTTCGCCGTCGTCATGACCGGCGCACACGAGGTGCCCGACGCGACCGGCGCAGCCGTGAACGACCCCGACGGGAAGGCGGTGGCGCTGATGCAGGTGAAAGGCGACCGCATCGTCTTCGCGATGCAGTGGGAGGGGTTCGTCCCGAGCCAGGGCCACATCCACCAGGGCGCGGCGGGGCAGAACGGCGATGTCAAGGTGCCGCTGTTCGGTACCCCGATGCCCGACTCGCTGCACTCGGCCGCCGGACACACCACCTTCACCGACGCCGCGCTCGCGAAGAGCATCGTCGGGCACCCGTCCGGGTTCTACATGAACCTGCACAGCGAGGAGTTCCCCGGCGGAGCCGTGCGCGGGCAGCTGAAGCTGCTGCACAAGAACATCAACCCGCTGCACATCATCAAGGGCGGCAAGCTGCGGGCCCTCGCCAACGGCGCGCAGGAGGTCGCGAACAACGACGCGACGAAGGTCAACGACCGGGACGGCAAGGCGGTGACGTTCCTGCACCCCAAGGGCAGGACGGTCGACTTCTCACTCGCCTGGGTCGACATCAAGGCCCCCAGCGCGGCCCACATCCACAAGGGCGGCTTCGGCAAGAACGGCGACGTGGTGTTGGGCTTCTTCGACAAGCCGGTGCCCGAGGGTCTGTTCGCGGTCTCGGGACGGCTGAACGACCAGCACGCCGGAGTGGTGAAGGAGATCCGCGAGAACCCGTGGGCCTTCTACTCCAACATCCACACCGAGGAGTTCCCGGACGGCGCGGTCCGCGGCCAGCTCTTCCACTGACACGAGGACAAGGACGAGGACAAGGACGAGGACTCGTTGGCGACGGAGGCGCCGGTCCACGTCCTACGCTCGGGACGAACGGTGCCGGTGGCAGCGACAGCGACAGAATTGCGAAAGGCGGCAGCAATGGCCAGGGTTCCCGCAGCGGCGGTGGCGGCAGGCGGACTCGTCGGCGGGTACGGGGTGGCCCGATGGACCAGGCAGCGTCCCCTCGGCGGGGTCGCCCTCGCCGCAGCCGGTGCCGTGGCCGCCCGGCAGTGGCATCAGGAGGCCGGGCCCGGGGCGGCGGCCGGGCTGAGCGCCGCGTACGTCGCCGCATTCGCCGGGTCGCATCCGCTCGCCAAGAAGGTCGGCGCGTGGCCGGCGGTGTTCACGGTGGCCGCCGGCGTGGCGCTGGCCTCGTGGACGGTCACCCGGCGCGGCCACTGAGCGCCCGCGCCGGGGTCACGACCGGCGGATCCCCTCGGACCGGGCTGAACACTTCCGGCGCCCGGTGCGTATACATCGGTACCTCCCCATAGAGGCGCTGGGCGCGTGACCGTCAGGCAGGGACCGGTCGCGCGCCCAGCGCACGCTCCGGGGCCGGCCGGCTCCCTCACGCGCCCAGCGCATGCGCGACGGTGTGGATGACCAGGCCGGCCAGTGCGCCGACCACCGTGCCGTTGATCCGGATGAACTGCAGGTCTCGGCCGATGTGTGCCTCGATCTTGCGGGACGTGTGCTCCGCGTCCCAGCTCGCGACGGTGTCCGAGATGAGCGAGGTGATCTCGCCGCGGTACGTCGTGACCACGTACACCGCCGCGTCCTCCACCCAGCCGTCCACCTTCGCCTGGAGACGGCTGTCCGTCGCAAGGCGTGTCCCGAGGGAGAGCAGCGAGGCGCGGGCCCGCAGGCGCAGCTCGCTGCGGTCGTCCTCGGCCGCCGAGATGATCATTGCGCGTACGGAGGCCCAGGCCGACGCGATCACGTCCTGCACCTCGGAGCGCGACAGCAGCTCCGACTTCATGCGCTCCACCCGGGCGCGGGTGTCCGTGTCGGACTGGAGGTCGGCGGCGAAGTCTCCGAGGAAGCGGTCGATCGCCCCGCGCGCCGGGTGGCCCGGCATGTCGCGCATCTCGGTGATGAAGCGCAGCAGCTCCCGGTAGACCCGGTCGCCGATCTTCCGGTCCACGAAGCGCGGGGTCCAGCCGGGGGCCCCGCCTTCGACGGCGTCCATCACGGAGTCGGAGTGCAGGACCAGCCAGTCGTGCGCACGGGTGCAGATCAGGTCGACGGCGCGGTGGTGGGCGCCGTCCGCGACGACCTTCTGGAGCGTCTTGCCGATGCCCGGCGCGATCTCGGCGGACTCCGCGCGGCGGGTGATCGCCTCGCCGACGACCGCCTGGACGTCGGAGTCGCGCAGGACGGTCAGCGCGCCGCGCAGGGCGGTCGACAGCTCGGCGGTGACCCGGTCGGCATGGGCGGGCTCCGCCAGCCAGGTGCCCAGTCGGCTGCCGATGCCGACGGCGCGCAACCGGACCCGTACGACGTCGGAGGAGAGGAAGTTCTCGCCGACGAACGAGCCGAGGGAGGCGCCGAGCTGGTCCTTCTTGTTCGGGATGATCGCGGTGTGCGGGATGGGGATGCCGAGGGGGTGGCGGAAGAGGGCGGTGACGGCGAACCAGTCGGCGAGCGCGCCGACCATGCCGGCCTCCGCGGCGGCCGCCACGTAACCGGTCCAGCCGCCCAGGCCCGCGTTCTCGGCCCAGGTGGCGAGGACGAAGACGAGCGCGACGAGCAGCAGCAGCCCGGTCGCGGTCGTCTTCATCCGCCGTACGCCGCGGCGCTTCTCCTCGTCGGCCTCGGTGTACGCGAACGACGGCAGCACTGTCGAGGCAGCGGGCCGGGTGCTCCTGCCGCCGACGGTGATGCCGGCGGTGGCGGCCCGGTCCCCGCCGGTGTTCACAGCCCGGTCCCCACCCGTACCGGCGGACCGGTCCCCACCCGTACCGGCGGTCCCGCCGCCACCGGTGCCGGCGGCCCGGTCGCCACCGCCCGGCTTGCCCGGTTCTCTTCGTTCCATCCGCTCCACCCGTCCACGACCGCGCCCATCCGTGACGCCCCTGCCGTTCGTCCCTACATCAGGTACTCCTGGGGGGCACATCGAGTTCCCGGGCCGTGCGGGATGATGTGTCCATGAATAAGCGTCAGGGGTATGTGAGCCTCGCGGCCCTCATGGCCACGGTCGCCCTCATATGCGGGGGAATCTACCTCGGTGTCGGCGCCGCCAAGAAGAAGCCCGAGGTCCGCACTCCCCCGGCCGCCGTGCCCAAGTGGATCGGCACCTGGTCCGCGAGCCCCGTCGACGCCGCCCCGTCCGACTCCGCGGTCGGCGCCCCCAGTGGCCGCGACGGCCGTTCCGTACGGAACGTGGTGCACACCAGCATCGGTGGCACCGCCGCCCGCGTCACGTTCTCGAACCTGTTCGGCACCGAGCCGCTGCGCATCACCGGCGCGTCCCTCGCCGTACGGGCGGGCGCCGGCCCGGCCGCCGTCGAGGGCAGCCTGCGCCGGATCACCTTCGGTGGGGCGTACCGGGTGACCGTCGCCCCCGGCGGGCGAATCGTCAGCGACGCGGTCGTCCTGCGTATCCCGTACGACGACGACCTGCTGATCTCCGTCCACACTCCTGGGCCCGGCGGGCCGGCCACCATCCATCCGGACGCCCTCCAGACGTCGTACGTCGCGAACGGCGACGCCACGCAGGACGAGACGGGCACCGCTTACGAGGGCCGGACGACCTTCTGGCACCACATCACGGCCGTCGACGTACTCACCTCGCAGGCGCGTGGCGCGATCGTCGCCGTCGGCGACTCGATCACCGACGGGGACGGCTCGACCCCCGGCTCCAACCAGCGGTGGCCCGACGTGCTCGCCGACCGGCTCGGCGGCCGCTACGGGGTGCTCAATCAGGGCATCAGCGGCAACCGGCTGCTCGAGTACGGGCACGGCCCCAGCACGCTGGAGCGCTTCGACCGCGACGTCCTGACCCGCTCCGGGGCCCGGACCGTGATCGTCGCCATCGGCATCAACGACGTGCTGCGCGCACCCCACGCGCCCACGGCGGAGAACGTGATCGCGGGCCTGACCGAACTCACCGACCGCGCGCACGCGCGGGGCTGGCGCGTGTTCGGCTCCACCCTGACGCCGTGCGGCGGGCATCCGCGGTGCACGGCGGACGCGCAGGCGGAACGCCTGAAGATCAATACGGCCATCCGCTCGGGAGGCATCTTCGACGCGGTCGTCGACTTCGACGCGGCGTTGCGGGATCCGTACGCGCCGGGGCGGATGAAGCCGGTGTACGACTCGGGGGACCATCTGCATCCGAGCGATGCGGGGTATGCGCGGATGGGGAGCGCGGTGGACACGGGAGTGCTGTAGCGCGGGGCGGGAGCAAGCCCGCCGCAGGCGCTACGTGTCGCCCAGTTCCTTGCGGTCGTTGCCCTTCGCGAGCTTCCGCTCGCGCTCCCGCTCCGCCTTCAGTCGCTGCTTCTCCGCCCTCGTGAGCTTGCGCTCCACACCGACCCCGCCCATCAGCGCCAGGCCCCTGACGATCACGCGGGGCGCCGCCGGGTCCGGGTCGGCCTCGACGCGGCCGCTTTCGTCGAAGCCGCCCATCAGGCCGATGCCCTTGACCTCGACGTTCAGGCCGGGCGGCACGGTGACCTGGATGCCGCCCATGATCGCGACGCAGTCGATCACGGACACCGGGTCCTCGAAGTGGGCGTCACGCAGGTCGAGCTCGCCGCCGCCCATCAACGTGAACGCGGTGAACCTCCGGCCGACCGTCCAGCTCCCCCGGCGCATGAAGCCGCCCCAGAACGAGAACGCGAACTTCGACGTCGCCGGGTCGCCCACCCGACCTGACCAGGAGCCGCGGTCCGGCGCCGACCCGGAGGCCGGAGCGACGGCGGCACCGGGACCGGCCGGTGCCGGCAGGTCCCGTACCAGCGGCGCGAGATCACCGTGTGTGCGCGCCCGGTACGCCGCGTCCAGGCGCTGATCGAACTCGTCCATGTCGAGCCTGCCCTCGGCGACGGCGTCGCGCAGCCGTTCGGCGACCCGCTCCCGTTCGGCATCGGAGGCACGCATCTCAGGGAGTTCGCTCGTCATACCGTCAGCCTAGTCAAAGGGGCCGGGAAATTCGCCGGGGGAGCGGTCGGGCGGGCAGCCGACCGGGCAGACCGTCAAGCCCGTCAGACCTGTCAGACCCGTCAGCCCGTCAAGCCCCTCAAGCCCCTCAAGCCCGTCAGACCCGTCAGCCCGTCAAGCCCCTCAAGCCCCTCAAGCCCGTCAGACCCGTCAGCCCGTCAGGCCCGTCAGCCCGTCAGCCCGTCACACGCTCAGCCGGGCAGGCGAGCCGGCCCGGCTGAGCGCTCCGCGTACATCTTCGCGATCACGGCTTCGATGTCCGGCTCCCGCACCGACAGGTCCACCAGCGGGTACCGTTGTGCCAGCGCCGCCACCAGCGGCGCCGCCGACGCCGAGGCGGGGAACGCCAGCCACTGCCGCGGGCCCTCCACCCTCAGCGTCCGCGCCGACTCCACCTCGATGGGCGGCAGCTCCCGCTCCAGGTCCACCACCAGAGTCCGCTCGCTCTCTGCGACCTCGTGCAGCCCGGCGAGCGCCCCGTCGTACATGAGCCGCCCGTGGTCGATGACCATCACGCGCTTGCACAGCTGCTCGATGTCGGTCAGGTCGTGCGTGGTCAGCAGGACCGTCGTACCGCGCTCCGCGTTCAGTTCGCGCAGAAACCCACGGACCTTGGCCTTGGAGATCACGTCGAGCCCGATCGTGGGCTCGTCGAGGTACAGCACCTCCGGATCGTGCAGCAGCGCGGCCGCGATGTCGCCGCGCATCCGCTGCCCCAGCGACAGCTGACGCACCGGCACGTTCAACAGCTCGGCCAGGTCGAGCAGTTCGACGCAGCGGTCCAAGTTCTGCCGGAACACCGGGTCGGGAATGCGGTACATACGGTGCATCAGCCGGTACGAGTCGCGCAGCGGCAGGTCCCACCAGAGCGTCGTGCGCTGCCCGAAGACCACACCGATCCGCTGCGCGAGCCGTGTCCGCTCCTTCGAGGGGTCGATACCCGCGACCCGGAGCCGGCCGCCGCTGGGGGTGAGGATGCCGGTCAGCATCTTGATGGTGGTGGACTTGCCGGCGCCGTTCGGGCCGATGTAGCCGACCATCTCACCGCGCGGGACGGTGAAGCTCATCCCGTCCACGGCCCGCACCTGGTGCCTCTCCCTGCGCCAACGGCCCGTCCTGCGCCGTACGTCGAAAACCTTCTCGACGCCGTCGAGTTCGATGAAGTCCACTGTGCCCTCGCCCCTCGCCCCTCGCCCGTCGTCCTCGTGCCCGTGCCCGTGCCCGTGCCCGTCCTCGCTCTCGCCCTCGTGCTCGTCTCCCTGCCCATCCTCCCGCCCGTCCTCGTGCTCAGTTTCCGGTGCTGCGGTACGAACGGAGCCCGATCCGCCAGGCCAGTCCGGCGAGCCCGAGGCAGCCCGCGGCGACGACGGGCGGCAGCAGCGCGAACCAGCCGGGCAGGCCGATCGGGTCGTCGCGGCCCAGTACGTACATCGACGGCACCCAGTTGACGAAGGCGAGCGGGACGACGAACGTCACACCGCGCACCAGGTCCTTCGCGAAGATCGACGGCGGGTACTGGAGCAGGGTGTTCCCGCCGTACGTGAACGAGCTCTGCACCTCGGCGGCGTCCTGCGCGAAGAACTGGAACGCCGCGCCCGCCACGAACACCGACGCGAAGATCGCACCACCGCAGAGCAGCATCAGCGGCATCATCGCCACCTTCGCCACCGTCCATTCGACGTCGAGGCTCACCAGCGCGTACGTGAGCACCAGCATGCCCTGGGTGATCCGCCCGAGGCGGCGCAGCGCGAACCGGTCGGCGGCGACCTGTGCGAGCACCGGCACCGGCCGTACGAGAAGCGTGTCGAGCGTCCCGTCCCGTACCCGGCGCCCCAGCCGGTCCATCGACCCCATCACCAGGTCGGCGAGACCGAAGGCCGTGCTGGTGGTGCCGTAGAGGAACGCGATCTCCGGCAGCGTGTAGCCGCCCAACGCGTCGACGTGCGAGAACATCAGCAGGATCGCGACGAAGTCCAGGCCGGTGGCCGCGAAGTTCCCGAGGGCCGTCATCGCGAACGACGCCCGGTACGCCATCGTGGAGCGTACCCACATCGCGACGATCAGCCCGTACGCCCTGAGCGCGTCAGCCACCCTGGACCACCACCCGGCGCATCGCCACCGACTGGAGCATCCGCCCGGCGGCCAGCAGCGCCAGCGCCCAGCCGCCCTGGAAGGCGTACGCCCGGAGCAGGCCGGAGCCCGTGTACGTACCGAGGAAGACGTCGGCCGGGACCTGCAGCAGCGACGACCACGGCAGGGCTCTCGCCACCTCGCCGAGCAGCCCGGGGAACAAGTTCAGCGGCAGCAGCATCCCGGAGAAGAACAGACCGGCAAGCCAGCACATCTGCATCACCCCGGCGCCGTCCATCAGCCAGAACGCCGACAGCGCAACCAGGAACCGCACCGCGAAGCTCACCACCACGCCCAGCGCCACCGACACCAGGAACGCCAGCCACGTCAACGGCGAGGCGGGCAGCACCAGATCGAAGGCCAGCGCGCCGAGCACCATCGGCACAATGCCGCGTCCCAGCAGGTGAAAGGCCGCCCGACCCAGGTCACCGGCCAGCCACCACAGTTGGAGGTCGGCCGGACGGTAGAGGTCGACGGCGATGTCACCGGTGCGGATGCGCTCGACCAACTCGTCCTCGAAGCCGCCGCCCATCATGGCGCAGGTCATCAGCAGCGCCTGGCCGAGCCACACATAGGTGAGCGCCTGGGACTGGTCGTATCCGCCGAGCTGTGGACGCTCGTCCCACAAGGCCATGTACGTGTACGCCAGGATGAAGCCGAAGACGGTGTTGGTGAACACCCCTGCCGCCGTCGCCACCCGATACGTCGCATAGCGCCGGAACCCACCCGCCGCGACGACCGCGTAGAGCCGCACGACCACTCCCCTCCACGCGACCGCTCGGGCACCAAAGCGCACGACGCTAGCCCACCGCGACTGGCCACCGCGAGGGGTTTTCCGGCGCCGGAAGGGCCCGAATACGGGGGATAAGGGGAGAAAAAGTGCAGTATGGGGCTCATGAGCGACGAGCCGCAGCAGCAGGGCTGGACACCCCGGGACGCGACGGCAGCCGACCCGTCCGACAAGGACAAGGACAAGCGCAACCGCAAGGACGAGGGCAGGGACAGGCACAAGCGCAAGGACGAGGGCAAGGGCAAGGGCAAGGGCAAGGGCAGCGCCCCTGATACGGACACGGGCGGGGAACCCGAGGCCGCCGACAAGGCCCCGACCTCCGGGAGCAGACCCGCGGCCGACCAGGAACGCGACACCGACCCGGCCTCCGGCTCCCCCGCCGCCTCCCCCGCGGCCCCGGGCACCGACACGAGCCCCGACACGGACCCTGCCCCCGAGCCCCCCGGCACCCACCCGGACGACGACACCGAAGCGGACACGGGATCCGGCGACGGCGGGCCTCCCGACGCCGCCACAGAGGCGACCCCCGCCGGAGCCACGGCGACGGCAGGAGCGAAGAAGACCCGCAAACGCCGCCCCCGGCGCACCGGCTGGCGCCGCGCCGTCCCCACCTGGCGCGTCACCGTCGGCAGCCTGCTCGTCGCATCGCTGCTCGTCATCGGCGCGCTCGTCACCGGATACCTGCTCGTCGACATCCCGCCCGCCAACGCCGCAGCCACCGCCCAGACCAACGTCTACCTCTACGCCGACGGCACCCACATCGCCCGCGACGGCGACATCAACCGCGAGAACGTCTCCCTCGACAAGGTCCCGCTCGACGTCCAGCAGACCGTACTCGCCGCAGAGGACCGCGACTTCTACAGCGAGCCCCCCATCGACCCACAGGCCATGGTCCGCGCCGCCTGGAACACCGTCACCGGCAAAGGCAAGCAGTCCGGCTCCACCATCACCCAGCAGTACGTCAAGAACTACTACCTCGGCCAGGAACAGACCGTCACCCGCAAGGTGAAGGAGTTCTTCATCGCCATCAAACTCGGCCGCAACCAGAGCAAGAGAGAAATCCTCGAGGGCTACCTCAACACCAGCTACTTCGGCCGCAACGCCTACGGCATCCAGGCCGCCGCCCACGCCTACTACGGCAAGGACGTCGAGGACCTCGACGTGGCGGAAGGCGCCTACCTCGCCGGGCTCCTCAACGCGCCCAACTCCTACGACGTCGCCACCCACCCCGAGAAGAAGGAAGCGGCGATCGCCCGCTGGAACTACGTCCTCGGCGGCATGGTGAAGGAGAAGTGGCTCAGCCGCGAGGGCCGCGAGGCCCTGACGTTCCCCACACCCCGTCAGGCGAAGCCCTCCAGCGGGCTGTCCGGGCAGGGCGGCTACATCGTCCAGGCAGTCGAGGACCACCTCGCCGCCCGCGGCATCCTCGACGAGCAGACCCTGGCCACCGGCGGCTACCGCATCACCACGACGCTCCAGCGGCCCAAACAGGACGCCCTCTCAGCCGCCGTCGACGACCGGGTGATGTCGAAACTCGACAGCGAACGCGAGGCCGACCGCGACGTCCGCGTCGGCGGCGCCTCCATCGAACCGGGCACCGGCAAGGTCGTCGCCATGTACGGCGGCATCGACTACACCCAGCAGTACGTCAACAACGCCACCCGGCGCGACTACCAGGTCGGCTCCACCTTCAAGCCGTTCGTCCTCGCCTCCGCCTTCGAGAACCGCTCCACCACCCGGGAAGGCCGGCCCATCACCCCCAACGCCCTCTACGTCGGCGACAGCCAACGCCCCGTCCAGGGCTGGAACGGCCCCCGCTACGCGCCCGAGAACGAGGACGACGTCTCGTACGGCCCGATCACCGTCCGCGAGGCCGCCGACAACTCCGTCAACGCCGTCTTCGCGCAGATGGCCGTCGACGTCGGCCCCGCCCGCGTCATGAGCACCGCCATCGCCCTCGGCCTGCCCAGCACCACCCCGGACCTGAGCCCCTCCCCGTCCATCGCCCTCGGGCCGTCCACCGCCAGCGTCCTCGACATGACGGGCGCGTACGCCAGCCTCGCCGACCACGGCAGGCACACCCCGTACACGCTCGTCGAGAAGATCACCAAGAACGGCGTCGACGTCGCGATCCCCGAGACCAGCACCGTGCAGGCCGTCAGCCGCGAGGCCGCCGACACCACCACCCATGTCCTGCGCGGCGTCGTCGACGGCGGCACCGGCTCCGCCGCCCAGTCGGCCGGCCGGCCCGCCGCAGGCAAGACCGGCACCGCCGAGGAGGACAGAGCCGCCTGGTTCGCCGGGTACACCCCGGAACTCGCCACCGTCGTCGCCGTCATGGGCCAGAACCCCAAGACCGGCTCCCAGACATCGCTCTACGGGGCACTCGGCATGTCGCGCATCAACGGCGGCGGCGCACCCGCCGAGATCTGGGGGCAGTACACCGCCGCCGCCCTCGAAGGCTCCGAGGTCCGGGACTTCGAACTGCGGCTGGTACCCGGCGCCGACGATCCGCCCCCGGAGCGGCGGGACCCGAACGACCCGCGCGACCCGAACGACCCGCGCGACCCGAACGACCCGGGCGGCTCCGGCGACCCCGAGGAGGTCTACCGGCCCCGCGACCCGGGCGAGCAGACCGACGAAGGCGGCGACCGCGGCCCGTACGGATCCGGCGGCGGACGGCCCGGCACCAGCCGGAACCCCGGCGCCACCGGAACCCCACCCGGCGGGCCCCCGGCCGACGCCGCACCGGCCGGGCCCGGCACCGGCGTGGCCGGGCCCACCGCCGCACCACCGCCGGCGGCATCACCCACGCCCGCGGACCTCGCCCTCCCGGCCGGCCGGGCTCAGTGACCCGAGGTCGCCTTCAGGCCGACCACCGCGACCAGCAGCAGACAGACGAAGAAGATGCGGGCGGCGGTCACCGGCTCGTTCAACGCCGCCATGCCGACCACGGCCGCACCCGCCGCCCCGATCCCGACCCACACACCGTAGGCCGTACCGATCGGCAGGGACTTCGCCGCATACGACAGCAGCAGCATGCTCGCGACGATCCCGGCACCCGTGAACACACTCGGCCACAGCCGCGTGAACCCCTCGGTGAACTTCATGCCGACCGACCAGCCCACCTCGAGCAGACCGGCGACAACAAGCAGGACCCAGGCCATGACGGCACCTCCGAGACGCGGAACACGCGAACGACAACGGGGTGCGTCGTCTTTTCCTACCCGGTACGGCGCGTCTCGTCGGGGTCCCTCCAACGTAGCAAGCCACCCGACCCCGGGCAGCGCAAAGGGCCGGTGACCCAGGCCACCAGCCCTCACGCCCGCTGCTACAGGTACAGCCCCGTGGAATCCACCGACCCCTGGAAACGGTCCGCCGCCACCGCGTGCAGATCCCGCTCCCGCATCAGCAGGTACGCCACGCCCCGCACCTCGACCTCCGCCCGGTCCTCGGGGTCGTACAGCACCCGGTCCCCCGGCTCCACCGTCCGCACGCTCTGCCCGACCGCGACCACCTCGGCCCAGGCCAGCCGCCGGCCCACCGCCGCGGTCGCCGGGATCACGATGCCGCCGCTGGAACGCCGCTCGCCCTCCGGAATGTCGGTCCTCACCAGGACCCGGTCGTGCAGCATCCGGATGGGCAGCTTGTCGTGCCGGGGGCTGTGCTCATGACTGTTGGCGCTCACACGACGAACCTACCCGCTGGGCCGCCTCCGGGAGGCCGCAGGGTCACGAACGGCGCCTGCGCGCCGACATCGCGAGCAGGCCCACCACACCGACCGCCACCAGCGCCACCGGCACCAGCCGCTCCAGCCTCGGCGACCCGTCCTCGGCCACGAACTTCTCCTTCACGTCGGAAAGGGTCCGGTTCACCGCGACGAACGCGCGCCCCGCCGTCCGGTCCACGGTCGAGGCGACCTTGGCCTTCGCATCACCCATGACCGTCTTCGGGTGCATCCGCACACCGATCTCGTCGAGCGTCTCCGCGAGCTGCTCGCGCCTGCGGACGATGTCCGCCTCGATCTGCGCAGGGGTCCTGGCATCCGACACCGCGCTGCCTCCGTGGTCGTGTCCGGTAGTCCTTCGTCGACAGTCTGTCAGCTGAGCCCCGACCGCACCCGGCGGCACCCCCATTACGCTCGACGCCGTACACCCGAGACCGACCGAGTGCACCGCAGTCCACCGAGGAGAACCATGAGCGAGCGACTCCAGCCCGGCGACACCGCCCCCGCCTTCACCCTGCCCGACGCCGACGGCAACGAGGTCTCCCTCGCCGACCACAAGGGCCGCAAGGTGATCGTGTACTTCTACCCCGCCGCCCTCACCCCTGGCTGCACCAAGCAGGCGTGCGACTTCACCGACAACCTCGAGCTGCTGGCCGGCGCCGGCTACGACGTCATCGGCGTGTCGCCGGACAAGCCGGAGAAGCTGGCCAAGTTCCGCGACAAGGAGGACCTGAAGGTCACGCTCGTCGGCGATCCCTCCAAGGAGGTCCTCACCGCGTACGGCGCCTTCGGGGAGAAGAAGCTCTACGGCAAGACGGTGACCGGTGTGATCCGCTCCACGGTCGTCGTCGACGAGGACGGCAAGGTCGAGCGCGCCCTGTACAACGTCAAGGCGACCGGCCACGTCGCCAAGATCATCAAGGACCTCGCCATCTGACCGCCCGGCCTACCGCCGACCCCGCGCATGTCACGAATGGCTCGCTCCGCAAGTGGGGCGGGCCATTCCACTTCCCGGACGCAACTGTCCGATAGTCGGTTCGTGCTCCGTACGAGACCGCGAACACGCGGGCGGGACGGAGGAGACGACGCCGGCGAGTCGGTACACCCGGGAGCGGCCGGCCGAAGCAGCGAGCTCGTCGCGGACGCCGAGTGAGGCGCTGGTGAAGCTGGGGGTGGATCCGGAGAACAGGGCACGCAGGGCGTATCTGCGGGAGCGGCTACGCAGACTCGGCATCCCCACATCGCACTTCGAGCGCGAAGGACATCGATGCAGCCACGAGTTGCTCGAAGCCGCTGTCCGGGAATCGGCCAACATGTGCCAGGTGCTTCGCGCCCTCGGTCTCGACGTTCTCGGAGCGTTGCGCCCAGTGCGGCACGGGGCCGGTCTGGCGTGACAGGCCGATGACGCTCGAGGTCGATCACATCAACGGCGATCCCGGAGACGACCGACGGCAGAATCTTCGACTGCTGCGCCCCGACTGCCATGCGGTCACCAGAACATGGTGCCGGGGCGGAGCCGGGCGGCCGTCCATGACGGGCCGCTTTCACGAGCCCGGCACCCGTCCCGGTAGCATGACAGGCAGCTAGCGGCGGTGGTGCAATGGCGACACAGCAGACTTAGGATCTGTGGCCTGTGACAAGGCTTGAGGGTTCGAATCCCTTCCGCCGCACCTCGGACGGCCTGCGAATTGAAGCCCCGATTCGCAGGCCGTTCCCTTTGAGTCAGCCCAGCAGTTCCCTCACCACCGGGACCAGCGCCCGGAACGCCTTGCCGCGGTGGCTGATGGCGTTCTTCTCCGCCGGGGTCAGTTCCGCGCAGGTGCGCGACTCGCCGTCGGGCTGGAGGATCGGGTCGTAGCCGAAGCCGTTCGAGCCGTGCGGGGAGCGGCGGAGGGTGCCCGTCAGGCGGCCTTCCACGACGCGTTCCGTGCCGTCCGGGAGCGCGAGGGCGGCCGCGCACCTGAAGTGGGCGCCGCGGTGCGGGCTGTCGATGTCGAGGAGTTGCGCGAGCAGCAGGTCGAGGTTGGCCCGGTCGTCGCCGTGTCGGCCGGCCCAGCGGGCGGAGAAGATGCCGGGCGCGCCGCCGAGGACGTCGACGCAGAGGCCGGAGTCGTCGGCGACGGCGGGCAGGCCGGTGGCCCTGGCGAGGGCGTGGGCCTTGAGGAGGGCGTTCTCGGCGAAGGTGACGCCGGTTTCCTTGACGTCGGGGATCTCCGGGTAGGCGTCCGCGCCGACGAGGTCGTGGGTGAGACCGGCGTCGGCGAGGATGGCCCTGAGTTCGGTGATCTTTCCGGCGTTGCGGGTGGCGAGGATCAGTCGGGTCATGGGCCCGATTATCCGGGGGTGCAGACCTTGCCGATCTCGGTGGCCGCGTTGGTGACGGGGCTGATGTCGGGGGTGGCGTCGCCGTTCTCGATGGACTTGCGGACGCTGTCGACGCCGGCGCCGAGGTCGTCGACGGCCTTGCTGAGATCGGCGTTGTCGGACTTGTCGCCGAGGCTGTCGAGTTCGCGGTCTATGTCGTCGAGCGCTTCGCGGGCCTGGGTGGGGTCCTCGGTGGCGGTGGAGACGGCTTCCTGGAGCTTGTTGACGCTGGTGGCAATGGCGTCGGCAGTCTCGACGCACTCGAGCGCCTTGTCGAGGGCGCTGCAGCCGACGGTGGCTGGCAGGATCAGGGCAGCGGCGGCAATGGTGAGTGCGGTGCGGCGGCGCGCAGACATTCGGTACGGTCCTCCTCGGTTACGGACGGGCGCACGGTTCGGCCCGTGCGCCCGTGTGTACAACGACGCCCTTGCAGGCGTTTTCGGTTGCTTCTTTACTCTGCGGTGCGGCCGAGGGCCTCGGTCTGGAGGGCGGCGAGGTCGGCGCAGCCGCCGGTGGCGAGGTCGAGGAGGGCGTTGAGCTCTTTGCGGTCGAAGGGCTCGGCCTCGGCGGTGCCCTGGACCTCGACGAAGCGGCCGTCGCCGGTGCAGACGACGTTCATGTCGGTCTCGGCGCGTACGTCTTCCTCGTAGCAGAGGTCGAGGAGGGGGGTGCCGTCGACGATGCCGACGCTGACGGCGGCGACGGTGCCGGTGAGGGGCTGCCGGTTGGCCTTGACGAGTTTCTTGGCCTGGGCCCAGGCCACGGCGTCGGCGAGGGCGACGTATGCGCCGGTGATGGCGGCGGTGCGGGTGCCGCCGTCGGCCTGGAGGACGTCGCAGTCGAGGACGACGGTGTTCTCGCCGAGGGCCTTGTAGTCGATGACGGCGCGCAGGGAGCGGCCGATGAGGCGGCTGATCTCGTGGGTGCGGCCGCCGATCTTGCCGCGTACGGATTCGCGGTCGCCGCGGGTGTTGGTGGAGCGGGGCAGCATCGAGTACTCGGAGGTGACCCAGCCTTCGCCGCTGCCTTTGCGCCAGCGGGGGACGCCTTCGGTGAAGGATGCGGTGCAGAAGACCTTGGTGTCTCCGAAGGAGATGAGGACGGAGCCCTCGGCGTGCTTGCTCCATCCGCGTTCGATGGTGACGGGGCGGAGCTGTTCGGGGGTGCGGCCGTCGATTCGAGACATGGTGCCGAGCCTATCGGCAGATGGGTGAGGGGCCTGTCCGGTCGGCCGGATTCAGGCCCCTCGTTGGTGCCGGGGTGGTGTGAGGGTCAGCTCACATCATGTCTTCGATGTCGGCGGCGATGGGGTCGGCGTCGGTTCCGATGACGACCTGGATGGCGGTGCCCATTTTGACGACTCCGTGGGCGCCGGCGGCCTTGAGCGCGGCCTCGTCGACGAGGGCGGGGTCGGCGACCTCGGTCCGCAAACGGGTGATGCAGCCCTCGATCTCCTCGATGTTGTCGATTCCGCCGAGCCCGGCGACGATCTTCTCAGCCTTGCTGGCCATATCTTTCTCCCTGCGTTCGGAGCGTTGAGCGCTGCTTGGGCCCACCGCCGCGGGCTGCCGCCCCGGCCTACCGTGGGTCGGGTTTTTCACGGTAACGCACGGTTGGCCCATCTTCACGAGCGAGTAACCGTCTTGTACCGAAAGATGACGATCACCCGGCACCCTGTCGTGCGACCGGGCCCCAGGACCGTACCGCGACTGGTCTACACCAGTCTGCAACACCTGCCAAACCAGGCATGCTCCGGGAGGACCCCCGATGAGTTCCGAGAGCGCGGCCGCACCGCGGAAGAAGTGGTGGAACGGCCTCTTCCAGGGACTCCAGAAGATCGGCCGCAGCCTCCAGCTCCCGGTCGCCGTCCTGCCCGCGGCGGGTCTGCTCGTCAGCCTCGGCCGGCTGTTCGAGGCGTATCTCGACGGTCCGTTCTGGGACAGGGCGTCGGACGTACTGATCCTGGGCGGGGGTGGCATCCTCGACGGCAGCCTGGGGCTGCCTCTTCTCTTCTGCATCGGGGTCGCGATCGGGTTCGCCAAGAAGTCGGACGGTTCGACCGCGCTGGCGGCGGTCGCCGGCTTCCTCGTCTACTACAACGTGCTCAGGGCGTTCCCGGTGGACGGCACGGTGACCCCGGAGCTGCCGGAAGGCACCCCGCAGAACCCGGGCGTGCTGGGCGGCATCCTGATCGGGCTGCTGACCGCCGTGGTCTGGCAGCGCTACCACCGCACCAAGCTCGTCGACTGGCTCGGCTTCTTCAACGGCCGCCGGCTGGTCCCGATCATCATGGCGTTCCTGTGCTGCGTGCTGGGCGTCCTCTTCGGCCTGCTCTGGGACCCGGTCGGCGACGCGCTGACGGCCTTCTCGAAGAGCCTGATCGATCTGGGCGCCTGGGGTGCGGGAATCTTCGGCCTCGCGAACCGGCTGCTGATCCCGATCGGCATGCACCAGTTCCTGAACACCTTCTTCTGGTTCCAGGCGGGCGAGTACCAGGGCGCGGAGGGCCAGGTGGTGCAGGGGGACCTGACCCGCTTCTTCGCGGGTGACCCCGACGCCGGCCTGTTCATGTCCGGCTTCTTCCCGATCATGATGTTCGGCCTCCCGGCGGCGGCCCTGGCCATCACCCACTGCGCGCGCCCCGAGCACCGCAAGCGGGTGGGGGGCCTGATGTTCTCGGTCGCCCTGACGTCCTTCGTGACCGGGGTGACCGAGCCGATCGAGTTTTCGTTCATGTTCGTGGCGCCCCTGCTGTACGGGCTGCACGCGCTGCTGACCGGCGCCTCGCTGGCGATCACCTGGGGGCTGGGGGCGCACGCGGGGTTCAGCTTCTCGGCGGGCCTGATCGACTACATCGTGAACTGGCACCTGGGGACGAAGCCCTGGCTGATCCTGCCGATCGGCGCGTGTTTCGCGGTGGTCTATTACGTCGTCTTCCGGCTGACGATCACTTTCTTCAACATTCCTACGCCTGGGCGGGAGCCGGAGGAGGTCCAGGAGGCGCTGGAGCGGGACGCGACGAAGTAGGCGCCCTTCCTGCCCGTACGGGCTGGTGAGCAGACCCTCGGACCGTGACGGTCCGAGGGTCTTCGTGCGCGTTGTCCGGATCGTTACCCGGTCCGGAAAATTCGCAGGTTCCTTATCTATCCCTCACCGTGCTACAACAGGTCTACACCACTCAATGGTGTAGACCATGCGGTCCAGACCACAGGCCGCATTCCCCTTGAGACGCCGCCCTCCCCCGTAGTCATGTCCTCCGGCGGCGCCTTGCCCACAGGAGGAAGTTGATGTCCACGGCCAGCGCCGCCCCCGAGGCGGACAAGAAGAAGATGGGCGCGGGTGCGATGGCTGTCATGCAGCGCATCGGCCGCAGCCTGATGCTGCCCGTCGCCGTGCTGCCCGCCGCCGCGCTCCTGGTGCGCTTCGGCCAGCCCGACATGCTCGGCAGGGAGTCCTTCCCGGACTTCATCAACAAGATCGCCGGCTACATGGCCGCCGGCGGCGGCGCGCTCCTCGACAACATGGCGCTGCTGTTCGCCGTCGGTATCGCGATCGGGTTCGCGAAGAAGTCGGACGGTTCGACGGCGCTTGCTGCCGTCGCCGGTTACCTGGTCTTCAAGAACGTGCTGGGCACCTTCACGGACAGCAGCCTGCCGAAGAAGGAAGCCATCGTCGACGGCAAGATCGTCATGGTGGAGCAGGCGGTCGACGCCAAGGTCCTCGGCGGCGTCGTCATGGGCATCGTGGTGGCGTTGCTCTACCAGCGGTTCTACCGCACCAAGCTGCCCGACTGGGCCGGCTTCTTCGGCGGCCGCCGTCTCGTCCCGATCCTTTCGGCCTTCGCCGGTCTCGTCATCGGCATCCTCTTCGGCCTGATCTGGCCCTGGCTCGGTGCCGGCCTGCACAACCTCGGTGAGTGGCTCGTCGGCTCCGGCGCCGTGGGCGCGGGCATCTTCGGTGTCGCCAACCGCGCGCTGATCCCGGTCGGCATGCACCACCTGCTGAACTCCTTCCCGTGGTTCCAGGCCGGCACGTACGAGGGCAAGAGCGGCGACATCGCCCGATTCCTGGCCGGTGACCCGACCGCCGGACAGTTCATGACCGGCTTCTTCCCGATCATGATGTTCGCCCTCCCGGCCGCGTGCCTCGCGATCGTCCACTGCGCCCGTCCCGAGCGCCGCAAGGTCGTCGGCGGCATGATGTTCTCCCTCGCCCTGACCTCGTTCGTGACCGGTGTGACCGAGCCGATCGAGTTCACCTTCATGTTCATCGCGCCGGTGCTGTACGCGGTCCACGCGGTGCTGACCGGTGTCTCCATGGCGCTGACCTGGGCGCTCGGCATGAGGGACGGATTCGGCTTCTCGGCCGGTGCCGTGGACTTCTTCCTCAACCTGGGCATCGCGTCCAACCCGTGGGGTCTCGCCCTGGTCGGCCTGTGCTTCGCGGCGGTCTACTACGTGGTGTTCCGCTTCGCGATCACCAAGTTCAACCTTCCGACGCCGGGCCGTGAGTCCGACGAGGAGCTCGCCGAGCTGCAGAAGGCCGAGGCGAAGTAGGTCGCACGGCCTCGTGAACGCCGAAGCCCCCGCTCTGGTCGCAGAGCGGGGGCTTCGGCGTCGTACGCCGACGGCCGTACGGCGTCAGACCTCGTACACCGCCCCCGGGTGGGCGACGTCCGTCGGGCCGGAGTAGACGGCGGTGGCGTCGCTCAGGGTCTGCCGGGGGTCCGTCCACGGGGGGATGTGGGTCAGGACCAGCCGGCCCGCGCCGGCGCGCCGGGCGTAGGCTCCCGCCTCGCGGCCGTTGAGGTGGAGGTCCGGGATGTCCTCCTTGCCGTGCGTGAAGGACGCCTCGCACAGGAACAGGTCCGCGCCGGCGGCCAGGTCGTCCAGGCCGTCGCACACGCCGGTGTCGCCGGAGTACGTGAGCGTCCTGCCGCCGTGCTCCAGCCGGATGCCGTACGCCTCGACGGGGTGTGCCAGCCGCTCGGTGCGCACGGAGAACGGGCCGATCTCGAAGTGCCCCGGTTTCAGCGTGTGGAAGTCGAACACCTCGCTCATGGACGAGGCGGAAGGCGTGTCGGCGTATGCCGTGGTCAGCCGCTGTTCGGTGCCTTCGGGGCCGTGGACCGGGATGGCGGGGCAGCGCCCGCCGTCGTGGCGGTAGTAGCGGGCGACGAAGTACCCGCACATGTCGATGCAGTGATCCGCGTGAAGGTGGCTGAGGAAGATGGCGTCGAGGTCGTAGAGACCGCAGTGGCGCTGCAGCTCGCCGAGGGCGCCGTTGCCCATGTCGAGGAGCAGCCGGAAGCCGTCGGCCTCTACGAGGTAGCTCGAGCAGGCCGATTCCGCGGACGGGAACGACCCGGAGCAGCCGACGACGGTGAGCTTCATGGAGCTGGAACCTCCGTGGACGGGGAGGGCTGGGGGAAGGTCGTGCGGTCCGTCGAGCGTAAGGCGCGAAAGGGCCGGTCGCTCCTCGGCCGCCCCGTGTTGTGTGCGATGTCACCCCCCGTCCCGGGGGTGGGACGAGGGGTGACATCTCGCAGTTCGTATGAAGTTGTGACCGGTGTGGGTCGGCGCGGGCCGGTGTGGTCAGGCCCAGAGCTGGCCCTGCAGGGTGTCGATCGCCGCTTCGGTGGTTTCGGCCGTGTAGACGCCCGTCGACAGGTACTTCCAGCCGCCGTCGGCGACGACGAAGACGATGTCCGCCGTTTCGCCCGCCTTGACCGCCTTCCTGCCGACGCCGATCGCGGCGTGGAGTGCCGCGCCGGTGGAGACCCCGGCGAAGATGCCCTCCTGCTGGAGGAGTTCGCGGGTGCGGGTGACGGCGTCCGCGGAGCCGACCGAGAAGCGGGTGGTCAGCACGGACGCGTCGTAGAGCTCGGGGACGAAGCCCTCGTCGAGGTTGCGCAGACCGTAGACGAGGTCGTCGTAGCGTGGTTCGGCGGCCACGATCTTCACGTCGGGCCTGTGCTCGCGCAGATAGCGCCCGACGCCCATCAGGGTGCCGGTGGTGCCGAGCCCGGCGACGAAGTGGGTGACGGACGGCAGGTCGGCGAGGATCTCGGGGCCGGTGGTGGCGTAGTGGGCGCCCGCGTTGTCCGGGTTCCCGTACTGGTAGAGCATCACCCAGGACGGGTTCTGCTCGGCCAGCTCCTTGGCGACGCGCACCGCGGTGTTGGAGCCTCCCGCCGCGGGGGACGGAATGATCTCGGCACCCCACATCCTGAGCAGGTCCCGGCGCTCCTGGGAGGTGTTCTCCGGCATGACGCAGACGATGCGGTAGCCCTTGAGCTTGGCCGCCATCGCCAGCGAGATGCCGGTGTTGCCGCTGGTGGGCTCGAGGATGGTGCAGCCAGGGGTGAGGCGGCCGTCCTTCTCCGCCTGCTCGACCATGTGGAGCGCGGGGCGGTCCTTGATCGAGCCGGTGGGGTTGCGGTCCTCGAGCTTGGCCCAGATCCGGACGTCGCCGGAGGGCGACAGGCGCGGGAGCCGGACCAGGGGCGTGTTGCCCACGGCCGCCAGCGGGGAGTCGTAGCGCATCGGGGATCAGACCATCCCGCCGGCGACGGCCGGGAGGATGGTGACGCTGTCGCCGTCGGAGAGCTTGGTGGAGATGCCGTCGAGGAAGCGGACGTCCTCGTCGTTGAGGTAGACGTTCACGAAGCGGCGCAGCTGGTCGCCGTTGGTCTTGTCGACGATGCGCTCCTCGATGCCGTTGTGGCGGCTCTCGAGGTCGGCGAAGAGCTCGGCAAGGGTGTCCCCGTTGCCCTCGACCGCCTTGGCGCCGTCGGTGTAGGTGCGGAGGATGGTCGGGATGCGGACCTCGATGGCCATGACAGGGGCTCCTGTGGTCGTGGTGGCGTAGGGGCGCGCGGCTCTGGCCCCCGCGCGTGGGGGTCGTGCTGGCTGGCGGTGCGCTCGTACGTCAGGCTGAGCTGTTACGGGCGAACGGGCCGCGTGTCCGTACACATCGCGCTGGCGAGGCGGCACAGGTCGACGTGCAGCCGCGCAACGAGCAGCAGGGTGCTCGGCGTCTTGTCGCTCACGTCAGGGAGAACCATGCGGTCATCGTATCGATTCCCGGTCCGCATCCCGGAGTGTGATCTCGCATTGTGGACGTCAGCTGCTCGGTATGCGGACCGAGCTCGGAGAGGGGACGACCGGGGCGCCGGTGGCGCGGCGTCCGGTGCCCTGCGCTCCGGCCCCGCTCCCGGGCTGCCTCAGTACGCCTCGACGACCTTCACGTCCTCCTCCGTGATCACTCCGTCCACGATGCGGAACGAGCGGAACTGGAACGGGCCGGCGTCGTCGGTGTCGGCGGTCGAGACGAGCACGTAATGGGCGCCGGGCTCGTTGGCGTAGCTGACGTCGGTGCGGGACGGGTACGCCTCGGTGGCCGTGTGCGAGTGGTAGATGATCACCGGCTCCTCGTCGCGGTCGTCCAGCTCCCGGTAGAGCTTGAGGAGGTCACCGGAGTCGAACTCGTAGAACGTGGGCGACCGGGCGGCGTTCAGCATCGGGATGAAGCGCTCGGGACGCCCGGTCCCCTCCGGTCCGGCGACGACGCCGCACGCCTCGTCGGGGTGGTCCTCACGGGCGTGGGCGACGATCTGGTCGAAGAGGGCCTGGGTGATGGTCAGCATGGGGTCAGGATAAGCATCCGGGCGGTGCCGTACCGATGGCCGGTACGGCACCGCCCGGATGCTGGACGGGGCGTCAGGGCGCGGCTCCCGACCCGGGCCGCCGGTACGCCACCGGGGCCCGCGACCCGCGGGGCACGAAGCAGGAGAACGCGCAGCCGGGCACGAAGCCGCAGGGCGGAACCGGGGCGCCGGGTCGGGGCTTCCCGGGGAACGGGCGCCGGGCCCCGTCCGCACCGATGACGGTGCGGACGGGGCCCGGCGGAGACGAGCGGAAGAGGCGCTGCGCGTCAGTTGGCGGCGGCCGCCTCTGCGCGGGCGGTCTCCTCGGCGAGCTCGGAAGCCTCGATCTCCTCGTCGCTCTCCCCGGCGTCCCTGCGGCGGACGTAGGCGAGGACCTTGACGAGCTCCTTCTTGACCACGGGGGCCAGGAAGTAGAGGCCGGTGATGTTGAACAGGGCCGCCATGAAGAGGAAGGCGTCCGACATGTCCACCAGGGTGCCCAGCGACAGCAGCGCACCCGCCACGACCATCACCGAGAAGACGACCTTGTAGGTGGTCTCGGACGTCTTGCTGGCGCCGAAGAGGTGCGTCCAGCACTTCTGGCCGTAGTAGCCCCACGTGATGACCGTCGAGAAGGCGAAGAGGATCACGGCGACGGTGAGCAGGTACGGGAACCACGGCAGCGCGGTCTCGAAGGCGTCCGAGGTGATCTCGATACCCATGCCGGTGCCGCCGACCTCACCCGTACCGTTGGCGACCTTCTCCCGGGCGTCGAGGTACGCGGGACCGCCGGCGATGACGATCGTGAGTGCGGTCATGGTGCAGATGACCACGGTGTCGATGAAGGGCTCCAGCATGGCCACCAGACCCTCGGTGGCGGGGCGCTTGGTCTTCACCGCGGAGTGGGCGATGGGGGCCGAGCCGATACCGGCCTCGTTGGAGAACGCCGCACGCTGGAAGCCCACGATCAGCGCACCGATCAGACCACCGGCGACACCGCTCGGGTCGAAGGCGCCCGTGAGGATCGTGCCGATCGCGTCGGGCACCGCGGTCACGTTGAAGCCGATGACCAGGAGACAGGCGACGACGTACATGATCGCCATGGACGGCACGAGGCGGCTGGTGACCTGGCCGATGGAGCGCATGCCGCCGATGAGCACGAGGGCGACGAGAGCGGCGATCAGCAGGCCGTAGAAGAGCGCACCGCCCGAGCTGGCGAAGAAGCTGTCCCCCTCGCCCGTGACCTTCGTCAGCTGGGCCAGCGACTGGTTGACCTGGAAGAGGTTCCCGCCGAAGAAGGTGAAGAAGAGGATCATGATCGCGGACAGGGTGGCGAGCACCTTGCCGAGCGCCGGCTTGCCGAGCTCCGCCAGGCCCTTGCGCAGATAGAGCATGGGTCCGCCGGACACCTTGCCGTTCGCGTCGATCTCCCGGTACTTCACGCCCAGGGTGCACTCGACGAACTTGGTGGCCATGCCGAGGAGACCGCAGACGATCATCCAGAACGTGGCACCGGGACCGCCGATGGAGATGGCGATGGCGACACCGGCGATGTTGCCCAGTCCGACGGTTCCGGAGACCGCGGAGGTCAGCGCCTGGAAGTGGTTGACCTCACCGGGCGCGTTCTTCTGGTCGTACTTGCCGCGGACGAGCCTGAACGCGGTCTTGATGTGGCGCAGTTGCGCAAGGCCGAAGTACGCGGAGAAGAAGGCACCCGCCACGACCAGCCAGCCGACGATCAGCGGAAATTCCGTCCCGAAGACGGGAACGGTGTAGAAGACCACATCCATCAAGAAGGTCGAGACCGGATCGAAGAAACCGCTGACGGCCTCATCGATGTTCTGGGCGATGCTGTCAAGTGACATCTGCTACCTCGGGGGGGAGGGGTGCCGCGGCGCGCAGGGCGCAGCGACCGGCCTTACGGGGCTGGGGTTGAGCGAACGCCGTTGTCCGTTCGGCGACTGGGGCACCGGCAGGCATCCGCGGACATCGGACGCCGGTGCTTCAGGTCGTACGCCGGTGGAAACCGGCCACCGTCCGCGAATCGCGGGGACACGTTCGCGGGACGAGTTGCGAAGTTCTACCACGCACGTCGCACCGGGGTTAGTGACGCAGGTCACACGTCATCCCGTCAAGGGCCTGTGGGCAGGAGAAACCCAGGAGCGGTGACGGGATCGTTATCCGGATTTGAGCATTCGCTGAGCGAACGGAACCACTGGTTGCCGTATGCACCGATCTCGGGACAGGCAGCCACTTTCAGGACAGCAGTGTCTCGACGAGCGTCTCCTGGAGCGCGCCGAGCCACAGGTACGCCATGATCATGGGCTTGCGCGGATCGGAGTCGGGCAGGCGGTACAGGGCGTCGTTCTCGTCGTCCTCGCCGACGTCGAGCCGGGTGCCGATGGTCAGCCGCAAGTCGTTGAGGGCCCCGAGCCAGTGGAGGCTGTCGTCGGAGTCCAGTTCCAGCACGGCACCGCCGTCACCGACGGGAGCCAGGGTGTCCAGCGTCTTCACGACCGCGAGCGCGTCCTCGCGTTTACGGGTGCGCAGATCGTTCTCGGTGAAGCGCCTGAACTCGGAGGAAGCGGCCCGCAGCCGCTCGTCCGGCACCCCGCCCTCGGGGTCGGCGTACGCCTCGGGGAAGAGGCGGGCCAGAGCCGGGTCGGAGGGCGGCTCGCTGGGCCCCTCGGCGAAGAGGGCGGTCAGCGGGTCCTCGCCCTCCGCGGGCTCGTCGCCGGGCCCGATGAGTTCGAGGAGCTGGACGGCGAGCGAGCGCAGGATCGCGACCTCGACCTCGTCCAGGCGTACGGCCGCACCGCCACCGTCGAGCGGCTCGAAGTGAGAGCTCATCAGCCACGGTCCTGGGTGAGCGTGGCCCACAGTCCGTATCCGTGCATCGCCTGCACGTCACGCTCCATCTCCTCGCGACTGCCGCTGGAGACGACGGCGCGCCCCTTGTGATGGACGTCGAGCATCAGCTTGTGCGCCTTGTCCTTCGAGTAGCCGAAGTAAGCCTGGAAGACATAGGTGACGTAGCTCATCAGATTGACCGGGTCGTTGTGCACCAGCGTCACCCAGGGCACATCCGGCTCCGGGACGACGTGCGTCTCCTCCGCCGACTCCGGTCGTTCGATCTCTACGGGCATCGTCACTCAACCCATGCTGCCACCCGGGGGGCCGCATCGCACAAACGGCCCGGCCCGGAAGGGACGACCCGTCAGGAACGGGAGCGGAACCACGTCCGCGACCACATCTCGTCAGATTGACGAGATGTGCGCTAGCATCGCGTCATGAACGCTGCAGACCTTGGGCTGCCGGTGGACGTGCCGTCGACCGCGCTCTTCACCGACCAGTACGAGTTCACGATGCTGCAGGCGGCGCTGAAGGCCGGCACCGCCGAGCGGCGGTCCGTCTTCGAGGTCTTCACCCGCCGTCTGCCGGAGGGCCGCCGCTACGGCGTGGTCGCCGGAACCGGCAGGGTGCTGGACGCCGTCGAGAACTTCCGGTTCGACGCCGGCGTCCTCGACTTCCTGCGGGAGCGGCGCATCGTCGACGAGCCCACGCTCGACTGGCTCGCCGGCTACCGCTTCAGCGGCAGCATCTGGGGCTACCCGGAGGGCGAGGTCTACTTCCCCGGTTCGCCGATCGTCCGGGTCGAGGGCTCCTTCGCCGAATGCGTGCTGCTGGAGACCGTGATCCTCTCCATCCTCAACCACGACTCCGCGATCGCCGCCGCCGCCTCGCGGATGTCGGCGGCCGCGCGCGGGCGCCGACTCATCGAGATGGGCGCGCGCCGCACACACGAACTGTCCGCCGTCGCCGCGGCCCGCGCCGCGTACGTCGGCGGTTTCGACTCCACCTCCGACCTCGCGGCCGGCTTCCGCTACGGCATCCCCACGGTGGGCACCAGCGCGCACGCCTTCACCCTGCTGCACGACAGTGAGCGCGGCGCCTTCCAGGCCCAGGTCGACTCGCTCGGGCGGGGCACGACCCTGCTGGTCGACACCTATGACGTGACAGAGGCCGTCCGCACGGCCGTGGACATCGCCGGCCCGGAGCTCGGGGCCGTACGCATCGACTCCGGCGACCTGCTGCTCGTCGCACACCGGGTGCGCCGGCAGTTGGACGAGCTGGGCGCGACGAACACCAAGATCGTGGTCACCTCCGACCTCGACGAGTACGCGATCGCCTCGCTGGCCGCGGCCCCCGTCGACGCGTACGGGGTCGGCACCCAGCTGGTCACCGGCAGCGGCCACCCCACCTGCTCGATGGTCTACAAGCTCGTGGCCCGCGCGCGGTCCGCCGACCCGTCGGCCCCGCTGCAGCCCGTGGCCAAGAAGTCCCTGGGCGGGAAGCTGTCGGTCGGCGGCCGCAAGTGGGCGGCCCGCCGCCGGAACGCCGAAGGGGTCGCGGAGGCCGAGGTCGTCGGCGTCGGGGAGATGTCCGCGGAGCTCGCCGAACAGCAGCTGCTGGTGGAACTGGTCAGGGACGGCGAGGTCGTCGCCCGCGAGCCGCTGGACGCGGCCCGCGACCGGCACATCGCGGCGCTGACCGGGCTGCCGATGTCGGGGATCCAGCTCTCCCGGGGCGAGCCGGTGATCCCGACCGAGTACGCGTGATCCCGACCGGGTCCGCGTGATCCCGACCGAGTACGCGTGAGGCCGACCGAGTACGCGTGAGGCTGACTGTTCGCATGGGGCGCATGAAGCGTCCGCGATCGGGCACGAGTACGCCGCGGCCCCATGACCGCACCCCGCACCCTCCCGCACGGGGTGGGGAGTGTCTACGCTCGGTAGTTCCGTACGTTTCCGCTCGCCCGCCGCCCCGACCGTCCTCTCCGCACCCGCCCCGAACCGTCCCCGAAGCCACCGAAGCCACCGAAGGAAGCCCGCCATGCACCGCGCCTTGATCGTCGTGGACGTTCAGAACGACTTCTGCGAGGGCGGCAGCCTCGCGGTGGCGGGAGGTGCCGATGTCGCGGCCGCCATCACGGAGCTGATCGGCCACGCCCAGCCGGGCTACCGCTATGTGGTCGCCACTCGCGACCACCACATCGAGCCGGGCGCCCATTTCTCCGAGAACCCGGACTTCGCCCGGTCCTGGCCGCCGCACTGCGTGGCCGGCACGGAAGGCGTCGGTTTCCATCCGAACTTCGCTCCGGCGGTCGCGTCCGGCGCGATCTCGGCGGTCTTCGACAAGGGCGCGTACGCGGCCGCGTACAGCGGCTTCGAAGGCACGGACGAGAACGGCTCGACGCTCGCGCAGTGGCTGCGGGCGCGCCAGGTCACCGAGGTGGACGTGGTCGGCATCGCGACCGACCACTGCGTGCGTGCGACGGCGCTGGACGCGGCGCGTGAGGGCTTCACGACGCAGGTGCTGCTCGATCTGACGGCCGGGGTGTCGCCGGAGACGACGGCGCGGGCGCTGGAGGAGCTGCGGGGCGCGGGCGTGGAACTGACCGGCAAGCCGGTCGTCTGACACCCGGGGCGACCGGACGGCCCGCCGCGCGCCCCGCGACGCCCCGCGACGGCGGGGGCCGCAGAGCGTCAGGCCGGGTGGCGGAGGAGGGCTCGGGCCGGGTGCCAGAGGGGGGAGACGCCCTGGTCCGGGCGCCACAGCAGGCCCTCGGGGTGGTGCAGCACCGCCGTGATCTCGTCCGGCGTCGGCGGCTCCGCGTTCCCCCGCAGATACACCGCCCGGAAGCCCAGATTCCGCAGCCGCGTCAGCGCTCGCGCGCGGTTCGCCGCGTGGACCAGGAAGCGGACCGTGCCGTCCCCGCCGGCCGGGCTGGGCAGGCTGAGCGCGACGACCACGCTCCCGTTCGGCAGCTTGCAGAAACCTCCGCCGGGCATGCGGAACCACTCCCCCGTGAGTCACTGTCAATAAGAACCTCGGTCAGACGCACCTAAACACGATCGACCGCCGCCCGCTAGAGGGCGACGGCCGATCACGCTTTAACCTGCGGTGTTACGAATTACCTGGTCGACGGGCCGACCTTGACCGTGATCGTCCGGCCGTGGCGCGGCTCCCCGACGATCGAGATCTTGGTGTTGGTGTCAGTTACCTTGACGCTGCCCGTCGGGTTCTCGGGGTACCAGTAGGTCCCCTTCCGGTCGTCGAAGACCGGGTTCCCGCGCTTCGACCAGAACCAGTGCGGCTTGTCCGCGTTGTGCAGCCACAGACCGTCCGTGCGGTGCCGGCTGAACGTCGAGTCGTACGACTGGATCCTGTTGCGCAGCAGGGTGCCGTCACGCCACTTCATCGGCTTGGCGTGGGCGTCGACCGGGAGGAGCAGGCCCTCACCGGGGTGGGCGCTGGTGTTGTTGTCCTTCTGCGAGGTGTCCCACTGCCAGATCAGCAGACCGTTCTGGTAGGGGAAGTGCTCCACCCAGCTGTCCCGGGGCGCCTTGAAGCCGAAGTTGTACGGGCCGACCTCGAGGGTCTCGTCGTACGACACGTACTGGCGGTTCTCGGCGATGTAGTACTGCTCGTACTCGAGCGTGAAGGACTCACCGATGCGGTCGAAGCCCTTCGCGGTCCAGCCCTCGACCTCGCCCTCGGCGTTGTCGGAGAAGACCGGCGCGCCGTCCGCCGTGACGGTGATGGAGTCGGCCGTGAAGCCCTTGCCGGCCACGCCGCCGTCCGTCTGGTAGCGGAAGCGGACATCGACCTTCTGGCCCGCGTAGGCGTCCAGCGAGTAGACGAGCTTCCGGTGGCCCTCCGAGGGGCCGGTCAGGGCCGGCTTGTCGCTGGCGTCGCGGGGGACGGCCTGGCCGTCGGCCGTGCCGTCCACCGCGGTCCAGTTGGCGCCGCCGTCCGTCGACACCTCGGTGTAGAGGTAGTCGTAGTCGGCCTCGATGTCCCACCAGCCGTCGAGCTCCAGCGAAGCCGTGGACTTGCCGGTGAGGTCGACCGAGCGGGACAGGGTGTTCTTGAGGTCGTCGCCCATGTCGCTCCACCACTGCCTGGAGCCCTCCGCGGGCTTCACGACAGTCGTGGTGACGGCCTTCTTCGGCAGCTCGACGACGAGCGCCTGCGGCTTCTTGGTGTTGTACGCCGAGACGCCCAGGGTGTGGGTGGACTTCGTCGCCGCCTTGGCCGTCTCGTAGTTGAGCCAGCCGAGCTGCAGCTTGTCCCAGGCCGTCATGTCACCGGGCAGGTCGCCGATGGTGTCCTTGCCGGTGCCGAGCCAGGAGCCGGACGACATCAGGGTCCAGTAGCCGGTCGAGTTCTCGCCGCCGCCGGAGGTGTCGTAGTGGTCCGGCAGACCGAGGTCGTGGCCGTACTCGTGGGCGAAGACGCCGAGGCCGCCGTTCTCGGGCTGCACGGTGTAGTCGCCGACCCAGATGCCGGTGTCCCCGATCTGGGCGCCGCCGGCCTTGTTGCCCGTCGGCCCTGACCGGCCCACGTCGGTGCCGTAGGCGTACCAGCGGTGGGCCCACAGGGCGTTGGGGCCCTGCTCGCCGCCGCCGGCCGACTCGTCCTCGCCCGCGTGGACGAACTGGAAGTGGTCGATGTAGCCGTCGGACTCGTTGAAGTTGCCGTCGCCGTCGAAGTCGTAGCGGTCCCACTTGTCGTACTCGGCAAGTGTCGCCTTGATCTCGGCGTCGCTCCGGCCCTTGGCCTTCTGGTCCGCGACCCAGGCGTTGACGCCGTCACGGACGGCGTCCCAGGCGTTGGCGCAGTTGGACTGGCCGCAGTAGTTGGAGCCGTAGCGGGCCTCGTTGTACTCGACCTTGACCCAGTCGGAGACCGTGCCGTCGACCGAGTAGCGGCCGGAGGAGGTCTTCTCGTAGTAGGTCTTCAGGGACTGCTTCGGCCGTCCGTTCTCGTCCTTGCCGGTGCCGAAGTACAGGTCCTGGAAGTGCTGCTGGTCGTAGTCCGCCTGCCAGGCGGTCGTGTTGTCCTTCGACCGGTCGGGCTCGGCGATCTGGTTGTGCAGCGGGCCCGGGTTGCCGCCGTACTTCTTGACGGGCGGTTTGGGGCCGTCGGGCCCGTCCGGGTCGTACATCGTCGTGTCGTCGACCTTGTCGCCGAACTCCACGAGGATGGTGAAGATCTTGTCGGTCTTCTCCCGCTCGAGCTCGACGTACTTCTTGTCGTCGAGCTTGACGACCTTGGAGCCGCCGCGTGTCTGCACATCGGCTTCGCCCGCTATGACCTGCTCCAGGGCTGCCTGGCGCTGCTCTTCCTGCTGCTTGCTGAAGGGCCCTTCGAGGTCGTGCTCGACATGGCCCTTGTGCGGTGCCGGGTCGTGCCGCTCGATGCCCGCATGGTCCGACGGCTTCTGGCCGTCGGCCTGCGCACTGGTGAACGCCGAGGCGGTCGCAGTGGTCGCGGCAAGGGCCACGAGCACCGCGGACGCTCTGAACGTCCGTCGCTTGCTGGTCACTTGATGGTGTCCTCCCCCGCGTCCCGTCGCAGCTGCGGACCGGATTGTGGGGTCGTCCGCGCGCACGGTATCGCGTCTCAAGTGACGACATTCGACCGGAGTTGAGGAAGAAAAGACAGACCTTGACTTGCACAGGCCAACTGCACTATGCAGGAGTACGGCTCCGCTATTCGGACGACGGCGCATCAGGACAACAGGCGCACCTTTTCGGCCACTTGGGTGCACGAATGAACCAGTGCGCCCCCCGTGCACCGGCACCGTGGGTCAGGTCACGCTTACTGCCGGTCCCGTAGGGGCATCCACCGTCGTAGAGTCTCGAACCAGTACGAACTCCTCCGAGACTTCGACCTGCCCCTGTCCCGAGGACGGATACCGTCATGCCGCGTCCGAATGCCGCACAGCTCGCCTACGGGTCGGCCACCGTCGTCTTCTCGACCGTCGCCCTCCTGCTGCTGACCCGCACCACTGACGGCGTCGCGGTCGCCGCGATCGGTATCGCCGCACTGGCACTGGGACTTCTGGTCGCGGCGTCGCTGCCGCCGCGCCGCAGGGCCGGGCCGGACGGGACCGCCGCCTCGGGCCCGGCCCCCTCTGCCGCCGCCCCTGACCAACTCACCACCCGCGCCCCCGCGGCGCGTACGCACACGGGGGCCGGTGCCGGGGCCGGCGAGCACTCACTGCGCCGCTGACACCACGACCGTCTTGCCCGCCTTGTCGTGCAGGCCCTGCCGGTACGGCTTGTCGGTGAACACCGTGATGACGATGACGAGCCACCAGATGCAGTAGCAGCACACCAAGGCGGGCACCCACAGCACGGCCGCGCGCAGAAGCGAGGAGCCGACGTCCGGCACCCGTCCGTCGTTGAGCATCGCCGTCCGCAGCTTCATGATCTTCTTGCCGACGGTCTGCCCGTTGCTCTTCGCCGTCATGAGCGTGTCGTAGCCGACGTAGGCGACCAGGCTGATCAGCGACCACAGCCACTGCTCACCGGAGTTCACCCGGTCCGTGACCTCGTCCCAGTCGTCGCCGTAGTAGTTCCCTTCGATGCCGCCGAAGATCAGGGAGATGATGATCAGCGGCACGAAGACGATGATCATGTCGATCAGCCTGGCGAGCACCCGTTTGCCGAATGGGGCGAGCGGCGGCATGCCCGCGAGCGGGTCGGCACCACCGTAAGGGCCGCCCGCGCCGTACGGAGGAGGCTGCCCGCCACCGGCACCGTACGGACCGCCGGCGCCTCCATAGGGTGAGTCGTACGGCGAACCGCCGCCCGCGGCGGGGCCGTCAGCAGGGGGAGGTGCCGGCTCGCCGGGCCTCTCCGGCTCCTGCGGCCTCTTGCGGAACGGGTCGTCGTCGGGCGGCGGTCCGGTCGGCGGCTGATCTTTGCTCATGGGGGCAGTGCACCCCGGCGCCAAGGGCCTCGCAACGGCTCACGGGCGTTCGGGGGAACCCTCTCGTGAGCCGTACGGCGACAGGGTCAGCCCGTCACGAACGTGTGCGCCGCCTTGTCGTGCCAGCACTGCCGCCACGGCCGGTCGAAGAGGCACCAGATCACGTTCAGCACACCGACCACGAGGACGCCGAGCACGCTGTAGAGGAGCCAGCGGCGCACTGCGGCGCCGAACCCGGGCGGCTCGTGGCTCTCGATGTCCACCACCGTCAGACCGCACAGCCTCTTGCCGAGCGTCCGTCCCCACTTGGCCGTCGGCAGCGACTCGTACAGCACTCCGAGGATCAGCAGGGCACCGAGGACGATGCCGAGGTGGACGGCGGTGGTGCCGTCGAGCAGCCAGACGGTCACCGTCTCGCCGGACAGCTTCGCCGCCTCGATCTTGTCGTCGATGTGCGCACGCGTCCGCGCGAGGACCGGGACGGCCACGGCACCGACCAGCGCTCCGAGGAGCACCGTGTCGATCAGCCGGGCTGCCAGCCGCTTGCCGAGGCCGGCGGGCCGGGCGGCTGCCTGGGCCTGCGCGACGGCCAGGAACGGATCGTTGACCGGCGGCTTCCACGGAAGGACCGGTTCGCCGTCGCCGGCACCCGGGGACTGGGCGAGCTGGTGGACCTGCTGCGCCCAGGAGGCGGCGCCTCCGCCGGCGCTGCTGGTCACCGGCGGCTGGGACTGCGCCGGGGCCTGGGACTGGGACTGGGACTGGGACTGCGCGGGCACTTGGGGCTGTACGGGGGCCTGCGGCGCGGCCTGGGACTGTGCGGCCGGCCGGCCCTGGTACGCGGCCGGGCCCGCGGCGGATGTCCGGGAGGTGGTGGGCGTCCGGGGGCCGGCGGACGTCCCGGGGGCGGTGGCGGGCTGCGGGCCGGGCTTGGCCTCGGCGTCGCCGCCGACCGGACGGCTCGTCATCGTGCCGTCGGCCTGCCCCGGGCGCTGCGCCCGGATGGTGACGGTGTTCTCCGCCGGCTTGTGCGGCCCCGGCGTGCGGCGGGCGGGCGCCCCTTCCTCGACCGTCGACTGCCCCGCACCGGAGGGACCCGTTCCCTGGCCGGGGCGGACGGCGCGAATGGTGACCGTGCCGTCCGCCGGCGGCTCCCCCGCAGGGGACGTGCTCACCGGACGGACGCCGCCGGGGACCTCCCCCGCCACCGGTCCGGACTGCGGGCCCACGGAACGTACGCCTGGCAGCCGGCCGCCGGTCGGATCGGCCGGCTGGGCGGGCTCGGCCGGGCGACGCGGATCGGCCGGCGCGTCGACGGCCGGCGGCCGGTCGGCGGTGCGGGGATCGCCGCCCCACGAGACCCGGTTGTCGAGGTCGCCGCCGAAACCGCCCTGACGTGCGGTGTCGGCCTGCCACGCGGTGGCGGGCTCAGGACGGAACGGCTCGTCCGACGGCTCCTCGTCCAGGAAGACGGGGCCCGTCTCCTCGACGGAGGGAGCCGGCGGGGCAGGGGCCGCCGGGGCAGGTGCGGAGGATGCCGCCGACCGGGGCGGTGCGGGCATCGCTTCGCCCGTCCTGGGGGCGGGCCTGCTCGTGCCGGGCACCCATGCCGCGCCGTTCCAGTACCGGACATATCCGGGAATGGACGGGTCCGGGTAGTAGCCGGGTGTGGGGCTGCCGTCGCCGGTGGCCGGGGTTGGGGCGCTCATCACCGTGGTCCCGTATCTCTTCGGATGCCTCAATTCGAGGCACCACATCTATCAGACCCTCGCGCGCCCCCGGGCCGGTCCTGCCGTAACGACCCCTTTCCGGTCACATCATGGTCACGGAAAGTTACCGTGGAAAGTCGCGTCATGACCGCGGGGCACGTCGCTCTCTTCCTGTGAGGCCCTCGCAGCGGGCCGCCGCAGCAGGCACAGAAGGAAGGAAGAGACCCATGCACACCGTGGTGGAACGCGAACTCGAACTGAAGCTGGTGCTGTCGCCGGAGCGCAACGTCCCCGTACCGGCCCGGCTGACCTACCGGACGGACGACCCCTGTGCCGTGCACATCGTCTTTCACGTCGGCTCCGAGCATCCCGTCAACTGGACGTTCGCCCGTGAGCTGCTGGTCGAAGGGGTGTTCCGGCCGTGCGGCACCGGGGACGTACGGGTCTGGCCGTCGAAGAGCGAGGGGCGCGGCGTCATCCTGGTGGCGTTGAGTTCACCCGATGGGGACGCTCTGCTGGAGGCGCCGTCCACGGCGGTGTCGGCCTGGCTGGAGCGGACGCTGCGGGTCCTCCCGCCGGGATCGGAGTCGGCGGCGCTGGGGCTCGACGAGGCCCTGGCCGAACTGCTCGCTCCGGCCGGGGCGGACGAGCTGCGGGCGCACGGCGCCTCGGGGGACCCTCAGGACGGCGATGCCTGAGGGGGACGGACCGACGCAGTCCGCCCGGGACGCGTCAGAAGAGCTTGCCCGGGTTGAGGATGCCGAGCGGGTCGAAGGTCTGTTTGATGCCGCGCTGCAACTCGAGGCTCACGGGGCCGAGTTCACGGGCCAGCCACTCCTTCTTCAGTACCCCCACGCCGTGTTCGCCGGTGATGGTCCCACCCAGTTCCAGACCGAGCGCCATGATCTCGTCGAAGGACTCGCGGGCGCGCCGCGACTCGTCGGGATCGAGGTGGTCGAAGCAGACGACGGGGTGGGTGTTGCCGTCACCGGCGTGCGCGCAGACGCCGATGGTCAGGTCGTACTTCTCGGCGATCGCGGCCGTGCCGTCGATCATCGCGCCGAGCTTCGAGCGCGGTACGCAGACGTCGTCGATCATCGTCGCCGACTTGACGGTCTCCAGGGCCGTGAGCGACATCCGGCGGGCCTTGAGCAGCAGTTCGGACTCGGCGGCGGTGTCCGCGGGCACCACCTCGCTCGCGCCCGCGGCCTCGCACAGAGCGCCGACGGCGGCCAGGTCGCCCGCCGGCTCGGCCGTGTCGAACGCGGCGAGCAGCAGGGCCTCCGTCGTCTCCGGCAAGCCCATGTTCGCCAGCTTGTTGACCGCGCGGACGGTCGTGCGGTCCATGATCTCGAGGAGGGACGGGGTGTGCCCGCGTTCCATGATCGCGCAGACGGCGTCGCAGGCGGTGGCCGCCGACGGGAACTCGGCGGCGAGCACCAGCGGGGCCGGCGGCTGCGGCCGTAGCGCCAGGACCGCCTCCACGACGATGCCGAGGCTGCCCTCGGACCCGACGAAGAGCCGGGTCAGGTCGTATCCGGCGACGCCCTTCGCGGTGCGCCGGCCGGTGCTCAGCAGCCTGCCGTCGGCCAGGACCACCTTCAGGCCGAGGACGTACTCGGCCGTCACCCCGTACTTGACGCAGCACAGGCCGCCGGACGCGGTGCCGATGTTGCCGCCGATCGTGCACATCTCCCAGCTGGAGGGGTCGGGCGGGTAGTACAGGCCGTGCTCGCCCACGGCCCGGGAGAGCACGGCGTTGACGACGCCCGGTTCGACGACGGCGATCCGGTCGACCGGGCTGATCTCCAGGATCCGGTCCATCTTCGTCAGCGACAGCACGATGCAGCCGTCGGACGCGTTGGCCGCGCCGGACAGGCCCGTGCGGGCGCCCTGCGGTACGACCGGCACCCGCAGTGCCGTGGCGGTGCGCATCACGTGCCGGACCTGCTCGACGGTGCGCGGCAGGACCACGACGGCGGGGGTGCCCGCCGCGCAGAAGCTCGCCATGTCGTTGCCGTACGACGCGGTGACGTCCGGATCGGTGATCAGGGCTTCGGCGGGCAGACCGGCGTGCAGCCGCTGGAGGAGATCGTCCATGATCCCAAGCCTCGCACCGGGGGCCATCGGTGTGAACCCGTCTGCGTTCCGCTCGGCGGGTCAGAGTGTGTTCTTCGTATCGGCTGCGCGCTGCCGCACAGTGAGCGCCATGAAGAGCGAAACCCTGAAGAACGCCGCTGTCAGCACGCTGGTCGGCGCGACACTGGTCACCGGGGTGATCGTGCTCGCACCCGGTTGGGGGAAGGACGCGCCGCCGCCGGCTCCCGGTCCCGTGGCCAGGGCGATGGCCGCCGCGGACACCGGCGCGCCCGCCTCCCTCGCCGATCTGGACGCGCTGATCCGCGACCGGGAGCGTTTCGTCCGGGACCATCCGGGTGACCGGCGGTCGTGGGCGGCGCTGGGCTCCGCGTACGTGGAGCGCGGCACCCGGCTCGGGGACACCGCGTACTACCCGAAGGCGGAGCGCGCGCTGAAGCGGTCGCTGAGCGCCGAACCGGCCGCCAAGGGCAACGTCGACGCGCTCGTGGGGATGGCGGAGCTGGCCAACGCCCGGCGCGACTACGCCGGCGCGCGCGGCCACGCCGAGCAGGCCAGGAAACAGCAGCCGGAACGCTGGACGGTGTATCCGGCGCTGATCGACGCGTACCACGGGCTCGGCAGATACGCGGCCGCCGGCAAGGCCATGGACAAGCTGCTGGAACTGCAGAGCGGGCCGCGGGTGCAGGGGATGGAGGCGCGGGTCTACTGGAACAAGGGCTGGCGCGAGGACGCGGCTGCCCTCGCGTACGGCGCGACCGCGAACTCCCGCACCCCTGCGGAGAAGGCCGTCGCACTGAACCGCGAGGGCGAGCTGGCCTGGGAGCGCGGCGAGGCGGCGGACGCGGTGGAGCACTACACGAAGGCACTGAAGGCCGTGCCGGGCGGCCACCGGTCGCTGGCCGGCCGGGCCCGCGCGCTGGCGGCGCTGGGCCGCACCGACGAGGCGCTGGACGACTACCGGTCGGCGCTGGCGAAGGTACCGCTGCCCGAGTACGCCCTGGAGTCCGGCGAACTGTACGAGTCGCTGGGGCTGAACGGGGACGCCGCCACCCGGTACGAGCTCATGCGGGAGCAGATCACCCGCGCCGGTGAGCACGGCGTCGACGGGGACCTGCTGCTGGCCCGCTACGAGGCCGACCACGGGGACCCGGCCGCCGCGGTGCGCCGCCTGCAGGGCGAGTGGCGGCGCGGCCACCGCAGCGTCTACGTCGCGGACGCCATGGGGTGGGCGCTGTACAAGGCGGGCCGGGCGAAGGACGCGCTGCCGTTCGCGCGGCTGGCGACCGACCAGGGGCTGCGCAGCGCGCTGTTCTCGTACCACCTCGGCGAGATCGAGCGGGAGCTCGGCGACCACGGTGCGGCGCGGCGGCACATCGACGAGGCGCTGCGGACGAACCCGAACTTCTCACCGCTGCTGGCACCGATGGCGCGCGAGGCGCGGGACGCGCTCGGCGAGCCCGCGGCGGGCGGGCCGTCGGATGTGATGGGTGACGGGCCGTCGCCCATCGACCCGCCGTCGCCTGCGCCGTCGCCGTCCGCGTCGGCTGCGACGTCCGCGACGCCGTCGGCCGCCGGCTTGTTGTAGTTCGGACCGAGGGCGTTGGCGATGGCCCAGTAGGCCATCGCACAGTCGGGATCCGCCGCGGCGGCGGCCTCGAAGCAGGAGAC